>JACQKH010000034.1 GCA_016204585.1 Candidatus Kerfeldbacteria bacterium
GTGTTTATTTGAGTATATATCAGGAGCCCATAATTCAGTTATGTATCTCCAATAATCGAATTTTTTTTGCTGAAGTAAGCTAATTATCATCGATTTATTAACTTTTGGCTTTATTAAGCGGATTTCTGCGTCTTGTAGAGAAGTGTCTCCATTGTAATCTGAAAGACTGCTCCATTGGTAGTTTTTTAAGAAATACAGCTCATGTTCTTTGAGATTTTTGTTCGAAATTGAGCCATTTTTTCGTTTAACTGGGTTGAGGTGCACGTAGGCTGTGGTATGCAGGAGTTGTTCGTCAGAAGTAATGTGTTGAGAGAAAAATTTACTCTGGAATAGATGGCCGGACGATTCATGCCGCGTGTTGAAGTATAACGTATAGCCGGTGCCAAGTTTATGCATGTATTTGGTTACGCCGTGGTCAGTTCTCTGGCGCACGATGATGTGAAAGTGGTTGGGCATGAGGCAGTAGGCGATGATGTCTATGAGCGGTTGACCAGAAAGTCCCGGGATCATGCCCACGAGCTTTGCCTTGGTCTTGGCGAAGCGCATCTCCACATTGGAGGTGGTGTTGAATTCGGTGAGCATGGTGAGAAAGTGCAACTGGTCGCGCAGGTCCCCGAATAGCTTCATGCCACCGATGGCGCGGTTGCCAACGTGGTAGTACCCGTCGTTGATGAAATTTCTGGGCTTCATACCGCCGTTATCCTAGCACGGAGGTTGAACCTCCGTAAAGGGTTGTGCATAAGGTAGGGTTAACTTACGGGTAAGTTGTTGACGGAAAGACTTGCACTGGTTACCCGTCATGCTATGATATGGAAACAAACCGACCAACAAAAAATCTCCCACCACCAGCGCGGGAGCAAAAAAACCAATCCGCCATCCAAAAAGACGAAGGGTTTCACGACGGAAGCGAGCATGACAGGAGGGGAGATTGGTGTTTTTGCGTTAGGCAAAAAAACAGTATCGGTCGTGCTATCGTGCGTTCTGTGTGCCCTAGGTATCGAGCGTTGGTCACATGCTTGTCCTCGTTGCTAGTCACGAGAAGTGCCACACGCCGAAGGCTGAAGTTTGCGCGCGCCAGTACGGCTGCGCGTGGGGGGGGTTGTATTTACTGGTGACTTGCCTATACACGGCAAGTTTTATTTTGGCTATAAAGTAACTTTCCTTTGCTGAATCCGTCCCCGCAATCGGGGCCAGCAGAGGAAAGGTACTTTTCATCCAAAGGTCGAACCCCGCCGAACGCGGGGAGGAGCACCTTGAGCCGCTGACCCCATGGTGGGGGGCCAAGTCGGGTTTCGTTTCCTGCTTTTGGGAAGCGCGTACCGGCGTGGGGCAAGCGGCCGAAGGTTGTCGCGAAAGTGCCGGTCAATGAGAAACCATTAACCCGATCCCGAACTACAACACACTTATGTCGAAAAAATTGTTTGCGGCGTTCTACGCGCTCGCCCTGGCGCTGGCCATCAGCCCGCTGTCGGCAGTCGCGCAGACGAACGGTTCCGTGTCCACCGGCTTTACCCGCAGCACCGGCGGCGGTGAGAAGCCGATCATCAAAGTGAAGTGGGAAATGCGCGGCGGCACCCAGGGTGCTGACGACAGCATCGCCGCGGGTGCCCAGCTCCTGCCCTCGGGCCAGTACCAGGTGAATACTTCGGTAACCTACTGCGCGGTGGCCACCGATCCAGACGGTCTGGCGGACATCAACGCGGTCTACGCCGATGTTTTCTACCCCGAGGATGTGTCGTTCCACAACGGCGCGAGCGGTTGTCATGAGCCGGTGCACGATGAGGTCCTCTTGAGCCAGCTCTCCAAGGCAAACGGTTTGGCGCTCATCTGCGACGCCATCCGCAACAACAACAACAACCTGCCGGAGTGGGCCACGGGCTACGACTACGCTGAGATCTGCGCGCAGGACGGCGAGCTGCAGAAGGAGACCGCCGCGGTCTATTGCGGCACCCGCGAGCTCTCATACGAAGACCCTGACGGCATGTATTGGGTGGACGTGCACGCGGCCGACAAGGCCGGTCTGGACAGCGACATTCTCCAAAACAAGCTGGTCTACCTGCCGCTGACCGCGTTCGCGGTGGACTTCACCAGCGTGGACTACGGTAACGTCAAGCTCAACACTCACAAGATCAAGAACGGCAACCTAACCTTCAGCAATGGCGATGGCCTGCCGACGGTTCGTAACACCGGCAACACCCGCATGACCCTACTGGTCAAGCAGGACGACATGGGGCTGGGTACGACCAATGGCGTGTCGAACGTCGAGTACGACGGCCGCGTTGGTTCGGACGCCACTTTCTCAATCTACAACCCGGGCGTTTGGGAACCGCTCGAGAACACGCTTGAGCTCTCTGAGGATGACGAGGTGGACTTCTCCATCTTGGTAAAAAAGTTCCCCAACACTAACGGAAACTACACTGGTACGATGCAATTGGACGCACAGACAGAAGCTCATCCTTCCTGCGGCGAATAGTTGATTTTCCGGGAAAGTCCTGGGTCCCGCAGTTGTGGGACCCAGGACGAGTCCCGAGTAGCCGTGGAACTTACAACTTGAAACGTAGCCGTCATCCTGGCAGGGTCCAGGATCAGATGAGCGAACTGGTAGTTGGATTCTGGTCGCGGCCAGAATGACGGTGCGGTGTGGACCGATCTGCGCTTCACGTTTTACGCTTCACTCTAGAGATGATCTGTATGATGCAGAGAACGCTCATCGGAATTGCAGTAACGATTACGCTGGCAGCGCCGTTTGCGGCGTTGGCTTTGGGCCAGCTCACGTCGCCCATTGACGTGAAGAACGCCCGGCGCGGGCAGGTGATTGAGGAGCGGCTGATCTTGAATAATGCCGACGCCCAGGCCATGGAGCTGGCGTTGTCTGGGCA
>JACQKH010000029.1 GCA_016204585.1 Candidatus Kerfeldbacteria bacterium
CGCGCACGGTTCGGGACCGTGAGATCGGCGGTTCGATCCCGCCTACCCCGACCAGACAATTTATTAGCACATCGGAGGAAGAAGTTCTATGGTCATCACCACTCTCGAGGCAGAGCTATCTCCTGAACAAGGAAAGCAGATTACGGCGGCATATAACAAACAGACATCGGCGTTGGGCGGGGCGCAGGCACCGCTTGAGAGTTTTCTCGTGCAGCAGCGTGACGCGAATGTATGGCGCATCATTACAGTCTGGGAGAGTAGGGAGGCGCTTGAGGCCATGCGTACATCAGGAGAAACCCCCCGCGGAATTGTCATTTTCAAGGCAGTGGGTGCAGAACCGAAGCTTAGCCTTTTCGATGTTACCGCACAGTATTCATCGAGGTAGATTTAATCGTGGTCGCGGCCAGCCCTCTTGCCTCCGTCTGTGAATGACCATGAAACAAGTCTGAAACCCTGTGTTAAGATTAGCGACGGTAGTTCTAACGTCGTCCACTAAGGCCGACCAGACCATCGCAATTCACTTATGAGCACACACACGCCGCAGCACGTC
Source organism: Candidatus Kerfeldbacteria bacterium (assembly GCA_016204585.1). Taxonomy (GTDB): domain Bacteria; phylum Patescibacteriota; class Patescibacteriia; order SBBC01; family SBBC01; genus JACQKH01. Next base: position 551 of record JACQKH010000029.1, read on the forward strand.
GCCATTATCATGGACGGCAACCGCCGGTGGGCGCGGAAAAATAGCATACCCGCCTTGGAAGGTCATCGCGCCGGATATAAGACGTTGAAAAAAATCGGCGATGCCGCGCTCGACCGAGGGATTAAGTTCTTGACGGTCTGGGCGTTCTCCACGGAAAACTGGAAACGCGCCAAGCGCGAGGTCAGCTTTCTGATGAATTTGCTGGAGTGGGTGCTGCGCGAAGAGATCGCCGAGTTCAATCGCAAGAATGTTCGCTTGCTCGTGACCGGCCGAATCCATGAATTATCGACCAGGCTTCAGAAACTCGTGGCTGACGCGGTCAACCTAACGCGCGACAACACTCGCGGAGCGTTGAATGTTCTCCTCAACTATGGCGGCCGAGCGGAAATTGTGGATGCAGTCCGAGCGATCGTGCGGGCCAAGCCGGATGCTGATTCCGTCGATGAGACGCTAATCACCAAGCACCTTTACCAGCCCGATATTCCCGAACCCGATTTGGTTATCAGAACCAGCGGCGAACACCGTTTATCCGGATTCATGCCGTGGCAAACCGAATACAGCGAGTACGTGTTTTCCGAAAAGCTCTGGCCGGATTTTACAGCCAAGGATTTAGACGCCGCGCTCGAAGAGTATCGCCGACGCGAGCGACGATTTGGCGGAAAGTAGACCGGCGGTCTTTAGCCGTACTTGCTCCGACGGTCCATTGGTGTGGATTGTCGTGCTTGATAAACTTCCGAACATTGGATATGAACGTCCAATCCAAGGGACAGATCTGGAAAGCCATACAAAAGTTCAAACTTTTTGCCATGAACACTTCAGCCGCAGAGTGGGAAGAACTTTATCGAACTTTGGCGATCAGCGACTTGCCGTGGGAGAGCGGAAAGCCTTCTCCAACCCTCGTACGTTTGGTCGAAAGTGGAAGCATTCGCGGAAGGGTATTGGACGTCGGTTGCGGATCAGGCACGCAGGCGGTGTGGATGGCCGAGCGGGGTTTGGAAGTGACCGGCGTGGATATCTCCAAGACCGCCATTGTCCGCGCCCGCGAACTGGCAGCGGCTCACGCTATTGCCGTTGATTTCCGGGTGGCGGACGCCCGGCGCCTGCCGTTTACCGATGCGATGTTTGATTCCGTTTTTGATCGGGGAGTTTTTCACCACCAAGAACGTCGGAAAGCGTCTTATGCTAAAGAAATCGCGCGCGTTCTGAAGGGCGGGGGAACGTACTTGCTTCTGACATTTTCACCGCGTATGCGCTGGCCGAAAAGCGTCAGTGAAAATGAAATCAAGAAGAACTTCGGCGAGATATTCAACCTTGAATCGGTCGGCGAAGAAACGCACGTTCAGCCTGATGCTAGAAAGGTGACACTGGCAAGCTATTTGTTGAAAAAATATGACTGAGCGTGAAGTAAAGAAAGTTCAGAGGAGAATACCTTGGCGCTTACCGTTCGAAAGTAAATATTCGCACTTTCGGGTAACTATTTCTGAAAAAGACGAGGGAAACATGTCATTTCGATACGGTTCAGTGGAGGAGGTGACAGTGAATCGTCAGCGGTGGTTTCAAACCCTCGGACTTCGGGATCAGGGCGTTTTTCCACTCTCGCTCGACGTTACATACGGAGTGCATTGGCTGGAAAAAGCCCCGACTTTCAACGGCGTTTCAAATCCTGGCTTTGGGTCGGAGGGGGTCTGGCTGGCAAATCCCTCAAAAGCACTTTTTCTGATCGTGGCCGATTGTTTCCCGGTTGCGTTCTACGACCCGGAGGCACCGGTGATCGGCGTTTTTCACGCCGGGCGAGCAGAACTTCAAGCCGGCCTGCTCACGGATTTTCTTCGACTGGGCGTGGAGCATGGCGTCTCCTCCCGCTCGCTAGTTGTGTTTATCGGTCCGGGCGTATGCGAACGGCACTATCACTTTCGACAGCTTCCGGCTAACAACACCTTGCCAGTTCGCCCGGACCAGGACGGCTTTCACCTTGACCTTAGCGCCGCCATCTATTCCACGCTCGCGGAGTTTGGTATATCCTCAGAGCAGGTCCAGCGCGACAATCGGTGCACCTTTGAATCGCGCGAACTATTTTCCCATCGTCGGGAAAAAGGTCTGCCCGAAGGAAGATTTGCACTAATCGCGAGATCCTATGGTTGATCTCTTCGACACAAAACTCGCTAAAGACCTGAGCGTAAACGCGCCGCTGGCTGACCGCATGCGGCCACAGAATTTTGACGAATTCGTTGGCCAGGATGAAATTATTGGTCCGGGAACCATCTTGCGCAAGGCCGTCGAGAACGACGAGCTGTTTTCCATTATCTTTTGGGGACCGCCTGGCTCTGGGAAAACCACGCTGGCTGCGATTATTGCAAATATTACGAAATCAGAATTCATCAAGCTCTCAGGCGTGGACAGCGGCAAAGATGACCTGCGTCGGGTGATTACTCGGGCCCAGGACAATCGAAAACTCTACGGTCGGCGCACCATCCTGTTTATTGACGAAATCCACCGTTGGAACAAGGCCCAGCAGGACGCCTTGCTGCCGTATGTGGAGCAGGGGATGGTGACGCTGATTGGCGCGACCACGGAGAACCCGAGCTTTGAGGTTATTTCGCCGTTGTTGTCACGAGGCCGCGTGATCGTGCTCAAACGCCTTGAACCGGAACACCTTCAGACCATTGTCAACCGAGCGCTGAAAGATCCGGAACGAGGATACGGCAAGACAAAAATCGAGGTTGCCGAAAAGGCCATGCGTCTACTCACGACCGTGGCGAACGGCGATGCCAGGACAGCGCTTAATGCCTTGGAAATCAGCGTCAAGGCGACGAAACTTGATCGCGCCGGCGTGCGTATCATCACCTTGCCGACCGCGGCTGAATCTTTGCAGCACCGCGCGCTTCTCTACGACAAGGAAGGCGAGGAGCACTACAACATCATTAGCGCTTTTATAAAGTCCATCCGCGGCAGCAGTCCCGACGCCGCGCTGTATTACCTCGGGCGTATGCTGGAGGCCGGCGAAGATCCGCTTTTTATTGCGCGGCGGATGGTGATTTTTGCTTCGGAAGACGTGGGTATGGCCGACCACCAGGCGTTGCCGCTGGCCGTGGCCTGCATGCAAGCAGTGGATTTAATCGGTCTGCCAGAGTGCCAGATCAACCTGTCCCATGTAGCCGTGTACTTGGCTACCGCGCCGAAGTCGAATGCGACTTACGTCGCCTATAACAAGGCGCTGGAAGACGTGCGGGAAACCTTGAACGAGCCAGTGCCGTTTAATCTGCGCAATGCGCCAACCGATCTGATGAAAGAACTTGGTTATGGGAAGGGTTACAAGTATTCTCACAACTACAAACCTGGTTCGCGGGAAGGCGAACAGCAGTATCTTCCAGATCGCTTAAAAGGCAAGAAGTACTACCGACCGGCGGCGGAGAAAAAATCATGAAACGGTACGTTATCACCGCCATGGTGTTGTTGGTCGGCGCCTCTTTCTACTCGATGTGGCGCGTCAACTGTCACCCAGAATGCGATTGGCAGCTGGTGGCTTTAGGCTTACCAATATTCTTGAAGACTCCGTATCTGCCTGATACCGGCATTAAGCCGGAGTTCTGGTTGGTGCCGTTTGTGGTCAATGTCGTTTGGTCGGCGGCAGTAAGCTTTACTTTTTGGGCGGTGGTCGAGACTGGCCAGCGCTGGCGACGGGTCCGCCAGCAACCTCCGACCAGGCCATAGCTACGATGGTTGTATCAAGACGCTTTGGCACCGCCGAACTCGTTCTGGTCGTCGCGATGACAGCGATCCTCGTCGGTGGGATTTTGATTCTGACGAACTCGACCTTGGCCGAATGGAACGTCCGTCTGTTCCGAGCTTGGACGGATTGGGCGGTTCGTTACGGATACTTCGGCGCTTTTATTACGGCGCTCATCGGCAACCTGACGATCGTCGTTGTTTTTCCGTATACCATTCTCGTCTTCTTTCTGGCGACTAGCGGACTTAACCCGCTCGTTCTCGGGACTCTGACGGGGATCGGGGCCGAGCTCGGAGAGCTGTCCGGTTACTTCCTTGGTCGCGCCGGCGCCGGGGCTATTCATCGGCATCGACCTAAAGAGTACACCGCGCTCCAGCGACTTATTCACCACCGGCCTAAGGTCGTTCCCGCTTTGTTATTTTTGTTTTCCATGACGCCGATGCCTGACGATATACTTTTCATCCCGCTCGGCATACTGCGTTACAGCGTGTGGAAGTTGATTGTACCGTCTACCCTCGGAAAAATCACGGCTGGATTAATCATTGTTTTTTTTGGCCGCTCAATCCAGACGGCGGCCTCAGCCAGCTCGGTTCGCTCGGTGGTTCTCTACCAACTCGGGACGTTGCTCGCCCTGACCATCTTGATGTACGCGATCGCCAAGGTGCCATGGTCGCGAGTTGTTGAGCGATTTCTTAGAACGCCGCGATGAACGCCTGAGGTTAGATGGCAGTAACAGCGATTTGAGTCGGCGTCGTCCAAGAGTGAAGCTCCACGGCCTCAGCCCTCTCCGCCGAAGTAGCTTCGGCTACGAAGGCCGGGCGGCCGTGGTTTCTCTCGATACGTGGTTCCGTGGAGCGGAACCCCGCATCCGTCCCGCCAGCCGGCGGGACTGGTGCGTGGGTAAAGCAGGTAAGCGGCTATTATTAACGCCGTATCGTCAGTGCATTCTTCAGTCAGGTATGATAATGTAGATTCATGACGCTTCACGAACTCCTGACGAAGGCGGTGGAAGCGAGCGCGTCCGATTTACACCTCATTGTTGGTCAGCCGCCGACCGTTCGGATTGACGGCGGGCTGGAAACACTCGATAGTTATCCGCCGCTTACCGCCAGCGACACCAAGTCGCTCATCTACAGCGTCCTCAGCGCTCCGCAGATCAAGCGTTTTGAGTATGAACAGGAATTCGACACCGCCTACGAACTCCCGGGCCTCAGCCGTTTCCGGATTAACCTTCACTACGAACTTCGGAACATCGGTGTCGCCATCCGCCTCATACCGAAGACGGTGCCCACGCCCAGTCAACTGGGTTTCGACGAGACCATTTACGAACTCACTCATCTGAACAATGGACTGGTGCTGGTGACCGGACCGTCGGGTTCTGGCAAGTCGACGACCATTGCCGCCATGATTGATATCGTTAATACCGAGCGTCGGGCGCATATCATCACCATTGAGGATCCAATCGAATTCGTTTTCACCCCCAAGCAGAGCATTATTGAACAGCGCGAGGTTGACATTGATACCCACTCGTTTTTTGCCGCGCTGAAACGTATTCTCCGCCAAGATCCGAACGTGATCTTCGTCGGGGAAATGCGCGATCTCGAGACGTTCCGGGCGACCCTGACCGCGGCTGAAACCGGTCACCTCGTTTTTTCCACTCTCCACACGCCGAACGCCGCGCAGACGGTGGACCGTATTATTGACACGTTCCCGCCCTATCAGCAGGACGAGGCTCGTTTACAGCTGTCCGGCGTCCCCCGGGCCATCATTGCCCAGCAGTTGGTTCCGTCTGAAAGTGGCGGGCGAGTGGCGGCCCGAGAGATTCTTATTAATACGCCGGCGGTGGCGAATCTTATCCGCGAGAACCAAATTGCGCAAATCCCTTCAACCATGCAAATGGGCATTAAGGAGGGAATGCGAACGATGGATTTGACCCTCCGTCAGCTCTACCTGGCCGGAGCGATCAGCGAAACGACCGCCCGAAATAGAATGATTGACCCGGAAAAGCTTACTACGTATTTCTGAGAGGCGAAGCATGAAGAACGAATTATGAATGATGAGCAATGGCAGGAAACCATCGGTCGGATCCAGGACACGTTCAAGGTGCTTGACCACGAGGTAACGCGCGGCGACGAAGTGAGTGGCGATACGGAGCGAATCGAGTTCGAAACGCCGCAAGGAAAGATGAAGCTCGAGCGTATTAGCAAGCCGCGGGTGGTTGGGAAAAGCACGATCGGTTCGAAACGGATTGGCGGGAGCGTCAGCGTCCGGTACCAGTACTCGTCGACCGACAAGATATCCACGGTGAGGGCATACCGTTGGGACGATCAGGTGGGGGAATGGAAGGAAATATCTGCGAAGGATAGAACGGGTCCTTATGGTTGATTTAGGTCAGGGAACTTTGGAATACGTAGGACTAGGTGTCGGGCGTAAGCGGGAATAGTTGATTAGACAATTTGTGTAATGGCAACGAGCTTGAGATTTCCCGACGGTTTTCTCTGGGGCGCGGCCACGTCGGCTCATCAGGTTGAAGGCGGGCAGGACAATGACTGGACCGAGTGGGAAAAACTGGGTCGAGTTAAAAATGGGGAGCGCTCGGGCGCGGCCTGCGACCACTGGCATCGGTATATCAGCGATTTTGAATTAGCTAAATCGTTAGGCCATACTTCACATCGGTTTTCTCTGGAATGGAGCCGAATTGAACCTTTGCCCGGACAATGGAATGAGCCAGCTCTAGAACACTACCGTGAGGTTGTTCGCGCCATCCGGGCTAAGGGCATAGAGCCATTTGTTACGCTTTGGCACTTCACTAATCCCAGGTGGTTCGCGGAGCGGGGTGGGTGGGCGGCAAACGACGCCTACCAGTTGTTCAGTAAATACGTTGCAACGGCAATCCAGGCCCTCCCAGAGGTCAAATTTTGGCTTACCGTGAACGAACCGAACGTCTACGCCCTGTTGAGCTACGGCCTTGGCTACTGGCCGCCAGAGGCGAAATCATGGGTTCGGGCTAGGCGCGCGCTGACAAACCTAATTCGCGCGCACCACAGTGCGGCTGAGACAGTTCGCCGGCTGGCACCAGGGGCGATGGTCGGTTTTGCCCAGAACCTGGTGGACTTCGAACCTCGTCATTCTGGAATATTGCTCGACCGTTGGGCCACCAGGGTCAGCGACTATCAGTTCAACCGGCGGTGGCTAGAGCGAACCGCCGCGTCCGTGGATTTTATCGGGGTCAATCATTATCATCATCAGCGCATTCGTTTTGGCGGGTTAAGGCAACTGATTGTCAATGAACCGCAAGGCCAACCACAGACCGATTCGGGATGGCAGATATTTCCAGAGTCGATGTACCGGGTACTGAAAATTGCCGCCGAGTATGGTAAACCGATATACATTACGGAAAACGGCTTGGCTGATGCAAGCGATAAACTTCGAATAAGTTTCATCCGCGACTACTTGGTGCAGGTTCATCGAGCGCTGGCCGAGGGCATCGAGATACGCGGGTACTTTTACTGGTCGTTGCTTGACAATTTCGAGTGGCGCGAGGGCCGGTCACAGAAATTCGGCCTGGTTGAGGTCGATTTTACCACACAGCGGCGTCGGTTACGGCCGAGCGCGAAATGGTTTACCGATCTGTGTCGGAAAAATTCTTTGGTTTTACCCACGCACCAGAAAGCCCCGGGCGTCAGCCCGCGGGATGAATGGTTTGCAAGCGGGCTTTCGGTGCGGGGTTCCGCGCTCCGAAGGCCCGAAAGGGCTGATACCCCGAGCGTCAGCTCGGGGAGCGCTTCACCCGATGCCTGAACTGCCGGAAGTTGAAACAATTCGTCGGCACCTGCAGCGCGTTGTTCCTGGATCAGGCATTACGCAGGTGGCTGTCGGTCTACCTAAAATAGTCAAGCTTCCAATAACTTTGTTTCGGCGGCGAGTGGTAGGGACCACCATTCGTCGCTTTCGACGTCGCTCTAAGCTGCTACTGGTTGAGTTATCGACGGGCCGCCGCCGTGCTGGCGGCCATGGTTGGACAATGATTATTCACCTCAAGATGTCCGGTCAACTAATCTGGCGACCGCGACGTGGTCGGATGGTCGCCGGCGGTCACCCAATTCCCGGCGGACTCGATGATTTGCCGAACAAGTATAGCCACGTCATCTTCGTCACGAATCGCGGGACGTTGTTCTTCAACGACCAGCGTCAGTTTGGTTTTGTGAAACTGGTGCCGACCGTTGATTTGGAGTACTGGCTGGAGGGGCAAGGTTACGGCCCTGAGCCGCTGTCGTCTGACTTTACGGTTGCCCTTTTTGAACGCATCCTTCGCCAGCACCGGCAAAAGCGGGTAAAGTCGGCCCTGCTAGATCAGCATGTGGTTGCTGGTTTAGGAAACATCTACGCTGATGAAGCATGTTGGTATGGCCGAGTACGTCCAACCCGTCGCATCAGTAGCTTGCGGGTGGCTGAGAGACGGGCCTTATATCGTGGTCTTCGTAAATCAATAGCTGTCGGCGTCCGCTGGCAGGGGACGACTTTGCGTTTTTTCCGCACGCCGAGCGGGCGGACCGGGCGAATGGCTTTACATCTTAAGGTTTACGGCCGGTCGGGACTGCGCTGCTATCGCCGGGACGGAATAATACGAAAAATTACGTTCCAAGGTCGGGGAACGCACTTTTGTACGCGATGTCAACGGTAGCAGACTACGGTAGGATAAACCAGAGGATAAGTGTTGAGGCGATGCCGATTAGCGCTCCTATCATCGCTTCGGCCGGCGTGTGGCCGATCCGTTCGATAATGTGTTTGGGAAACCTTGGTTTCTCGCGGGCCGGCAGATCTTCAATGAGTTTATTGAGGATATGAGCGTGCTCGCCGAGGTACATCCGAAAGCCGATGGCATCGCGAACGGTGACCAGAGAAAAAATGATGGCCACCGCAAAGGCGGCGGACGATAAACCCTCCATCAGTCCGATAACGGTGGTCAGGGAAACGACCAGGGCGGTATGCGATGAGGGCATGCCGCCGTATCTGTTGATGACTCGTAAGTCAGCGGAGCCGGAGCGGACGGTTTCAACCAGGAGTTTCGATAGTTGCGCGATCAGCCCTGACAGGATTGGAATGAGGACAATCTTAGGGAATTCCACAGGGCCAGTATAGCACGTGGCAGCGACAGGCAAAAACCACGTCCGATCAATGGACGTGGTTGGTTCCGTATAACTAGAGAAGATCCTAGCTTGGTGGCAGCGGTCCGCCGCGTCGCCAGGTGAACCAGGATGCGCCGATAATGGCCACTAGCAGCACTAGGTAAGGCCAAGCCGGGTAAACTGGGTAGCAGCGGTACTGGAAGTAGATCCACAACGCCCCCACGGTCAGGATAAACGGCGCGACCCACCACCATGGCGGGCGTGATGTTCGGATCATGGCCAGGGACAGCGCGAGAAGTACGACATATAGGATGAAAATCCAAACCCAACTAGTTTTTGTCCAGCCGGTGCAGATAGTCGGTTCGGCCGTTACGCCCGCGTTTGTATTTTCGTTGGCGTTGGCATCGGCCGTGAGGTTCGTTTCATCTACTACTGGCGAAGCATTGGTGTTGCCGTTGGCGTTAGTTTGGGGCGTAGTGTTGGTGTTGACATTAACGAGTGCCGGTGGTTCCGGAGATTTAGTGACAGCGACGTCAACCAGCGCCGTCTCGTTTCCGCTTTTCGCTAGGACGCGGCCCTTGCCGACATCTGTAGCCGTGAACTTGGCCCTGTCATTATTGAGGGCAGTGATCGTGCCTATTTTTCCTTCCAGACTCCATTGTACCGAAAAATCTTTGATCGGGTTGTTGAAGCCGTCGAAGGCCTCGGCCATAAAGGTTCTTGACTCGCCGTTTTGCATGTACTCCGGCAAGGAGTTCGGATTGACCACCAGCTCCTTTATCTCGCCAGGGGTGACGGTGACCTTGGCCTCGGCGCTGAGATTGTTGTAATTCGCGCTGACCACCCAAGCGCCGGCGGTTCCCGCGGTGTAGACATTGGCGGTCATGAATCCGCGCGGGTCGGTGGTGGTGAAGGTGCTGTTAGCTGTCAGGTCGGCGGTGGCGCCGTTGGCGTCCTGGCCTTGGACCGTAAAGGTTTGACTAGCTCCCGCTGCCAGAGATTGCGCTGATGGCGAGATGGCGACGCTAGTGATCGGTCCGATTGCGGTGGCTGCACTAGCGGTGAGCAGAACGACAATCAGGACGGCGATCCCTCCAAGGATTCGTTGTCTCATAGGAGTATGATTGTGGTTAGGTATTAAGGATTGGATCAGCGAAGAGAACGAGGCGCTGCTTGGTGCTGAAGACGGGCGTGCAGGTGAAAACGGTCAACTGGGGTTGGGCGGTGTTGTTCAAGATACTGACGGCGTCAGGGTTGACGATTCGCCGTTCGCGAACCCGGTAATCGTATTCTTTCCCTTTCCAGTAGACAATGATGACGTCGCCGACAGCCATCTGGTCGAGAAGATAGAGCGTTTTGGGACCGGAAAGATATCTGAATCGATGACCGGTGAGAACGGTGTTGCCGCCCTTCTCGGGAGTCGAGGTTTGCGGCAGGTGCCAGATTCCTCGGGACAGCGCTCGCTCGTCTTGTCCTTCAACGATTTGCACATTCACGCCAATCTTCGGAATGACCAGGCGGTTGTCTCGAGGGATAGCAGTTTCCTTGGCGTCTGGTAGGGTTGGGACAAACTGCGTTCCGGCCAGTTTCGTCGGATAGGGATAGGCCGGATCAGGTTTGAAGACGCGGTAGAGGATCCAGGGTGAAAATGGAATGGCCAGGATGACTAGACCGAGCAAGAGCGAAGTAACAGAAAGGATTATTCTAGTCCTGGCGCCTCGCCTCCACCACCAACCTTGCTTGCGAACACTCCGCCGCTTCACAAGGGAGTCGGCGGAGCCGTTCGAGGAAGATCGATTAGAGCTTGTGGTCATCAATAATTGGAGGGAACTTCCGCCGGGCGGAGTTTATTGAGACTTATTTGCTTTTCGTAGACCGATGAACCCAGTACCAATCAAACCGGCACCGAGCAGCGCCAGGAAGACGTCTAGTTGACCAACACCAGTATCAGTCAGCGTCTCGGCGCCGAGGACCTCGCCCTCGGGTGGGGACGCCGTTGGTTGAGTTGTGGTCTTAGTTTGGACACCTTTTACTTCAGGCGCCTTGACCGTCACTGACGATCGGGCGGCGATTGGATTGTGATTGGCCGCAGAAACGCTTACCACATTCACGTACTCGCCGAAGGCCGCAATATTTTTGTCTACCTTGGCTGAGTATGAAGTCGAAACCGTTTTTCCGGGTTCCAGCTCGCCCAGGAAGGTATAGGTAAAGGTGTTTTTGCCAGTGGTGGTAAGACTTAAACCAACCGGCATGATATCCTCTAGTTTAAGGCTTTGGGCAGCCGCATCACCGGTGTTCTTGACGGTCACGGTGTATGTCACGATGCCGCCAGGCACAGTGGTGGAAGTGTCCGCTGTTTTTGTGACTTCAAGCACTGGTTTGGTCAGCGGGATCGGCTGCTCCGGACTCGGCCCGACCACGTTCTGGGCCGCGGCAGTGGACGCGAGCAGCGCGCCTGAGACGATCAGCGAAGCGACCGTCAGGGTTTTGGTAAGGTATTGCTTCATATGCTGTTAACCTCCTTAATATTAGCGGTTTTAGTGGATTCCACCAGGGTATTCTGGTAGGCGTTTGGCCTGATTCGAGCCTACCAGAATACCCGGAAATTGGCTAGTGGTTAACCGGTTGGACTCTCCTTATGTTTACGTCGGATGCCGAGGATGCCCAATGCCAGGAGGGTTGTGCCGATGAAAGCGATCAGGTAATCGAGCGGTCCGGTACCGGTAGTAGCCAGGCCGAGGACAGTCGGCACGCGGACGTTGATGGCGGCCTTTGCCAGTTTTTCCGGAACTTGGTCAGCGCTGACCGCGCCGACGTTTTCATATTCGCCTTTTTTGGCGCTCGAGTTGACGCGGACATCAACGTTTACCACCCTGGTGTGTCCGGCTGGCAGCGTGCCGATCTCCCAGGTCATGATCTTGCCATGAGCGTTAACGAAGGACAGGCCGGCTGGCAGCGTGTCGGTGATCACTACGTTGTCGGCATCACCGTCTCCAACATTCTTGATTGTCAGTGTGTACCTGACCACGTCGCCGGGTTTTGTAGTTCGGTGGTTAACAGTTTTGGTTATTGTCAGGTCGGGGTTAGTCTCGACGCCTAGCACCTGCGGCACGCGGACCTCGACCGGCGCAATCGCGGTCACTTCGTTGGTATTGTCACCCTTGGCTTTAGCCAGGTTGTTGTAGGTGCCGGCGGCCTGCGTGCCACTGATGTTCACGAGGTAGGTGAGAGTAGCGGATTGTCCGGGAGCCAGGTTGCCGATGATGAAGGACTTGGTGGTCGATCCGTCAATCGCGAAAGTGAATCCTGAAGGAAGCGTGTCAGTAAGCACAACGTTTCGCGCCGTGTCGGTGGCCGTGGCTTTGTTGGTGACTACTACGGTGTAGGTCAAGACCTTGCCGGGATTGGTGAAGGTGGCGACGTCCGAGGTCTTGGTGATCGTGAGATCAGGCGCCGAGGTAACCGTTACCACTGCCGATGCTGAGATCGCCGGATCGGTTTCGGCGGAGTCGATGGTGGCAGTGTTCGTGATGACCGTGCCATTGGTAATCGGATTCGCAGTCCTTGCTACATAATGGACTTCGCCGGAAGCGCCTGGCGTTTGCGTACCGAGGTTCCAAGTGACCTTGTTTGTCGCTGCGTCGTAGACGCCAGCGTCAGCGACCGAAACGAAAGTCGAGTTGGCCGGAATCGGATCGGTGATAACGACGCTCGTTGCCGGCGCATTACCGGAGACGCTCCATTTCACGGTCCAGGTAACGTTCTGTCCAGCCGGAACAGTGGTCGGGTCTGCGGTTTTTTGCAGGCCGAGGACCGGCAGTGAAGACACAGTCGTATTGACAGTGTCCGTGACCGGTTCAGTTTGGTCGGTGTCAAAGGTGCCGGTGTTCGCAATAACCGTGCCGTTGGTGAGCGGTGAGTTTGACTTGACGGTCAGTGTGACCGTACCGGACTCACCCGGATTGCGTGAGCCGAGATTCCAAGAAATCGTGCTGGTGGCGGAGTTGACTGCACAGGTGCCGACGGTCGTACCGCAGCCGGCGGAAACAAAGGTCGTGTTCGTGGGAATCGAATCCGTAATGACGGCGTTGGTAGCCGGGGTGTTGCCGCTGACCGACCAGGCAAGCGTGTAGGCGATATTGTCACCGGCCGTGACTGTGGCCGGACCCTGCTTGTCAAGACCGATGGTCGTGACATTGAGCTGGTTCGTGAAGGTGCAGGTTGCGCCGGCCAGCGGGACGTTGACCGATAGCGCTTCACCGGATCCTGATCCGAGCGGAGTCTGCGCTTGGTCGTTCGCTACGCAGGACCAGCCGAGCGAGTGAAAGCCCACTTTCTGGTCTTCGTTGACCGCCTGGCTGCCGGTGACGACGGATTGCGTTGAACCGGTGGCGAAGTTTTGATTGCCGCCGTCTAAGTCCCAGGTCCAGTCCGTGGCATTGGTCTGATCAACCGTGCCGTTACCATCAGTGTCAACCGTTTTGATGACTGTTAGCGGAGCGGTGTCGCGGGCGTTGCAGATGGTGATCTCCGTGGTGCCGTTCTTGCTCACGGTGACGTTGGCTGGGAGCGAATTCAGTTCTTGGTCCGCGCATGAGGTTTGATCGTCGTTGTAGAACCAGCCGACCGGATGGTAGTTGACCACGGCGTTTTCGTTGATAGCGTGATTGTCGAGTGTGGTAACGTTCTCAGACGTGCCCATCAGGCGATCAGCTGCGCTGCCATCCAGTGACCAGCGGAAGCCGAGATCATTGGCCGCTGAGTCGCTGGTCAGGTCGAAAGAGCCGTTGCCGTCGGTATCGACGTTCTTGTGCACCACGACCGTACCCATGTCGCGGGCGTTGGTGAAGGTGCACGTCCCGCCCTCGGTGGTGACACGCAGGACGGCGCTGCCCATGGGCGGAGTTACCGCCGTGGTCAGTCGGTCAAGTTCAGGCACGAAGCAGACGCCGCTGGCCGAGTCAAAGGAGTAGCCGTTCGGCCCGAATTCGCTGATCGGGTAGTCGCCGGTTGGCAGCGTAACCTCGTCGCCTGAGCGGTAGCCCGATGTGTCGCCAATAGTGAAGCTCCAGTCGCTGGGCTGGGCCGTGCCGCCAAGTACGATTTTCTCGAGCGTGACTGTGCCGGTGTCGCGGACGTTCGTGAAGACACAGGTGACACCGTCAGTCGTGACGTCCACTTCCGGAATCAGCGTTCCGGTGCCTTCAGCGACCACGTCCTCGGACTCATTATCGCGGCACTCGTAGTTTAGGTTGTGGAAGTTGTCCTTATTATCCTCGGAGACGCTGTGGCTGCCGGTGATGACGGATTGCGTTGAACCGGTGGCGAAGTTTTGATTGCCGCCGTCTAAGTCCCAGGTCCAGTCCGTGGCATTGGTCTGATCAACCGTGCCGTTACCATCAGTGTCAACCGTTTTGATGACGGTCAGA
>JACQKH010000033.1 GCA_016204585.1 Candidatus Kerfeldbacteria bacterium
GCATTTGAGATAGAACATTCGACATCAATTTATTCAGGAATTTTGAGGCTCTCGGATCTCCGAGCGCTAGCCCCAAACTCAAACTACCCGCTCTTCATCGTGGCGGATCGCAGCAGGCGCGATAATGTATTTGAACAACTTCGACGACCGACGTTCACCAATGACTATTTACGGCTCAATGAAGTGGTGAAATACCTTTCCTACGATGCTGTACGAAAATTGGATGAGGATCTTAAGAATGGCAATGTTGGGTTCGACACTCACTGGTTAATCGAACAGGCTGAATCCGTACCAGCGTAAACCGGGTAACCTCTGCTCCCGCCGGCCCAACCAATCGGTTTTGATTTTTCTTCGCTGGAGGAGTAGGCTCAAATTATGACCTATTTAAAAGCATCGTTTTTACCAAAAGTACCCATTTTTCTGACCCTATTATTTGCCTTTGTGTTTAGTCAGTCAGCGCAAGCCTATGTCTCGGTTGACGGTTATTTTCGTTCTGATGGTACCTGGGTTAATGGCTATGTTCGGTCTGAACCAAATGCGCTAAAGTACGACAACTACAGCTACTCGGGTGGAACCGAGGCAGAAGATTTTTACAATCCGAGCTACTTTTCTTCTTCAAAGAATTATTCCAGTTCTTGGTATACGCCCTCATACATTGCGGACACGGATTACTATGTTGGGAAAAGTATTTATGAAGCAAATCAAGATAGCTACTCGAGCTATAACTACTCTTATCTAGATTACTCTGATATTTTCGATAGTGATAGCTTCGATTACACCCCCTCATACGATTATTCTTCTAGCTATTCTGACTCCTCATACCTCGATGATTTAAATATTCCGAGTTACATAACGCCATCGTATAGATCTTCGCTTTTTGATAACGATTATAGCTCTCCGAGCTACGATTACTCTAGCTTGTTTGATACCTCCTCCAACTACAATTCGGGGTCGTCTTTGTTTGATAGTGATTACTCACTTCCGAGTTATGATTATTCGTTACCAAGTTACTCATTACCATCTTACGACTACACGTCAAGCTACTCATACCCATCGTATGACCTCGATTTAGATCTTCCATCATATAACTCATCACTTTTTGACAACGACTACTCACTTCCAAGTTACGATTACGGATCATCATACGATTATACGCCAAGCTATACACACCCGTCCTATGACTACGGGTCCAGTTACAGTTCTTCGTATGATTACGACTTTAGTTACTAGAAAATGAGCACTCTTCAAAAGACTTTTTATCTCATAGGAATATTAGCATTTATTGCTGGAGGTATTTCGATCTCCGTGATAGCCATGGCCTCCTATAACGATGACTATCGTAAAGCAGATTTAGCCGCGATTCAAAAAGAAACCTACATTACGGGTTTGTACGGGCAATATACTCGCGATCTTGCCTCATGTCGCGAAGTTGCAAGTCAAAACAAAGTTGAAAATGGTGATACAAAATGTAAGGAAGCAGTAAACAAATCAAGGATTTCCGCTCTCCTTACAAGCTGGGGTTACGAAAGCCTTCTCGAAAAATAGAAAATGCGTGCTATCTAGAACCGCCGAGACGTTTTTTGATTTTCCCCCAAAAGGGGAGTAGGCTCGAATTAGACACTTTTGGTGGCCTATATGCTGAAAAAACTTTTGTGGGGAGTGGGGATTGTAGCTGGGCTTGGAATTCTCGGAGCAGGATGTGCTTTCCAGACCACTGACAGTTCAGACCGGGGCTCCTCGTCCGGAGGGTATTCTTGTGATTGTTCTAAAACCTGTCCTCGTATTTCTTCTTGCGATGAGGCGTACTTTCAACTGAATGACTGCGGATGCTCCATTCGTGATGGTGATAATGACGGCGTGCCCTGTGAGAATATTTGTCCTGGCGGGTAAGTTAGCATTAACAATCTTTTTTATGGAAGATAGAAAAATATCTTGGGTAGCAGGCGCAATAATTATCGGTCTGGTATGGTGGGCGCTCGGCCTGAATGGACAGTTATCTAAAGTGAAGGAAGAGAATTTAGCCTTACAACAACGAGTTTCTGATTATTCATCAAGTTTGCAAGAAGCGAACGACAACATCGAACAAGCAAATGGGTATATAGAAGACGCTCAAGGCTACGCATGGGCAACGTACCAAGAAATGGGCGACGCTATTGATAGTCTCCAAACGGTTGACACAGTATCAGGGCCTTTTTAATATTTTCTATCCCTTTCAGTTGTTTTTCTTGATTTATTGGACTATGGAGAGTAAGATCAAAATAGGCTAATTTGGTGGCATGAAAAGACTTCTTACGCGTCTCACGTCCGTATTTCTTCTGGGAGTTGTAGCTTCTTCTCTTGTCGCGTTTACATTCGTTCCAAAACAAGCCGACGCTCGAACATATCGATCAACACGATCATATCGTAGTAGTTATTCTCGACCCGCCTATACCGGAATAACGCATGTGAGAGGATATACGAAAAAGAACGGCACATACGTAAAACCGTATTACCGTACGAAAGCGAATAAAACCCGTCTCGATAACTGGTCTCACAAAGGGAATATCAATCCTTTGACTGGAAAACGGGGTTACAAGAAGTAAGGCGGTACACAATTGGAACTGGCCACTAGCCGGTTTCTAGTATACTGAATAATCATTTTCCACTAATCGAAAGCATACGACCTCTCCCCGAGGGTGTTAAAGCCAACCCCTGGAAACTCAAAACCACGCCGGCCCAACCCCCACACCAATTGGAATGCGGTGGAGCGTGAATTTTGGCTGCTTTTTGGGTAAATTCACGCGAAATTGACAGTTATCGCAAATAAACCTATAAATAATAGGTTGACTTTTATAGGTTTTTGGGCTAAACTTATAAATATGGAAGAAAAGGTGGTCAGAATTGGGAAAGCAGCGGCAATGCTTGGCGTCACCAGCCAGACGCTGCGGAATTGGGAGAAGTCAGGCCGGCTCCGGCCTGAACGAACGGCCGGCGGCCAGCGGTACTACGCGGCCGCTGATCTGAAGCGTTTAATGGTTGACCTGCCGGCGCTCGGGTGGGCCTGGGCTGCGAGCGCCCAAGCGCCGGAACTCCCGGAAGAGTATTATTGCGAACGGCAGGATCGCTTTACCAGCCGGCTGGAGAAGATGAGCGTGGTGTTCCAGCGCACACTCGGTTTTGATGCGTTGGATTTGGTTTCATTGCTGACGTTGGTGGCCGGAGAGATCGGCGACAATTCCTTCACCCATAATATCGGCAATTGGCCGGACGTGCCTGGCGTATTTTTTGGATATGACGGCGTGAAACGTATGGTCGTGTTGGCCGACCGCGGCCGAGGCGTTCGGACAACGCTCCGGAGGGTACGTCCGGAGATCGCCAGCGATGTCGAGGCCTTACGGATCGCTTTTACCGAAGTTATTTCCGGGCGCGATCCGGAAAAACGCGGTAACGGACTCAAAGTCGTGCGCGCAGTTGCCGAGCAACATGACATCGGCCTCATCTTCCGCTCCGGACTGGCGATGGTGCGCATTCCGAAAGAGCCAGGCCCGATGCGAATTAACCAAGCGAAAGAAAATGTGCGCGGCGTTTACGCGGTTATCACGTTTTAATGTTTACATTCATACTATGCAAACGATTCAATTGAGAAAATTCGGCACGGTGCTGGTCTCTCGTCCGGCCGGACTCGAGGCATTCAATGCGATTCGTTCGTCGCTTGATGTGACCAGGCCGGTGCACGTAGATTTTGAGGGCGTCTTGACCGTGACCCCGTCATGGTTTGATGAATTTTTGACGAACCTGGCAGGCTATATGCAGGGAAAGGTTGAGCTGCTTCCGACCGACAACGCTTCGGTGCTGGCGGCGCTGCCGGTCTTGAGCACTGCCCGAGATGATGCGGCCGGACAGATCATGAAGCGGGCACTTGAGCGGATGCAAAAAGGCGTTGACTGATGCAGAAGCCAACAAGTATCATTTCCATTGTTATCCTCGTCCTAGCCGGTATCGCAGCATGGTGGCTGTTTGCCGAACCCGGGGCGAATTCGATTATTCAGCCGTTGTCAGAACGACGCGTGGAGGCGGCCTTCAAAGCGGTTGATTGCGACGTGAAGCCGCGGGTGTTCCCGGCCGGCGCGTACACCGGCCCGCTCTACGACATGCACGTCCACATCGCTTCGATTCCGGACGGGCCGCCCGGCGACAACGTCGAACCCGGCGAAGGGTTGGCCTTGGGCGTAAACACCTCAATAGAAGATTACCTGTGTATGCTCAATGTCGAGGGCACGGCCAAGGCCTTGGCATTTTTCCCAGTGTGGGAACCGGTCAAACCGATGCTCGAGGTGGTCAAGCGGACAATGGATAAATACGCGGACCGCTTTATTCCGTTTATCATGCCGCCGGCGAATGACGGTTCGCCGACCGGTTTTCCGACGGTGACCGCGGCAGAATTAACTGAGATGCTGAAAGTGCATCCGGCCTTGTTCCAAGGATATGGCGAAATCGGGCTTTATGCCCGTGATGACGGCGCACCGGAACTGCCGCCTGATTCAGAGCGACTCATGCAAATCTATCCGGTTGTGCGCGAGTATAATCTGCTGGTGTATTTTCATCTCGGCCAGGGACAGAAGGAAGCGTACGAACGCGTGCTTGAGCAAAATCCCGATATCGCGTTTATTTTCCATGGCGACCAGCTGGTTGAAGACGCGGGCGGGGGAGACAATTTGCAGTTGATCGACGAGATTCTGACCAAATATTCGAATGTCTATTACGGGATTGACGAACTCTACGGTGACGTTTTCTTGATGCGCGAGGGCGTTAGCAAAGAGACGTTCTTGGCGCATTTCAAAAATCCCGAGCCGCTCTTAGAGAAAGATCTTAAAACCTGGAAGTGGTTCATCGAGAAACACCCTGACCGGGTCCTCTGGGACACTGATCGGGGCGGATCGGTGCGCTGGGCGCTTGATCCGGATTTGGCGATTGTGCTGAATGATTACAGCCGGATGTTCATCGGCCGGCTTGATCCGGCGGTCCAGGAGAAGTTTGTGTACCAGAACGCGGAGCGGTTGGTGGCCGGACGGTAGAAAGCTTACCATCGTCCAATTCATTTCCATCGCCCCGGTGGAGCGGCTAATCAGCACATACTTTTGGTAGGTGAATTTTGGCTATTGACGTTCTGATTGTGTTGGTATAGGCGAGTGCTACACTCTGTTTATCCCTTTCCCGGAGGTGCCGCATGGAGATCCATGGGGAAAATCCGCCGGACCGTCAGCCGGTCGCGGTGCAACCGCCGAATGCTGACGATTCGCATCAGTCCGACGGCGAGTCGCTGCGCTCGTTCCTCGACCTGGTCTTGGACCTCGACCTCAATGGTCATGAGTCCTGACCAAACGCCGGTCGCTCCCTTCATTCTGCACGAAGCAGGGAGTGACCGGCTTGTTTTTTCAAAAAAATGCAGGCCGAGAGGAGGACCCCGCCCTGCATTCTAAAAGTGGTACGGGTTTGGGGTCTTGGTTGTTTCAGAAAAACCATAGGGCATAAAGGGCTGGCTGAAACAATGATGGTTATTTTGTCGTATAATTAAGACATGGACCCCGCCCCAGTCGCTTCGTTTGTCAATGGAACGGACTCCCGGGCCAAGACCGATGAGCAGCTGGTCGAAGAAGCCCAGACCGGCGATCAATTGTCTTATACTACCCTGGTCAATCGCTATTGGCAGCGGCTGGTCGGCTACGTCCGTAAGTTGTTGCCGGGGTCAAGTGACGCCGAAGACATCGTCCAAGAGGCGTTTGTGAAAGCCTATGTCAATCTCCGCAGCTTCAATCCTGACCGTCGTTTTTCCCCGTGGATCTACCGGATTACACACAACACGTTAGTTGACCATGTGAAAACGCTTAAGCGTCAGCCACTGCCGTTCTTTGATCCGGACGTGTTGTTTCCCCATCCGGTCGCGCCGGACAACCCACATGAAGAAGTGGAAATCGCCTCGGTTCGAAAAGTCCTAGGCGAACACTTCAATGAGCTTGACCCACGTTACCGCGAACCGCTCATTCTCCGCTACTACGAACACTTGAGCTATCGCGACATTGCCGAGGTGTTGCGCATTCCCATCGGCACGGTCAGCATCCGGATCAAGCGCGGCTTGGAAAAACTTCGCGAACGACTGCCTAATGATTTGATATGATTGAAGAGCAACCGCCATCGTCGTTACTCGACAAACTGCAGCACGCCGTGAAGATGCGACCGCGTTGGTACTTTTGGCTGCGGACCGTTGGCATCGCGCTCGGCACCGCGGCACTGGCCGTGGTCATGGTTTTTGCCATCGGCGCGCTCTTTTTTCTCTGGCGCTCGCGCGAGCTCGGTGTCTTGCCGGGATTTGGTTTCCGCGGCGTGCCATTCTTGCTCGGAAATTTTCCTTGGGATGCGGCCATATTATCCTTTCTCGGTTTAGTCGTATTGCTGATGCTGCTGCGGCGGTTCACCCCGAGTTATCGCTGGCCAATGCTGTTCGTGGTGGCGCTGGCGGTAATTGGCGCGACCTTCTTCGGTGCCTGGGCCAGCCGCGCGCCGATCCACGGCATTCTGGCCAACCGCGCGCTCCGCGGCGAGCTGCCTCATTTCTTTGGCCGCGCCTACCGGCCTTTTCTTGAGAATGACCGTGTCGTTGTCGGTGAAATCACCAAGATTAAGGGCGATACCTACACGCTGGAGACGCCGGGAGGCGACGTGACGGTGAAAGTCACCGACGACACGCGCCTGCCACCATTCTCATTGACTACTGGCACTGCGGTCGTGGTTATTGGCGAACGGAAGGGAGACCGGATTGAGGCCGAGGCGATTCGAGCGGCGCACCGCCGCATGATGATGCCCCAGCGGCGGCATGAAGATTGAAACAAGGAGTTGGTCGCAGTCGTATCAGTATTGCGATCGCGCCTTAGCATTAACTGGAACACTCTATGAAACAATCCCTGCTCATTTTTCTGGTCTCATTGTTGGCGGTGGTAGGCATTACGGCCGGCATTGTCAAAGCCCAGTCGAGCGGTGACGTCCGCGTTGACACTTCGTCGACCACGGTCTCGACCGCCGAAACAACCACGCCGTCAACCACCACGACCACCACGATGATGGGCAAGCACCACGGCCGTCACCTTCAAGACATTGCCGACCTCCTGGGCCTGAGTCTAACCGACCTCCAAGCCAAGCTGGACAGCGGCACGCCGCTCTACAAAGTAATGGTTGAGAAAGGTTGGACCTACACGAAGCTGATGGAGAAGAAGCAGGCCGACTTCGAAGCCCAGCTCAAAGACATGATCTCCGTCGGGTATCTGACGCAGGAACAGGCTGACCAGTTCCTGGCCAAGATGAAGGAACGCCTTGCCAGTGGCGAAATGATGCCGATGGGCATGATGAGCGGCCATCACGGGTTCGGGCACTGACTCTAAACGCCGCGCCTGACGCCTCTACCGACCACCCCGTCCCGTCTCTCGACTGAAGCTCGAGACGGGACACCCCTCCTCAGATGAGGAGGGGAGGGGGTGGGAGGCACGGCGTACCAACCCCAGATTTCATATCATCACGAAGCATTTTCATGAGTGCAATTTCCCGCGGGACGAAGAACGTCATTCGCAATCCAATCCGAACCTTTTCCGTCGTCATCATCCTCAGCATCAGCCTGGGGCTGGCCTTGGTCATGTTCGCGGCTCTCAACGCCATCAACGGCCGGATCGAGTCGGTGAAATCTTCAATCGGCAACATGGTGATGGTGTCGCCGGCCGGGGCACGAGGATTTTTGGGCGGCGGCGAGCCCTTGACCACCGGCCAGGTGGATAGCCTCAAATCACTCGATCACGTGACCTCGGTTGACGCCACGATTGACGCCCAGCTTCGACCGGACCAGGACACTTCTTTGCAATCAGCCATGGAAGCCGGCACGCTCGGCAACCGGCAGTTCCGGGCGTTCGGACGGATGGGGCAGGGGGCGATGACTATGCCGATTTTCGCCATTGGCACGAGCAATAGTTCATCCGCTGGTCAGTTGATTGGCAGCAGCGTGACCGTGACCGCCGGTCAGACGCTCGACGCTGCGGCAGACAGCGACACTGCCCTGGTCGGCACAGCACTGGCCGAGAAGAATCAGCTCGCGGCCGGCTCGACGTTTACCGCTTATGGCAAGACCGTGACGGTTACCGGCGTGTTTGACGCGGGCACGCATTTTGCGAACAGCGCCGTGGTGTTTCCGCTAAAGACCTTGCAGCGTCTTTCCGAGCAAACTGATCAGGTTACATCGGCGGTGGTACATGTTGACTCGGTTGATGACCTGGCGTCAGTCACGACCGCGGCCAAGGACAAGCTCGGCGATGCGGCTGACGTCACGTCGTCAGAAGAAACGGTGACACAGGCAGTCCAGCCGCTTGAAAACATCCGCAGCATTGCCACCACCAGCTTGGTTGGCGCGCTTATCGCCGCCGCAGTCATCACTCTCCTGACCATGGTCATGGTGGTGCGCGAGCGGCGGAAGGAAATCGCCGTGTTGAAGGCGCTCGGCGCTGGCGACGCCACAATTATGACGCAATTCACCACCGAGGCCTTGGCGCTGTCACTCCTCGGCAGCATTGTCGGTTCGGCGCTCGGTTTTGTGTTTAGTAACCCGGTGCTAAATGCCCTGGTGTCCAACAGCCGTGGTGCCGGACCAGGGCCTGGCGAGCCAGGCAGGGGCATGCGCATCGCCTTCGGTTCGTTCGCGGGATTCAGAACCACTTTGCAAAACCTGGCAGCAGTCATCAACCTCGAGGTCGTCGCCTACGGCCTGCTGGCAGCAGTCATCGTAGCCGTCATTGGCTCGGCCTTTCCAGCTTGGCTGATCGGCAAAATCAGGCCAGCCGAAGTGTTGCGGAACGAATAGCATGATCCCGTTAGAAAGTTCGCTTTCAACGTTGATGGGCATCCGATTCACTTCGATACTTGATATGCTATCTTTCTAACGGGATGATCAAGGTCGAGAACCTCAAGAAGGTTTTCAGAAGCGGTAGTACGGAAGTCCGTGCGGTTGATGGCGTGAACTTTGAGGTGGCGACCGGACAGCTCGTCGCGATTATTGGCAAGAGCGGCAGTGGCAAGAGCACGCTGTTGGCCTTGCTTGGTGCGCTCGACATGCCGACTGAAGGAACAATTGAGATTGACGGAAAGAATGTTACTGACTTAAGAGGGAAAAACCTGCTGACGTACCGCCGGACGAGCGTCGGGTTTGTGTTTCAGAACTATAATCTTGTCCCGAACTTGTCCGCTCTTGATAACGTCATGCTGCCGATGGAGTTTGCCGGTCGGTCAGCCGCCGAACGGCGATCGCGCGCCGAGCATCTTCTGCAGTCAGTCGGCATCAGCGGCGATATACTTAAGCGTCGGCCGGGCAAACTCTCTGGCGGCGAGCAGCAACGGGTGGCCATTGCCCGAGCGCTGTCGAACAAGCCGAAGCTGGTGCTGGCTGACGAACCGACCGGCAACCTCGACACGCAGACCGGGCAGAAGATCGTCGAGCTTCTCCGCTCGCTCTCGCGATCGGAGAAAACCACGATCATCACGGTCACGCACGACCAGGCCATTGCCAGCCTCGCTGATAAAGTCTACCGCCTCCACGACGGGAAGCTGACCGGTTCGTGAGTTCGTCGCTTCGCGGCGTTTCGTCCGCGCCGGGCGATTTTGGTATACTGGTAGCATGTCCGAAAACATGTCTCCGTGGTTTGCCAGTGTTGCTGACGTTCGTCGCTTCCCCATGTTCTCCGGCGACGCTCGAGCGGATGTTGTCGTCATCGGCGCGGGCATGGCCGGCGTGATGACGGCCTGGCGCCTGGCTCAGGCCGGTACGTCGGTGGTGCTGCTCGAGAAAAACCACCTAGCCACGGGTGACACCGGGTTCACCACCGCCTTCGTCACCCGCGTACCGGACGCCATGCTCCACGACATCGTGGCGCGTCACGGCCAGGAGTTTCTGCAGCGGCTCTTTCGGGCCACCCGTGAAGCGCAAGATGAATTGCGTCGCCTGGTCAAACACGAGTCGATCGCCTGCGACTGGGTTGATTGCGCGTCGTACGACTGCACCTACCAGAAGCACGACCTGGTTCACCGTCAGGAGTGGGAAGCGGCGAAGAATGCGGAACCCGGAGTTCGCCTGCTTAGCGGAGACGACGCCCGGGCGGTTGGCGAGAGCATCGTTTCCGCCATCAGGTTCGAAGGCGAAGCGTTTTTTGATGTGCGAAAATTCATTTTTGGTTTGCTCGAGCGGTCAGGTGCAAGGAAAATCAAGATTTTTGAAGAATCTGCCGCACTCGAGGTCAGCGTGACGCAGGCTGGCGTGACGGTCGTGACCAAGCACGGGAGCGTCGTAGCCCAACGTGCGGTCGTGACCACCGGTTTCCCCAGGCCGTCGTTTCCTGAATTTCGTACGTTGCTCACACAAAAAACCACCTTTGCGCTGGCGGCTCGCTTCGCCGGCCAGCCGCCGTTTTCGAGCGACTTGTTCTGGGATACGCAGCGGCCGTACAATTACTACCGACACCGTGATGCAAACTCAATCATCATCGGCGGTGCTGACCATGAACTTGGTGCAGTGAGGGGCGCCAAAGGAAAAGAGCACGATGCGCTGCTGGCATTTTTGCAACGGCACTTTCCGCGGCCCTACACGGTCACGAACGCTTGGTCAGGGAGCTTGTTTGAGACCGCTGACGGCTTGCCGTACATTGCCGAGCATCCGCGCTATCCACGGAAGCTGTACGTGGCCACCGGCTTCAACGGCAACGGCATGGTCATTGGAGCGCTGGCGGGAATGATCCTGGCTGACTTGGCCACTGGCCGGACCAATGTGCACGCCAAGCTTTTCGATTTTTCCCGAACTGGTGCTACGATAGGAGCGATGGAGACCGCCACGCCAGTCAACGTACCTGTTCAACACGAGCCAGCAGCTCGGAGTGGCTTGTGGCGGTGGATGGCCACCCTCGTCTACGTGTCGGTGCTGGTCCTGCCCGGCTACGTCTTTTTCAGCCAGCGCGGCGGGCTCTCGTTTCTTCAGGGGCTGGACTTTAAGACCTTTAACCTCGCCATCTTTCCGCTGGTCGGACTGTACGCGTTTACGCTGCTGTGGTCGCAGTTCGTCATCGGGGCGGCGCGTTCAGTGCTGCGGACCGTCGTGCATCCGAAGATTATCACCTTTCACCGCCGGCAGGGCGTCCTGATTTTTCTGCTGGCCTGGCTGCATCCGACGCTGCGGTTTTTTGGCATTGGTCTGGACCAGTACTTCAAGAGCTGGAACGTCGCGCCGAGCCTGGTTCCCTATTTGTGGCTGGGGTACGTCCAACTTTTTTTGCTGATGCTGACGGCCGGCACGGCTTTGTTGCGCAAGCTGCCGTGGCTGAAAACCCGCTGGCATACCATTCATTACTTGAATTACGGAGTCTTTGTTCTGGTTTGGATCCACTCGTGGTTTTTAGGATCCGACGTTCGCTCGACCAACCTCCGCTATTTGTGGTGGTTTTTCGCGGTCACGGCGCTGGCCGCCACGGCCGTCAGGATTCGCCAGGCGATGCTGAAACGGAAAACTCAGAACGGAGAAGCGAGGTCCGAGCGTTCAAGAGCTGAGCATGGAGCACAGTTCGTGCCAATCGCAACGATTGATCAATTCAAGGACCGTTCAATGGTTTGCGCGACCGTCAACGGAAAGCCGCTGGCGCTGTTCAAGGTCGGAGAGCAGTACTTCTGCTTGGACAACACCTGCTCGCACGCCGGCGGTCCGTTGTGCGAAGGCGTGCTCGAGGGCACGGTCGTCGAGTGTCCGCTTCACGCCTCACGCTTCGATGTGACGACCGGTGCGGTGGCGGCCGGGCCAGCCCACGAACCGCAGCGGACCTACACGGTTCGGCTGAACGGCTCGCAGATTGAGGTGGCGGTGTGACTACCCGACTACGCCTGACCTCTATCGGGGTCTTCGTCCTCGGCGTGGTGGTGGCAGTGCTGTTGGTCCGCTTACCGGTCGGTCATAGTCTGGTCAATCGGCTGGACAACTGGGGCTACCTGACCGCCCTGGTCGGCGGCTTGCTCTATACGACCAGTTTCACCTCGGCCACCGGCACGGTTGTTTTGGCTCACGTGGGAGAGGGTCTCAACCCGGTTTTGGCGGCGGTTATTGGCGGGCTGGGTTCGCTGCTCTATGATCTGATCATCTTCACCGTGTTCGCACGTCAGTTTGAACGCCGGCCAGCGCTGCATCGGCTGGTCGACTTTTTCCATCGTCATCGGAGACTCCGCTGGACTGCGGCGCTCAGTGGAGCACTTATTATAGCTTCACCGTTACCTGACGAACTCGGTATTGCCCTGCTTGATGGCGTTGGAGCGACCAGACGCGGATTCATCCCGCTTTCCTTCGGCTTGAACACCCTGGGAATTCTGGCGATTATCGGACTGTTCTAGGCGTGAACCAGGTTGATTGGTTTTCCTGCCTGGAACGCTTTGATATTCTCGACCGTAGTTGTCAGAATCCGTTCCAGCGCCTCTTTAGAGTTGAAGGCATTGTGCGGAGTGATAATAACGTTCGGCTGCTCCAGCAAAATGTGATTGGCCAGCACGGTTTCCAAGTCGCACTTTTTCTTGAAGGCGTCAGTCAGCAGTTCCCGTTCTTCCGTTATTTCGCACTCTTCTTCCAGTACGTCCAGTCCGGCCGCAGCCACGGTGCCGTTCTTCAACGCTTTGACCAGGGCTTTGGTGTCAATTAAACCGCCGCGGCTGGTGTTGATGATGACAACACCTTTTTTCATCTGCTTGAACGCGGCGTCGTTCAGCAGGTGCTTAGTTGATGGTAAGAATGGAACGTGCAAAGAGATAATGTCTGACTGCGGCAAAAGGTCGCTGAACGAGACGTAGCTGAAGCCAATGTTTCTTGCCAGCTGGTGGTTTGGCTTTGGATCAAAGGCCAGCACGTGCATGCCAAAGGCGACGGCGTATTGCGCGACGTGCGAACCAATATGGCCGCTGCCGATGAGGCCGATAGTTTTGCCTTTGAGGTCGAATCCTCGTAAATCATCGAGTCGAAAGTCGCCGCGCCTGGTACGCTCAATTGAGGGGATGAGTTTGCGTGACAGCGCCAGCAGCAGCGCCATGGTATGTTCGGCCACGGTGTTCTCGCCGTAGGTCGGTATGTTTGATACGAGGACGTCGCGTTTAGCGCAGGCCGCCAGGTCAATGTGATCGTAGCCGGTCGAGCGCGTGGTGATGAACTTGAGCTGCGGCAATTTTGCCAGCAACTCAGGCGTTACCGGAGTGTGGATAAACACCGACAGGATGATGACGTCGCGGAGTTCGGCGTCGCTGATGGTGGCGATATCACCGGCAAAATGAAGTGAGTCGGCCAGTTTGTTCTTCAGCAGTTGCTCTTCCCACGGTTCACAACCGATGACGAGGATGCGGTTGTTCATAGCGTCAGTGTAGCGCAAAAATAGGCCGGAAGGATAGTCGGCCTGGAAATATTCCGGGCGATGTGCTACAATAATAGCGCCGTCTCAATAAACAACGACGGCGGTAAAATCAAGGGATTTGGCAAAACTTCCTCGAAAACGCGTGGCCTTGCTGTTTTCCGGCGGGACATTTTTGACCGAAAAACCGCGGCCCTGGGAAATCGTCAAGAAACCGGAGCACATGCGGCGCTGGCTGGACAACCTGTCAGAGATCAACGTCATTGCCGACGTTGAGCCGGTGTTCATTACCGGCAAGGGGACGCTGGAGATCGGGCCGGAAGACTGGCTGGCCATGGCCGAGGCGGTGCGTACTCATCACCAGTCGGTTGACGGTTTTGTCATTCTCCACGGCGTGGAGACTCTCCATTACACGGCCAACGCCTTGTCGCTGATGCTGCGCCGCCTCCCGTTTCCGGTGGTGGTTTCCGGTTCGCCGCTGCGCATTCCCGGCGTTGGCGTCCGACAGGTTGAGTTCGCGGCCAGGGCCAACATCATCAACGCCATTCAGGTGGCGGCGGCGGACGTGGCCGGCGTATCGGTCGTGTTCGGGAACAGAATCATGTCCGCGGCCAAGGTCCAGCCAGCCATGGTCGAGGGCGCCTTTCAGCTGATGACCAATGAAGCGACGCTTCTCGGCCGGGTGGATTTCGGCACAAAGCTGTTCGAGAATCGGCCGCACCGTTCGCACAAGAAACCGCGCTGGTCAATCCACCTCGACCAGCACGTCTTCGTGACCACCATCACCCCGGCAGTTTCCATCACCTCTTTCCGCTTGGCCCTCCGCGGCGATTTTCATGCCATCCTGGCGCGTCTCCATGAGTTGGTCTCACTGCCGGAGTACGTCGAGCGTGAGTTCCGACGCGCCCAGAAACAGGGGATACCGGTCATTCTCTCTTCGCGTCAGCCCATTCCCGGCACCGAGGAATTCATTTCGCTCCTCGGCGTCAGTCCGAGCATGGCCGTGGTCAAGACCATGTGGGCGCTCGGCGCCACGGCCGAGGTGGGCAAGCTTCGCAAACTGCTTGAACAAAACATTGCCGGCGAGTTTATCCAGCCGAGAGGTGTTTCATGATTAGAGCGTACTTCTACGGTCCGCCGACGACCAAGCGCGATCTGAATGACGTCTACGAAGTAATCAAGGACGTCTGTCAGCGCGCCGACGTCGCCCTCTCGACCAATACCGAAAAGGAAGAGATCAACTTGCCGTCGGAAACGATTGCCGAGCACCGGGCCACCGGCGTGCCGCTGCTCGACGCGATGCAGGCCATTCTGGTGGAAGGTACAACACCTGATCCGCAAGCCGGATATTTACTGGCGTATGCCTTGGCTGAGAAGCGACCGCTGCTGTATCTCTACAGCCGCGGCGAGGTGGCACCGGACGTGCTGCGCTATTTGAATCTCAAAGACATTCCCAAGCACATCGTCATTGCCACCTATTCCAAAGACCGGGTCGAGAAGCTGGTCGAGGACTTCCTGCGTCAGCTCGGCGACATCAAGATCCGCGAAGTGGCGCGGATCAAATTCACCCTGCGGTTGACGCGGACGATTGACGACTACCTTGATTTCAAAACGCGGAACACCAAACTGTCGAAAGCCGACTTCCTGCGCGAGGACATGGACAAGCGGATGAAGGCGGACGAGGAGTTCCAGCAGCATTTGCGGAAGAGGAGGGGATAGGGGAGGGCAGGTTTTAGGTGTTAGGTTTTAGGGGGTTAGGGGTTAGCTTCGTTAGCTTTTTATTCTACCCAGCGCGCACTTAAGTGCGCGCGCAGTATAAAATCCAGCACCGGCTTTCTAGTCGGTGCGAGTTTAGAAGTTAGAAGGACGTGGAGGCCCCTCTCCGTCGTCCCGTCGCGCTTCGCTATTGGGACTTCCCCCTGATTTCAGGGGGAGGGTATAAAGAAACCCCTCGACTCCGAAGAATCGAGGGGGTTAAGGTGAAGGTGCGTTACTGATAGGCCACGATCCGGACATTCCGGATGTCGAAGCCGTCAGCAGTTGAAGCGCGAACGAACTTGAGGCTGGAGAAGCTTTCCAGCTGCCCGGCCGTGACCGTGAACGGCGCGCTCCAGAAGGTGCGCCATTCGTTGTCGGTTGAGGCCGGCAGGTTCGAGGCGTTGATGACCAGGCCGAGGTCGGACGCCGGATTGGTCGTGCCGAAACCGAGTTTCATCTCAGTCGCCGCCGTGGAACGATACTCGAAGCCGATGCTGTACGTCCTGCCTGGCTTGAGCATGTCTCGCACTGGCTGACCAACCGATGACCACGGCGCGGACGTTGCATCCGGCAGCGTCTGCAGATTCGACGATGCCGCCGGGTAGCACGTTGTCGACGGAACGCAGGTGTGAGGAATTTCTCGTCCGGGGCAGGGGCTAGAGGTCAGAGTGAATGTCACCGGTGCGGCACTGGCACTATTCCCGACGTTGTCGACCGCCCGAACGTTAAACGTGTTCGTGCCCTGTTGGGTCGCCCACGGTCCAGATGGGACAGACGTTGTTGTGGTGAACGTCTCACCGCCACCGTTGACGCTCCAGTAGTACCTGTAGAACCCGCTATGCTCGTCCGTGGAAGCCGTCCAGCTGAACGAGAAACTGTTGGTGTTGTTCGTGCTGGGGTCCACGGAAGCCACGGGCTGTGTCGGCGGTGTTGCATCGGTGCGGACGGTGAAGTTGACGCCACCCCATCCGTCCATACAACCGCCGGAGTACCACGGTGCAACCCACTGAACGCACTCGCCAGTTGTGCTTGTAGCTCGAGCCACAAACTGGAACCGAGCAGTGCTGTTGGTCGGAACCGACGTCTGCTGCGCCGGTCCTATGCGCTGGCGATTGGTCCAGGTCGACGCGTCATAGGCGCAGAAGCTGGTGACGAGACTGCACGTACCAGACACTGACCGCAGTTCAACGTAGTTGGGATTTGTCACACCCCCGCTGTTCTCCCATGTCGTGGAACCCACGTTCCGGTAGTCAACCCAGAGCGTGTAGGTTCCGTTCGGTGGCAGCCAGGTGGTGATGGAGACGTTCTGGCCGACGAGTTGAGCCGCAAACTGAACTGCACCTGGACGATTAGCGTTGATGAATACAGTTGGTTCAATGTATCTGGCGCGAACCCAGTCCTCGTCGTTTCCGCCACCACTGTCCGTGGGGAAGAAACAGGCGGCCAGATTGGCGCTTCTGATCTCGAAGTGCAGGTGACAGGGGGCTCCATTCAATCCCTTATCCGAGACTGTTCCAATCTGGTCACCTCTTTGAACATTCGAACCAACGACTATGCCTGGCCAAGCGTTATCCATGTGCCCATATACCGAGTACAGGGTGCCGTACCCGGGAACGTTATCATGGCGAATGACTAACGTCCCCCAAGAACACGAGGATGGCACGGAAGTCACCTGACCGTCGGCCATAGCACGAACTATTTCGCCACAGTCCGTATTACCCCCAGTGTTTTTGTTCCAATCTTCGCCTGGATGCAGTACACACCCTATGCTCCCGCCGTAGTTGTTGGGCTCGAGAAAGCCGAGTCCATCACTACAACTGAAGTCGGTACAGCTTGTGCTAAAGCATCCGTGCCCCCTGTTCCAGCCGTTTCCATTGGGATAACCAACTGGATAGTCCGCACCATCGAACGTCCATCCCATCCCCGGAACCATCAGGATTCCGGCCACGAAAAGCATCATGAGACGCTTCATGGTCGTCCTCCTTACCTAGGACCAGTCGCGCTGATGCGCTCCGGTTCACGGCTGGCCTTAGCCGTGGTCGGTTCGGGCTGGTTGAGGTACACGTCCTCATAGCCCTTCTGCCGCGCATGGACGGTCCAGTAGAACTCGGTGTTCGAGCCGCTGGGGTCAATGATGATGAACCCGAGTTGACCCGGCACGGCGTACCAGTTCCCGTGTGGGCCATAGAAGACGACCGACGCGACCTCGAGCGGGTATTGCTCGTCGATGGTCACGCCAGCCAGCCACTTCCGGTCCAGTTCGACATGGCAGCGGCCTTTGTTCAGCCTGGATCGGCCGCTGGTCGAGAAGATGGCCTCTCCCGATTCGACCGCGTTGTAGTACAGGTCACCGAACTTGTCGTCGTGAACGAGGCGACACTTGGTGCCGGTGGCGGTGAAGTTGCCGTTGACATAGAGCTTGTTCGCGCCCGGAAAGAATGAACCAATCCCAACGTTTCCCGTAGTGCGCGATAGGAAGATCCCGCTCCCTCCGTCGTAGTTGATCGAGAACCCAAGAGAGTTGACCTCCATCGACTGGCTTACGCCCGCATTCGGTTCACGAATCAGGATCTGCGGATTCGGCGCGATTATCTGGAGTTTTGCCGAGGGATCGCCAGTGGACGTTCCACCAATGAACACGTTTCCCACATTGGTGTTATACGCGTCGTTCCCGTTAGCCGCCCATAGCGATGCGCCTGCTGCCGTAGCTTGTGTGCTGCCGTCCGGAAAAACGAAGCCACCGGTCGAAGAACGGATACTTCCGGCTACATCGAGCTTATGAGCTGACGTGGGTGCCGTTCCGATCCCGACTTCCCGGGAGAAATAGCCCTGGCCCTCGTAGCCCAGGAACGCGAGATCTTGTGTACCGTCCGAACTCTTGACTCCGATACCCTTGCCTCGGCTCTGGACTCCGACGGCTTCTCCCATCCGTACGACGCCATTTGAGGATTGAAACACGTCGTCAGGATCAGTGAGAGAAACGCTCCCCCGTACTTGGAGTCGGTTCGTCGGCATTGTTGTGCCAATACCGACGTTACCGCCGGTAAAGGTAGCCGCGTTTGCTCCGCCGGAACCGAGGTTCTGGACGTTGACGTGCAGCCCCGTAACGTTGCCGGTACTGCCGGTTCCGTAAAGGGCTTGCAAGTAGTTGGCGGTGTAACTGCCGGTCACTCCCGTACCATAGTCGGCCTGGCTGTTGATCGCCCGGTTGTAGGGGTTCTCTCCATTAGTGAGGACCGATAGAGTGGCTCCGGACGCAGACGTCCCGACGCCAACTTTCCCGCTTGTCCGCCATACATCCGTCCCGTCCGTGGACCAGAGGTTGTCCGTCCCGGTTACGGTGAGTTGCGGCTGCGGGTAGTAGGCGATGCGTGGCGACAGTGTTGTGCCATCAACTGTGGTTTCGAGCCAGGCCCCCGAAGAGGTGAAGACCGTGTCGGGAATCGGCGTGTTCTGACCGAGCGTGGCCGAGAACAGGAAGCTCTGGACGTGGATCGTGTCCGTTTCGGTCCAGAGCACGTTGCCGCCAGTCGGCGCGTTATAGAAGGTGAACACCGTCGGGTGATCGCCGTCCATCGGCCCACCGCCGTTAGCGAGATGACCCTGAATGCTCAACTTGCCCGCCGTGGCCGAAGCGACCGAGGCGAGCATGAACATCGCGAACAGCAACAGCATCTGCTTCTTCATGATGTGCTCCTTGATAGTGATCCTTCAGCGTGCGCTTTAGGATGATTTCGCTTGCAGCGAAATCACTTGAGCATGACGACTTTGCGGGTCGCCGTGTAGGGTCCGGCCTGGAACTTTGTGAAGTAGACGCCGGCGCCGGAGGGGGTGCCGTTGTCGCTTCGTCCGTCCCAGACGGCCGTGTACAGTCCGGCTGACTTCGATTCGCTAACCAGCGTCTTGACTAGACGCCCGTTGATGTCATAGATGCCGATGAAGACCGGCACTGACTGGCCTTGCGGGATGGCATAGGATACCGTCGTCCGGGTGGTGAAGGGATTGGGGCCGGTCTGACGCAGCGCATACTGGACCGGCAGCGACCGATCACCGACGCCGACGTTGACCGTCATGATGCTCCACCAGTAGCCGTAGTCGAGCGTGGTCGCGCCGTTGTTTCCGGTGCCGATGATCGGCTCGCCGATGGTCATGCGCATGACGAGACGCCCGTTGCTCGCCTGTCCTCCGCCCGGGCCGATGACGACCTGGTCGAGGACCGGCGCGGCGTTGGCCATCGAGACCATGACCAGCATGAACAAACCGAACAACATTGTCCGCTTCATGACTGTTCTCCTTTCAGGAGAGTTGGACTGCTGTTATTACCTGCGCACCAGTCCTCATTTCGTCTTTCGACTCAAGGTCGTCCGGTGCGGGGTCTGCGTTCCGCATCGTTTGATGCGGAACTTGATTCAGTTGTCAACCAACCTGCCGTAACAACCGCATATGTTCTTTACAGGCGAATAGTCAGTATGTCAACTGGTGAAAAGTAC
Source organism: Candidatus Kerfeldbacteria bacterium (assembly GCA_016204585.1). Lineage (GTDB taxonomy): Bacteria > Patescibacteriota > Patescibacteriia > SBBC01 > SBBC01 > JACQKH01. The sequence continues at coordinate 19,673 of JACQKH010000033.1, forward strand.
CCTGATTTTTTGCTTCAGCAAGGTTTTTTCTTGACAGCTAGTTCAGTGCACGCTAGGATGAAGTCAGAAATGAGCCGTCGCTAAAAAGCAGCGCCGTCGCAAAATAACATCAACAATCAAAAACCCGAAAAAACTCGAGGAATACTTCATCAAATTTGAGACGTCGCGAATAAGCGCCGTCGCGAAAAGAGTGGATAACGTGCTAACAATTGCCATCATGACCAGATTCAACATCGCCAAGCGTCATCAAAAGCCCGATCCAGCCGGGCCGGTCAGTCATTTCCAGCGCATCATCGCCACGATTCCGTGGTTGTCAACCTCGCCGCGCCTTTCCACCGACCCCGCGCCCTTGTCTCGGGGTCGCAGTGTTTTAAAGCCGCGGAAAGCCCGGCAGGGCAAGGCATCCTGGGAGGTGTTAGTTCCATGATTCGCACATCGCCGCTTAACCATATAAATTACCTCGCGCTCGCGCTGATTCTTGGACTGATTCTCAGATTTCTGACGATGTCGAGGTAGCTCCCGCACGTCCCGCCTTCCCGAGTTGCGGTGGCACCCGGGAGAGCGGAAATGCCGATATCTCCACTTGCACATTACAAACAGCCATGCACCACGCGCTTCGCTTGGATGCACGGTGAAAGGGAGGTGACTTAGGCCCGTTAGACTGAGGTTGACGTTTGATGCAGAAGTTGGAATGGCGATGTTGAGAAAGGAGAACACAATGAAGTGCCTCAGGCCCGTGGCAGCGGGATTGGTCCTGCTCGTCACGGGCGTCATGAACCCGGTCGCAGCGCAGGCGGCAGCGGTGTCGGGAAACGTCATGCTCGGAACGAAGTCGGCGCAGGCGGTGGTCGCAGCGGTGCCGTTCGATTCTTCCACCGGCACCATCGACGCCGACCGCGCCGTGACGGTCTTTACCGGACTCAACGGTCGGTTCACCATCACTCCGCCGAGCGAGCAGTTCATGCTCGTGGCGTGGAATGGCGAGGAAGGAGCAATTATTCTCGATCCGACCGACGGTCAGATCGTTCACCTTCAAACATTAGCACTGCCCACCTACGCACCGGCTACTACCTACTGCTCGTGCCGGCGACTGTTCTGGAATCTCTACTGGACCTGCATGTGGACAGACGTGCTGAACCTCGGTTGCGGCCCCTCGTGGGGTTGCGGCTGCTAGCGGCGGTCGGGGATGATGGAGTAATTCCATGATCCCCGCCGCACTTCTTTTCCCTCTTATATTCCCAAGTCATGAGAAAGGTAATCCTTATGAATAAACAACAACTTCTTGTTTCCATCCCGCTCTTTCTGGCGCTCTATCTTCTTCCGCCGCTCATCATGAGTGCGGTCGGAATACGCGGAATCGCGCTCTTGATTGCCAGCTGGGTTTCGTTCGTTGTCCAAATTCTTGTCACCATAGTGTTTTTTCGAGCACGTCAAACCACGGCTGGATTCGTCGGAACTGTCACCGTAATGATTCAGGTGGTCTTATATATCGTGAGCAACTTCCTCGTCCTCGGTCGGTAATTTTTCCGCCCTCACGACTCCCGGTGGCAGTCGTGATGACAGAATCGGTGGTGCGTAAAGAAAGGAAGGCATATGGATCTTAACCGCGTTACCCTGATCGGGAACCTGACCCGGGACCCGCTCAAGAAGTCGGCCCCCAGCGGGCAGGCAATCAGCCAGTTCTCGCTGGCCACCAACTACAGCTGGCAGGACGCCGCGACGAAGTCACGGAAGGAGAACGTCGAGTTCCACAACATCGTGGCCTGGGGCAAGCTGGCGGACATCATCAACCAGTACGTCAAAAAGGGGAGCAAGGTCTACGTCGAAGGTCGGCTGCGAAACAGTTCGTGGAAGGCTAAGGACGGCAAGACCCTGCGCAAGACCGAAGTGGTGGCGGACAACCTGATTATGCTCGGTCACCGCGGCCAGCGCGAAGTCAAGCTCGCCGAGCAAACACAGTAGTTTCGTTCACAACCCAGCACCAGTCGTTCGGCCGTCAAGGTCGATCGCCTGGAAGACCGCCCGGCACTAATCGCGCACGACTGGTGCTGGGCTGCCATCCGCACATCGCCGTTCGCGAGTGTCCGTCGTTTAAACAAATTCTCGCGCCACCGAGTTTGTCTCATGACGGACGCGACCGGCGGACGGTGTGTGGATGGGAGGTAAGGTGGTGACTTGCTGAACCGCCTGTTTTTGCGTACAATCTCAGAGCTACAAATATTACCAAGATATTTTAAAGCAGGGACCTGAGCAGTGCTCAGGCGTTGCGCTCGGGGATCGTCTAATGGTAGGACATCACCCTTTGGAGGTGGTTATCCAGGTTCGAATCCTGGTCCCCGAGCGCAGCGCCGGAAGCGGCCTTTTCCGCCGGAGGCGGACTCGCCTTCGGCGAGGGAGGTGGTTATCCAGGTTCGAATCCTGGTCCCCGAGCGGTGGGGCTCTTTGCTTGGGAAAACGAATGGTGTTTTGTGAAACGCCAATGTTTTTTGGTTCGAATCTTCCTATGAAAGTCGTAAGTTTTGAAAACTTTCTTCTTAAGGAGTAAAATAAATCCATTATGAACCGTATTTTCGAGTTACAACTCATACTGAGTACATTTGTTTGAGTCGGTCAATTTCCCTGATCTTACTCGATTTGTTGCTGGAGTGAAAGCATCTAATAACCTTGATGTATGGAAATGGAACGCGATAGAACGGAATTTTTTTCTAAAATAGCTGAAGAAGCTGAGCTTAAGGGTTCAGTAAAGAAATACATTGACCTATACTTACCACCTTCTGAAGACAGAATACCAGAAAAAATGAGCGACAGTTGTCAAGTAGCCCTAGTTATTCCCGCCTATGGAGAAAGAAAATATATTTTGCGCCCCCTCGGCTCTCTAGCTGAGCAAGTAGGCACATCACCAGATGAGTTTGAAGTTATTATTGTAATTAATAATCCACCAAGCGCGCCAATAAAGTTAGAGAATGAACACGACGCAATTTATAAAGCTAGACTACAGCATTATGAAACCGCGTTAGCAGACAACCAAGAAACTTTGAATTTGTTAAGTGGGATTAAAACATTGTCAGAGGAAGAGATTAGTGCTGGGCTTAGCACGACAGAGATCGAAGAAATTCATCGTATAAAGGAATCGGGTTTGATTTTTCATGTCATAGATAAAGCTTCTGAAGGCAAAACATTGTCCAGCGAACAAGCTAACGTCGGCGGAGCACGTAATCGAGGCGTAGCAGAGGCAGTGGCACGCTTTGCGGAGATTGATAGGAATGGAATAATAGCTCAATCAGACGCTGATATTAGATTTGAACCTGATTATGTAGCCAGTTTAATAAAACAATATCAGAACCATCCCGACATTATTGGGTTCAGAGGGGCCGTAGAATTAGAGTCCGAAGTTGACTCTGGCACAATTTCCGAAAGCACAAAAGAAACAACGCGAATGAAGAGGTTGTATAAAAGACTGCTCAATCGCTATAAAGATATTCAGGGTATTGGTTATCAGGGAAAGATTAATCAAGCGCAAGATGATAGTGGTGAATCTATTCCTGTTTTTTGGGGCTCTAATATGTCGAGCCGAGCGTTTGAAGCCGCTAAAGTTGGCGGGGTGCCAATGATGGGTGCAGGCGAGGACCCGGCTTTTGGAAAAAGACTCGCAGCTATAGGTAAGATAGGCTATGCGCCTGATATTAGAGTAGCTCAACTCTCTCGCGTGTCTGCTCGGGCAGAAGGTGGTCACGGAATAGGTATTCTAAAGGCTAACCGGAGATTAGAAAGAGGTCTAAGTATAGAAGTCGAAAATCCCTTAGTTATTCCTCACATTAATTCACTCATTGAAATTATTAAAGAAAGATTATCGTCAACCAAAGATTCTGCCCAAGCTTCAGTTATCGAGGCGGTTCAAGAATTTTTTGGCTCACATAATATTGCTTTCCGGGAGAAAAGGCTGGCTGAACTTGATGATTATTTGACCTCTGGCAATTTAATAACCGACGAAGGAATACAAGATCTCTTGAGGAAAGCTACTAAAATTACTTTGGGGCAAGCAATTAAATATATTTTGGAAATTCCAGAAATACAAGCCAAGTTTCAAGCCGGTATAGAATATAAAGATTTAGTTAAGGCTTTTCAGGACATTGAAGGGGATGTTTAAAAATATTCATCCCAGGTCTGAAGTCCGATCACTAGGGCGGCGGTGGGAGCATCAAAAACTACCTTTTAAGCTGTAATGCAAACATCAGCGTGAGGTCCAGACCAGAGTGGCGAGCCGAGGGCGGGATGGTGTGGGGCCGCTCCGCGGGAGAATCCTGGTCCCCGAGATTTGTGCTGGAGACTTTCCGGTTCACGCATACCTGCCGATCAAAAGGGTTGAAACTGGCACTTGACTTTTTATTGACCTCGGCGTTCCCTGAAACATAAACTGTTGTTATACGTATCATTAACGGTCTACATCCATGAAAACAGTTCATAAAGTGTCTTTAATCGTTGTGGTATTGGCGATTATCGGTGGTGGCCTATGGTGGTGGCTGGGTGGTAGTGGCGGCGTACCGACCCGTGTTTTTGCTGCTGACCAAACACTGGAAGGGAATTTCGTCGTAACCCAAGGGACAAAAGTGGTCGTCCAGAACGGCGCGACCTTGACCGTGAACGGCGACCTCCTGGTGCAGGGTTCACTGGTGTGTGACGGCGGACCGTTGAACCTGAGGGTGAAAGGTGCGGTTACGGTTGAGCGGCACGTGCAGTGCGATCGGCCAGCAGCACTCTCCTCCGGCGACGTGGGCAACGGCATCATGGTGGTGGCTAAGACGTTCAACATCACGAAAGATGCGGCGGTCGTATCGAACGGACACGTGCAGATGGTAACGGACGCAACCAAGCTTGCAACAACGCAAGAAAAAATCGACGCGCTCTACGATGAAGCAGGGAAGTACCGTGGCGAAAAGTACCACTTTGGTCCGCTTACTCCCCGCGAGGAGATTCCGGAATCGGCAAAGGGTTTACCAACGTCATTCGTTGCTCCAGCCTCATCGACGCAAGACAATGAGCTTGGATTCCTGGGGAGACTCTTTGTGTCCTCGGCCAACGCGCAGGAACCAGCCGCGGATATCGAAGGCAACCCGGTGGCGAATACAAACAAAGTCGGTGGAACTTGGATCGTCGGCGATCCTTCAGCCAAGCCGCCGTTCAACCTGACGATTCCCACGCCGCCGAAGGACATCACCAAGATCATCCTAAACTTTGACTTTGGCGGTGATGATGTGGAAATCGCTGACTTCGAGCTGACTGGACCTGACGGCCGGCCTGGGAAGGACGATCTCAATCAGAGCTGCGATGCGAAGGGTGGGAGGGGCGAGAACGCCATGCGTCTCAATGTCAATGCTGCAACGATCACCGTCAACAACTTCGACCTTCATCTCGGCAACGGCGGCCAGGGCGGGGGCGCCGAAACGACCAAGGACTGTGATCCGGCAACGGCGACCGGCGGCCAGGGCGGTGAAGCCGGGAACTTCAAGATGGTTGCCTCGGAAGGGTTCAGCATCACCGGGGCCTTCACGATTTTTCCTGGCCAGGGCGGTGAAGGCGGTACCGCCACCGCCCATGGGAAGAAGGGCGATGATGGCTGTGATGGCTTGAAGGGCGGTGATGCCACCGCCACCGGTGGCAAGGGAGGAGACAACAAAAAGCTTCTGGTTGTTTCTGGAACGGTCGCTGGTACGAGCAACATCGACATCCGCGAGATGGTCGGCGGCCAGGGCGGCCTCGGGCAGGCGCTCGGCGGGAACGGTGGAGACGGTATCGGCTCTGAGTGCAATGGCGGAGACGGAGGGAAGGCCACGGCAACCGGCGGTAAGGGTGGGGACACAAACTGTTCGAAGTTTCCATGCACTGGCGGGAAGGGCGGCGACGCCATTGCTCGTCCAGGAAAGGGTGGAAATGGCGGAACGGGAAGTGCTACTGAAGCTGGTGGCAACGGTGGCCAGGGCGGCGATGCGAATTCCACCGCCGGGAAGGGCGGTACGGGCAAGACGGCCAATGGAGAAGACGGTACGGTGCAGGATCAGACCGGCGGCGACGGCGGAAATGGTGGTGATGGCTGTGGACCGGGATCGGGTGGCGCTGGCGGTGCCGGTGACCCCGAGGGGAAGAAGGGCGAGGACGGAAAGAACCTCTGTCCGAGCCAGCAGAACGTCAATACACAGATACAGCCGACGAACGAGAACACCAACACGCAGACTACGCCTGAACCGAAGATTACCGTCCCCGGACCGATGTCCGTCGAGCATCGGATTGGACCAACGCCGTGCCCGACGCCGATCGGAACAATTAAGCTTGAGGGAGAGAACATCCCTGAGGGAGCGACGCTCGAGGTGGATCCGAACGACAAAGCGCCGGCCTGGTTGAGCTACACCCTGGGGAAGGGGACGGATAGCAACGTCAGCTTCACCTGTCAACTCGAGCAGTACGTGACGCAGACGCTCACCCACAACCTCGAGGTTGCAGTTTACGACAAGGACGGAAAGGTCATCAAGACCTTCACCGTGCCGGTGACCGTCAACGTCAAGAAGTAGTTGGCTAATATTGAAATACCAGCTGTCAGGGAATGATTGAGAACCGATTTAATGATAAGAGGCCTGCCTTCCGGAGAACCACAGGCCTCTTTGAGTTGTCGGCGGTCAGCCGTTGAAGCGTTCGCTACCGCCTAGTGGCTCGACGTTGACTGACGGCAAGCCATGGGGAATGTACTCCTACGTTTTTGGCCTGTGCAGCCATCGGCATGGACTTGTGGTGGCCGTAACTTCGACGTTCCCAAAAGTTTTCTTGGCGTAATCATTGGTTTTCTGGTAAACTGGGATGACGAAATTCATCACCATTGGAGCATATGAAGCGAAACAACAAGGGCAGTTACTCGGTTGAACCGGAAATGCACCACGAACCATTCGACTTCACCCACGATATCACCTGGCGCATTTTTCGGATCATGTCCGAGTTCACTGAGGGAATTGAACTCGTTTCCGGACTGAAGCGGCCGGTCACCTTTTTCGGTTCGGCCCGTTTCGGTCCGAAGAGCCGCTACTACCAGGAGGCGTACAAACTAGCCAAGATCCTTGGCCGGGCCGGGTTCAGCATCGTTACCGGCGGCGGTCCGGGCATCATGGAAGCGGCCAATCGGGGGGCGGTTGATACCAAGGCGCCTTCGGTTGGTCTGAACATTCAGCTGCCGGCCGAACAGCGAACGAACAAGTTCGTGAAAAAAAGCAGCGGGTTCTATTATTTCTTCTCGCGCAAGGCCATGCTGTCAACCTCGGCCCAGGCCTACGTGTTCTTTCCCGGTGGATTCGGAACACTCGACGAGCTGTTCTCGATCTTGACGCTCATCCAAACAAAGAAGATCGAGCCCCGGCCGGTGGTGCTGTACGGCAAGGATTTCTGGCGGAAGCTCAATTTTTTCATTAAGGAAAACATGGTCCGTCGGCACCGCATGATCGAGCCGCGCGATTTGCGGCTCTACACCATTGTTGACAGCGTAAACTTGGCGGCTCGGATCATTAAGCGTTCAAAGCGTCGCGTCTACACGTTCATGTGAACATGGGCAGAAACGTAATCGAGCTGAAAGGCAAGAACGTCGGCGTTCTGGGTTTTGGCGTTGAAGGATTGAGCGTTGTCGAGTGGCTGCTAAACCAGGATTGCCGAGTGAGCGTCTTTGACGAACAACCAGGGCAAAAATTCGACGCTGGACTGGTTTCGTTGCTGCGAGCCAGAGAGGTGCAATTTTTCTTTGGGCCGTTCCCTGATCTGGCGGTTTTTGAAGTGTTGGTGCGTTCGCCCGGAGTGCCTCTGAGTCATCGGCGATTGAAGCAAGCGCAACAACGTCAAGTGCGCGTGACCACTTTATCCAACCTGTTTTTCGAGCGCTGCCCCTGCCCAATCATCGGCATTACCGGCACAAAAGGGAAGGGGACCACCGCCACGTTGATCTTTGAGATTTTGAAAGCGGCCGGCCGCGACGCCTACTTGGGCGGAAACATCGGCACGCCAGGATTGGATTTTTTGGATGAACTTGATGCCGATTCACTGGTGGTGCTTGAATTGTCAAGTTTCCAGCTGATGGATATTGAATCCAGCCCGCAAATCGCGGTGGTGCTGATGGTCACGTCTGAACATCTTGATTACCATGAATCACATAATGAATACGTTACCAGTAAAGCCGGAATTGTTAAATTTCAGCCACCGAGCGATGCGGTTGTGGTGAACGTCGACTACGAAAATTCTCTGAAGATTGTGCGATCGGCAATGTCGAGAAGGCTAGAAGTCAGCACGAAAAAAAATCTTAGGGCCGGATGTTTTCTGGACGGGGATGCGGTGGTGACAGTGTTCAACGGCCAGCGTCAGGAGGTTGTGGCCATCAATCAGGTTAAACTGCTGGGAAGGCACAATCTGGAGAACGTCTGCGCGGCCGTGGGCGTGGCCAAGCTGCTGAACGTTGCCAACAATGAAATTGCCCAGACCATCCGAACGTTCCGCGGACTGCCGCACCGTTTGCAGCTGGTAGCTGAAATTAGCGGGGTGAAATACGTCAACGATTCATACTCAACAACTCCGGAAACCGCGATGGCCGCAATCCAGGCCTTTCCCAACACGCCAAAAATCTTGATTCTCGGCGGTTCGAGCAAGCGCAGCGATTTTGCAGAACTTGGAAAGATTTTGGCGAGTGATGAATTCGTGAAAGCCATTATCGGCATTGGCCAAGAATGGCCGAGAATCAAGGCCGCCGTCGGGAAGCTGCCGGCGGCAGTGGAAATGGTGGAGGACTGTCGCACCATGCAAGAGATTGTCCAGCAAGCGCGAAAGCGGGCGAAGCGAGGGGACGTGGTGCTATTCTCACCAGCTTGTGCGAGTTTTGACATGTTTAAAAGTTACAAGGACCGGGGGGAGCAGTTCATGACCGAAGTTCTTCGCCGTTCTAAAAAAGCTTGACGAAGTGCGCGGATTTTGCAAGAATGAAGTTAGGCATGGCAAACGAACCGAAAAAACTGCAACGATCTCGGACTAATCGCGTTATTGCCGGAGTGTGCGGCGGCCTTGCCAGATATTTTAACCTGGATCCAACGCTGGTCCGCGTCGGTTTCGCAATTCTGACGATTTTTTGGGGAAGCGGCATCGTCCTCTACATACTCTTGTGGGTCATCATCCCGCTCGAAGGCAAGGATGAACATCAGCCATCTCTTGGGAATCGCGTGAGAGGCACGGCTGAAGAGATGAGATCCGCGGCACAGAAATTTGCGCGCGATCTCAAGAAGTCAAACAAACAATAATGATTATCGTTTACGGTCTCAGCGAAGGCGCGCAGAGCGGGCCATGCCTTTTGTTGATGAAATCACACTCGAACTTGCAGCTGGCAATGGCGGTAGCGGCGTGGTGCGCTGGCGCCGGGAAAAATTCGTGTCTCGGCGCAGACCGGGCGTGATGGAGGCCGCCAACCTCGGGGAGGTTGAGGCTAAACCATCGTCGGTATACGTCGGTGTAATTTGACCGCTGGATAGGCATGGGCTATAGTCGGTGCGCAGTCACCGGCTTTTGGCGTCCACCCGGGCGATCGGTCGACCTGCGGCTGATCGTTCCACAACCAAACCAGGGAGGTTTCTATGTTGCCGCGGTATACGTTGTCACCGATGCCCGTGCTGTGGTCGGATCAGGCTGCCAAGCAGGGTTGGCTCGAAGTCGAGCTGGCGGTCCTTCGGGCTCGGGCCGAGCTCGGGCAGCTCCCGGATGGGGCGTTGCCAACCATCGTCGGAGCGCTCGACGGCTACACGGTCGATCTTCAGCGCCTGGCCGAGTTCGAAGCCGAGTTTGACCACGACATGATCGCGTTCATCGTTACCGTTCAGGAACGACTGCGGGCGGCTGGCGCTGGTCGGTACGCCGAGGAGTTTCACCGTGGATTGACGTCGTACGACGTCGAGGATCCGGCCTCGATGCGGCAGCTGCGTCAGGCCGTGGTCATGGACCGCGATGCACTGATCGTGCTGCAGCTGTCACTCAAGGACATGGCTCGCAAGCACCGGACGACCTTCATGATCGGTCGGACGCACGGCCAGTACGCCGAGCCCATCAGCTTCGGACACCTGCTGCTGGTTTTCGCCGAGGAGATCGGACGCAGCGTTCGTCGGCTCGAGTACTGCCTGGCGCACGAGCTGAACGAGGGCAAGATTTCGGGTGCGGTCGGCAGCTACGGCGGCATGGACCCGCGCGTCGAGGCGCTGGCGCTGGGGTTTCTCAATCTGGTTCCGGCGCGGGCCGAGACGCAGATCCTTCAACGTGATCGGCACGCGGCAGTGCTGTCCGCGCTGGCGACGGCGGCCGCTTCCATCGAGCAGATCTGTCGGACCTTCTGGGAGATGATGTGCAGTGACGTCGGCGAGCTGCAAGAACCGCGCCGGCCGAAGCAACGCGGGTCGAGCGCCATGGCCCACAAGCGCAATCCGATCCTGACCGAACGGCTGCAAGGAATGGCCAGGCTGGTGCGGGCGGATGCGCTCTGTGGCTTCGAGAACGTGGCTACGCCCGAGTGCCGGGACATCTCGGAGTCGAGTGTCGGCCGGCACGTCTACCCGCGGGCCACGACCTACGTCCACTACATGGCCATCACACTGGCCGTCATGGTGCAGAAGCTGGACGTCTTCCCGTACCGCATGCGGCAGCGACTAGAGGAGGGGACCCGGAGCGTCTGGGCTTCCCAGGCGATCCGCAACGCCCTGATGGAGAAGGGCGTGTCGTACGATCGGGCCTACGAAGTGCTGCAGGGACTGTGCCAGACGGCGGTCGAAACAGGCACAGATCTGCGGCGCCTATGTCGTGGCGCTCAGCTGGAGCCCGATGGTCCGACGATCGAGCGATTGATCGGTCCGGGGCGGTTGGCCAATTGCTTCGACATCGAGGCCTACCTCGGTCCGGGCCTGGAACGGATGTTCGGTCCAATGCGAGAACCGGCTGCCAGTGCGGCCGGTTAAGAAGGACTAGTTCGATAGTTGGAGGGAGGGCGGAGCGATGACTTCAACCCGCCCTCTTCGATTTACCCGAATGAAAATATGGTACGATAGGTGTATGGCATTTGTTGATGAGTTGACGATTCAACTGACGGCTGGTAATGGCGGTAGCGGCGTGGTGCGCTGGCGCCGGGAAAAATTCGTAGCCAAAGGCGGGCCGGCTGGCGGCAACGGCGGCCAGGGCGGAGACGTGTATCTCGAGTCAGTATCTGACCTGACTATTCTGGCCCGATATCGCGGACAGAAAGAGTTTCGGGCCGCGGACGGCAACGATGGAGGCAGCGCCTTGAAACACGGACGGGATGGAGAAGACCTGGTCTTGAAGGTTCCGTCGGGTTCATTCGTCACCAACAGCCAGACCGGAGAGACTTACGACCTGACGGCATCCGGTCAGCGGGTGCGCCTGCTCCGGGGCGGCGGCGGGGGCAGGGGAAACTTCGCTTTTCGTTCGGCGAGCAACGTGGCGCCGCAAGCCGCCACCCAGGGCGGTCAGGGAGAACAAGGCACGTTCAGAATAGAACTTCGCCTGGTGGTTGACGTGGGATTGATTGGACTGCCGAATGCCGGGAAGTCTAGTTTGCTTAATGAATTGACCAAGGCGCGGGCTAGGGTTGGCGAATATCCTTTCACCACGCTCGAACCGAACCTCGGGATGCTCGACGGCTTGGTGGTGGCGGATATTCCCGGTTTGATCGCCGGCGCGTCTAAAGGAAAAGGACTAGGCATAAAGTTTCTCCGGCACATTGAGCGGACTAAGCTAATTGCCCATTGCCTTTCCTTGGAACACCTCAATCTCATGAAAGCGTATAAGGTAGTGCGAAAAGAATTGGAAGACTACGGTCGGAACCTCTCGATAAAACCGGAGATAATAATTTTAACGAAAACCGATATAGTAACCGCTGCGGTTCTGCAAGAGGCGCAACAGGCCTTCAAGAACTCTGGATACGATGTTTTCAGCTGCTCGATTTTTGACCTTGCCAGCATTGAAGAACTTTCACAAAAGCTACAAACGTCAGCGCCTCAAACATGACAGCGGTGGGAAAGTGTGCTACGGTGTGATTTCAAAAACATAACCGATTGGTCGTTCTTTTCGGCATCATTCGTTGCGGGCACACACTTCAGGAGGGTCGATCATGGATGAAAAGATGGATGCCGGCGTCGTTCGTGTCACCGAGCTGGCGTTTCACGAGCTCCCCCCTGGTCTGAGGCAAGACGGGTACGGTTGTTTCGACAATGATAGCGGTGGGGCAAACGCCTACCACATCTGGATTGTGCCAACCCGGGCCGGCGGGCGACGCTTCTTCCGGGCCGTCACCGGCAACTCGATCATGGACGAAGTTCCGCACCGCGGGACGATCGACGATCTGAAGGCCGTAAAGCTCGTTGATTACAGGACGGAAAGGGTGATTTTCCGGCCCGGCGATCTGGCTCGAGTCTGATGGTTCAATCCGGTGGGCGGCGCTAGAGCGTGCCGCCCGCCTTGTTTTTTCAGAAATCGTTGCGATCAATTCGATAACTTGCTAACATACTAGTCCATGCGGGTGCTGCTTGCTACACCACGGGGGTTCTGCGCTGGCGTTGATCGGGCGATTGACGTGGTTGAACTGTGTCTCGACCTGTTCGGTTCGCCGGTCTACGTCCGTCACGCCATCGTCCACAACGAGCATGTCATCCGCGACTTGCAGGCTAAGGGGGCAATTTTCGTCGAGGAAATCTCGGATATTCCGGCCGGATCGCTGACCGTGTTCAGCGCGCACGGCATTCCGCCGAGCGTGCGGCAGGAAGCGAAAAATAAAAAACTCCGAGTGATTGATGCCACCTGTCCGCTGGTGACGAGGGTGCACCTGGAAGTCGTCCGATATACCCGGGAGGGGTACCGAATAATTCTCGTCGGCCACCGCGGTCACGTCGAGGTTGTCGGGACGATGGGCGAAGCGCCGGATAACGTCACGTTGGTTACATCCGTCAAAGACGCGGAAAAGTTACCAGCCATGTACGGAAAACTCATCTATCTTACGCAAACCACTCTCTCCATGGATGACACCGCCGAAATCATCGCCGCCCTGAAAGCCAGATTTCCACAGATTGAAGCTCCGCCTAAAGCCGACATCTGCTATGCTACTACTAACCGTCAGGCCGCGGTTAAAGACTTAGCCAAGCGCGCTGACGTCATTTTCGTGCTCGGATCGAAAACCAGCTCGAATTCGAACCGCCTGGTGGAAACCGGGCTGGCCGCTGGTGTTCGGAGCTACCTGGTTGATGATCCGAAGAAGTTTGATGTGGGGCTGGTTGGCACCGCCGCCACGGTTGGAGTGACGGCCGGCGCCTCCACCCCGGATTCGGTGGTCAACGAATTTGTTCAAATCTTAAGACAGCACGGCGCCACCTCGGTTGAACAACACGTTACCCTTGACGAAAAAGTGTGGTTTACGCTGCCGCCTGACCTGGTCAGCCTGACAAAGGAACGGCAGCCGGACCATCAACTTTTACATAAACATACAGTCGGCGCATCGGCGGTGATGCGTTCAAAGTGAGCCGTCGGTTGACATGAAACATTACCAACTTATAATCCTTGGTTCCGGCCCGGCCGGGTTGACCGCGGCCATCTACGCGGCCCGTGCCCAGCTTAAACCGCTGGTCATCGCTGGTCTAGAATCAGGCGGTCAACTCATGCTGACCACCGACGTTGGCAATTATCCGGGATTCGAACACGACATTCTCGGCCCAGATCTCATGACCAACATGCGGAAGCAGGCGCTGCGCTTTGGCACGGAAATCATTGACAAAGACGCGACTAGCGTGGATTTCTCGAAGCGACCTCTGGCCATCACTGCCAACGGCGGAGAGCGATTCAGCAGCGACGCGGTCATCATCGCCACCGGCGCTTCGGCCAGATGGCTGGAATTGCCGAGCGAACAGCGACTACGCGGCAAAGGAGTCTCCTCTTGCGCGACCTGCGATGGGTTTTTCTTTAAAGGTCAAGATGTGGCGGTCGCCGGCGGCGGCGATACGGCCATGGAGGACGCGACCTTTCTCACGAAATTTGCCAAGTCCGTGACCATTCTTGTTCGTAAACCCGAAGTGCGCGCCAGTAAAATCATGTTTGAACGAGCCCGGAAAAACCCCAAGATTGCCTGGCGGTACAATACGATTGTCACCGAAGTCCTTGGGGAAAACCGCGTCAGTGGCGTACGCTTAAAGGGCGCCGACACCGGCCGCGATGAAGTCTTGAACGTCCAGGGGTTGTTCGTGGCTATCGGGCACAAGCCAAATACCGAGATATTTCGAGGACACCTCGATCTTGATAAGAAGGGATACGTCGTAGTAAGTGACACCACGCGGACGAGCGTGGCCGGCGTGTTTGTGGCTGGCGACGTGCAAGATTTTCGGTATCGTCAAGCGGTTACGGCTGCCGGGTCGGGATGCATGGCTGCGCTTGATGCGGAAAAGTACCTTCACACCATTCATCAGACTTAAGTTCGACCTGTTTAGCATCATCACAACAGCTTTTCTTGACGGAATAATCATTTTCTTGCGAACTGATTGCTGTCTTTGGCCAAGTCCAAGATCGACTGATTGATTTTTTTCATTCTCGTCCACACCTCAACCCTTGACACGGCGGGTAGGAGTGCGACAGTGAAATAGGTGGATCAACAGGCGAATGTCGCTGGCGTGAAACCATTTGGCATCTGACCTCGACCGCCAAAGGCATCAATTTGCCGGGATTCGAGGGTCAGACACTTCGGTCCAGAACGACTCCGCCGTAAATCCACAGCTCGTCCTGATCACGGAAAGGAGGCCGTATGAAAACTAAGGACGACCTCCTCCGCGAACTCGACCTAGAGGAGATGCAGCAGTTTCTCCTCGTGGCGACACCGCAAAAACGCCATTGCGCGATATGCGGTCGAGAAACCTGGCGGCCGCGCTTCTGCAGTCGCCATGAAGGTCGTCAATGGTTTCGAGCACGGAGCGAGCAGCAGCTGTCGTAGCGGAAACGCTACGCAACGAAGGGCCCATCTCGGTTGTGAGTGGGCTCTTGTTGCGTTTTGCGCCTCTCGGCGCAAAACGCAACCTCGACCCGGACTCGATCCGGGGAGAGGTCCGGTGGAATTCCAAGGGGGCCTCAATAAGAAAGGGATGGTGCAAAATTCCACGGGACCCTTCGTTACGTTTAGGGTAAAGCAAAACCGCCCCTCCGCTTCGCGGTTTTCCCTCCTCACCCCCGACTAGATCGGGGGTGAGGAGGGAATGTCCGACGTGAAGCTCCACGGCCTCACGGCCGTGGTTTCTCTAGATACGTGGTTCCGTGGAGCGGAACCCCGCAC
>JACQKH010000038.1 GCA_016204585.1 Candidatus Kerfeldbacteria bacterium
GAGCCCCCATAGTTCAACGGATAGAACAATCCCGTCCTAAGGGATGGATCTGGGTTCAATTCCTGGTGGGGGCACCATGTACTACTCGCTCCGCTCGAGTACATGGCGTCGCCAAGAAAGCTATTCCTGGCGTAGCCGTGAACATGAACGTCCAGCACCTTTCTTTGGGCCGTTAGCTCAGCGGTAGAGCACTGCATTCGCATTGCAGGGGTCGCCGGTTCAAATCCGGCACGGTCCAGAAAGAAAGGTGCTGGACAGGGGTCAGGGGTTTCCCGCCACCTTGATAAAAAAATCTTTAGGAACAGCGGATCCGCCTCCCTTCGAGGGTCTTACGCCTCTGGCGTAAGGGTGTCGAACGACCGGCGGAAAATCCAGCACGGTCCCACCAATCAAATTTCCTGGGCCCTTAGCTCATTCGGTAGAGCGCTTCCATGGCATGGAAGAGGCGACCGGTTCGAATCCGGTAGGGTCCACCAGTTGGTAAAGCAGGAATATAACCTCACTCCACATTGAGCAATGTTTTATGTTATCTCAACCCCATCCGCCAGGTGGGGAAGTTAGATTTAACTTTGGTCAGGGTACCCCGAACGATCAAGGGAGTAACTAAAGATTGCCTTTGAAAAAAAGACAATAGTCACGATCAGGAAGACAAAACTGGATTTCGAAGGCATGTTGAGAAATAACGCAATTAAGTATAGACCAAGCAGCATTAATACTGTTGAGGCGTATCCTAGTTGTGTCGCTTTAAGAATCATCATAGTTTCTCGTTCATCGCGTGGCTGAAGCCCAACATTTAAAAAGGCGGAGCGCCACGACATTCGTCGTATTTTTTTCACGTAAATCCACTGCCATACAATGATAAATAAAAGAATAGATGCGTCTCGCCACCGAGATCCGGCCTGAAAGAAGGGAACGAGAGAGGTATTCGATTCAAACCACGAAACTATTGAAAAAAATAGGAAAATAACTCCCATACCAAGACTTGTCTGCCAGTCACTTCGAGCCCGATACGTGTTCCACCAACCACGCTTACCCTTTGTCCAATTCCTGACAATGACAATCCAGAAAAAGATAATTCCGATGGGAATAATGAGCGGCAATACGATGTTAGTTAAAATGTCCATAGGCTTACTCTAGAAGTTAGCTATAAATATTTCCTCAACTGGCAGTTTGAATGTCTGCGCAATCCTCATCCCCAACAGCAGCGACGGCACGTACTCATTCTTCTCAATGGAGATAATGGTTTGCCTCGTCACGCCGACTTTTTGGGCTAAATCTTCTTGGGTCATGTTGAATTTCGCTCGTAACTCTTTGATTCTGTTAGAAATCTTGTTACGCTCGACCATGTGGACAGTGTAAAGTATGGCTTACATTATGTCAAGTATGGATAACATATGGCTCCCTCCTATGGAATAAAAAATGGCTATTTTTAGCCATTTTTCTGATTCATGACCACCCCAACAAACTTTGTTCAGAAATCAAAGATTTCTCCTCCCCTCCTCATGTGAGGAGGGGAGGGAATACGGCATGCCCTTAATTCAACCGCTCGTTGGGGTGGTCTGAAACCGCCACTCCTTCAGAATTTTTCTACAGGTGTTGAAATTGCCGATGTGGCAGACCGCCAGGCGGGAGGCAGTGAAGGTGAATGGGACTTCAATGTCTGTGGACACGCCCACGCCAAGGGTGAGGTGGGGATTGTACGTTTTCTTTTGCGGATAGTCACGGGTCCATTGGATGCTGCCAGCCCGTATCGGCTCGGCCTCGAACCCATAGAAGGACGATTGGTCGCCTTCCGTAATATAAGAAGCTGCGGTGCGCGTAAGCCGCTCATGCAGATTAACGATCTCTGGCGTGGGCGTGATATTGAGGCCAGAAATGACGAGTCCGTCCTCTAATGTGTGGGGATGGATTTCGAAGACATGGAGTATGAGCGGAGGACGATTTCGGATTTCTTGTTCGATGGCTGAGCATACGTTGGCGAGTGAAGCCGCAGCGATGTATTGCTGAACAAGACTGATGTGCGGGAGATGCGTTTCGTCTAAACGAAAACCCTGCTTGGTTTTTTGCCAAAGCCGGGCGTTGATCTCGCGGCATTTTTTCATGACATCATCCGGCGGCAGCAGGGCGACGTTGATGGCGAGGGATTTTGGCATGTTTGATATTATACCACCCAACCCACAGCGTGGGGTTTAAACCCCACGCTGTGGGTTGGGGTGATCGGTATCAGTGGGCGGGCATGTCCCGCACCGCTCGTCCCCCTCGACAAAGCACGGGGTCCTCGGGTGCGGGATCTTCGCTCCCGCTGGTCGCTGCGAGATTCGTCTTCCGGCGGGTGGAACCACTCGTGTACCCCGCACCAGTCCTCGCTTTGCTCGTCCGGTGCGGGGCAAGCCCGCCCAGCATCGGAGTGAAACGACTGGTGCTGGGTAAAGACTACGACGTGCCCAGCGGTCGGTCCGCCTGGATTCGAACCAGGAACCATCCGTGTATAAGACGGACGCTCTACCGTTGAGCTACGGACCGATGTGGTGCTGGATAAGACAGAAGCTCTAACCGTTAAGCTAGGTGCGCGCACGCAAGGGCTGGCGGCGTGTCTATGGTAGGGCATCGGAACTGACGTTGTCAAAAAACGCGGTCCTTTGACTGAGCTTGAGGACCGCCGCCGATTCGTGGTTTAAGCGTTAACGCCCGGCGCGCGTAATCACCGGTTTAGACGGCAATTCGGAATGTACGCCCAGGACGTAGTGGATGATCCGACGCAGTTTCGACGGCGCGTTGCCTTCCTCGAGTCGCAGGAAGAGGTGCGTCCAGGCCGCGAACTTGAAGGTGGTAAGCCAAGCGAACAAGAAACCGAGCAGGACCAGGAAAGTGAGATAGCCGCCGGTCGAGAGGTTGGGAAATCCGGACGCCACCATCAACGTGGCCACGACCGTGTAGATCGCCAGGAAGCTGATAACCATTAGAATCAGGGCCAGCTCGAGCGTCACCAACCAGTGCCGCCGGAACAGACTGATGGCGGCGGCGATGGCCTGGCGGACGGGAAATCTTTTTATGACGATGTAGGCGCCGGCAAATCTGGTAACGAAGGCGACCACGGCAATGATCGGGAAGAGAACGACGAAAGTCCAGAGGGCGGTGATGACCGCGACCGTATGGTTGCCCGTTTTGATGTAGGCCAGGCCTAGTGGGACGATCACAATTAAGAGGGCGCCGTAGACGAAAACCTTGGCAATGACGTTGAGGAGGAAAACCGGCCAAAAGTTTGCCATCCCCACGTCAAATCCTTCGAGTAGGTTGAGCGACTTCCCATTTTCGTGCCGACGCGCCCCTTCGATCAGCGCGCTCTGCGAAACGATGATCAGCCAGGCCAGAGCCAGAATTGACAATAGCCAGGTCAAGGCGATTGTGGCCGAGCCCAACACGTTTGTTCGGAGGAACGTACCGAGATCGTTGATAAATGGCGTGGCTAGCCCTTGCTGCGCAATGATCCGCCATTGGTCAAGCCGGCGTTGGACCGAATCGAGGATGTCGACGTTTCGCAGTAGGAGATCGTACTCTTCGCCGATGGCTAAAATCGCCGCAAATAAGCCGAAGAACCACAACGATTTGTGCGTCCAGGTAAGGCTCCACGCGCGTTTCAGAACTCCTTGACGGAAGAACGATTCGGCCATGGTTATTGTTTTCGCTATTCGCTCCTCTTTCATGTCAGGGGGATGCGACTTGAGTCGGATCCCGACCCGCCGATTATACCACGGACACGGGCGTTCGAGGAAGTGGACAACCGCTAGTCCTTCCCAGGCCCTCTCTCCGCACGGTGCTTAGACTGCTTAGATTTTTCGTCGGTGGACCCGGCGCCGCCAGCGGAATGCTCGGTAAACAGCGCTTCGAACTCCTCTCGCTCAAGCGTTTCTTTTTTTAGGAGTTCGGACACGATGCGATCGAGGTAGGCGCGTTTTTGCTCGATCACGACTTGCGCGGTCTTAAGAGCATCGTCGAGGAACCGTCCAACCTCGCCATCAATCAGCTGGGCGGTTTTTTCCGAATAATCGCGCTGCTCGGAAATTTCTCGGCCCAGAAAAATGAGTTCTTCTTTCTCGCCGAACGTGCGCGGACCGAGCTTCAAGCTCATACCGTACTTCGTGACGAGCTGGCGAGATAAACGCGTGGCCTGCTGCAGGTCATTGGCGGCGCCGGTGGTCAGATCACCAAAGACTTTTTGCTCGGCCACGTAGCCGCCGAGCATCACCGCCAGGTCGGCCACGAACTCTTTTCGTGAGTGCATTTTCTTGTCTTCGGTTGGCAGCTTCAGGGTGTAGCCGGCCACCCGGCCGCGCGAGATGATGGAGATTTTGTGGACCGGATCGGCCGCCGGCAGTTCGTGCGCCACCAGGGCGTGGCCGGCTTCGTGGTAGGCGGTGATTTTTTTCTCTCGTTCGGACAGGACGTAGCTCTTTCGTTCCGGTCCGAGCATGACCTTCTCGATGGCGCTCATGCAATCCTGCAAATTGATGATTTTTTTGTTCTCTCGCGCGGCCAAGATGGCTGCTTCGTTCAAGAGATTGGCCAGGTCGGCGCCGGTGAACCCCGGCGTCCGTTCGGCCACCCGGCGTAAGCTGACGTCGGGCCCCAGCGGTTTGCGCTTGGCGTGGACCTTGAGGATGGCCTCGCGGTCGTTGATGTCCGGCGCATCAACGACCACCCGTCGGTCAAAGCGACCGGGTCGAAGCAAAGCCGGATCGAGAATGTCTGGACGATTGGTGGCGGCGATGACGATGACGTTAGTATCAGTATCGAAACCGTCCATCTCCACCAATATCTGGTTTAAGGTCTGTTCGCGCTCATCGTGACTGCCGCCCAAGCCGGCGCCGCGTTGCCGACCGACGGCGTCAATCTCGTCAATGAAGACGATGGCCGGCGCGCTCTTCTTGGCTTTTCGAAAGAGGTCGCGCACACGCGACGCGCCGACTCCGACGAACATCTCGACGAACTCCGAACCGGAGATATTGAAGAATGGCACATTGGCTTCGCCGGCCACCGCTTTGGCCAGTAAGGTTTTACCAGTGCCCGGGCTGCCGAGAAGTAGAACGCCTTTCGGTACGCGAGCGCCCAGGGCGATGAACTTCTGCGGCAAGCGAAGAAATTCCACGACTTCGGACAGTTCTTCCTTAGCTTCTTTGGCGCCGGCCACATCGGCGAAGGTCACGCGCGCGCGTTTGTCGGTGGGCTGGATCTCGCGCGCGCTCGACTGACCGAACGATAAGGCCCGATTGCTCTGACCCTGCGCCTGCCTGAACATGAACCACAGGAAGCCGGAGATGAGGAGGAACGGCAGGAGAAAAGAGAAGAGGGCGTTAATCCAGATCGAAGATCCGTTGTTTTTAACGTTCACTTTGGTACGCGACAGTTGTTCGCCGGTGATGCCGAAGTTTGTGGCCAGTTCAGAGAAACTCTGGTTTTCCTCTTTGTACGTCGTTTCCGTTTTCCCGTCGGTCAGCAGGACCGTTAGTTTCCCGCCTTCGACCTCGACGGCTTTGACCTGGCCGTCTTTGATTTGTTGGATGAAGGTGCCGAGATCAACCGGCGTCGGTTTCGTGAGCGGTACCGAGATCCGGCTGAAGATGGCAAAAATGGCGATGAAGACGCCAAAGAAAATGAGGAAGTTTTTAAGCAATGATCGCATGCTGGCGGGCTGATGAGCGTGTTAGAGTATAGCGGGGCAAGTCGGGCTTGACAAGGTAGAACGAGGTATTGTTATCAACCCCGTTCTGGTGACGTTGACGGTTGGTTAGCCGTGGTGTCAGCTGGCGCGGTCGGGCTTGGCGGAATACTGGTTTCTCCTAACTTGGATGCCTCGGCCGCGGCTGACGGCAGTTCATCCGTTTTGTCGGCCAGTCGTTTTTTTACCTCATCCGGCGGTTCCTCAAGCGCTTTGAGGGACAGTCCGAGACGGTGGGCGTCCGGATCGATCGAGAGGATTTTGAACTTTCTCACTTCGTCTATTTTCACTACTTCGCCCGGATGTTTGATCAGCTTCCAAGAAAGCTCGGAAATGTGAGCCAGCCCCTGGATCTCCGGATTAAGCTCGACGAACGCACCAAAAGGGTTGAGCTTGATGATTTTTCCTTCAACCACCTGGCCGACCGAGAATTTTTCGACGGCCTGTTTCCACGGGTTTTCTAGTAGACGTTTGCGCGATAAGGAGATTTTTGTGCCGTCGATGCCGATGATCATGATTTTCATCGGATCGCCGACGCGCACGAGCAGCCGCGGATCCTCAATCCGCTGCCAGGCCAGTTCGCTGATGTGCACCAGGCCCTCGAGTTTATCGCCGAACTCAACGAAGCAGCCGAAGTTCACGATGCCGGTCACCCGACCGTCAACCACGTCGCCGACGCGGTAACGGCTGATGATATCCTGTTGTTGTTCTTCCCAGGCCGCTTTCTCCGAAACAATTAGTTTCGTATCTCGTTCGCTGACGTCAATGACTTTGATGCGAAGCGTCGCCCCCACGAGTTTTTGCAGCATTTCGAGGATGCGCTGTTTGTCGCCGCCTTCGACCCGCGGATAGTGTTCGGGCGTCAGTTGCGAGACCGGCAGGAATCCCTCGATCCGCTTTACCTTGACAATCAGCCCGCCGCGGTTGGCGTCGATCACCGGCACCTCCAACACCTCTTTTTTCTCCATCAACTCAACCAGTTCTTCCCAGGCGCGTTGGTGACCGGCCGAGCGGAAGGACAGCTCCATCTGGCCGTTCTCATTTTCCAGCTCCAAAACCGTCGCCTGAACCTCATCGCCGACATGGAGTTCGGAAAACTGGCCGGATTCGTCGAACAGCTCTCGACCCCGCACCAAGCCGGTGGCGATTCCGTCAATGTCAACGTGTACTTCGGACTTAGAGACGCTGAGGATTTTACCAGTGACAATGCTGCCCACTTTAGGGAAGGCCTGAACATCTTCAGACTTCAAAAGTTGCTCCATGACCGGAGCAGCGTTTGTTTTCGGGACGGCGATTGTCATTGATTAATGCTCAGTTACCAGCGGCAAATCGTTAAATTCTCATTCGCCCTGGCGTCTGTTTTTTTAAGATACAGACGGTCAATAAGATTGAGAGAATAGGATAGCGGAAAAGAGAAAAATTTGCAAGGCATAAATTGACAAAACCGCGTAAAAGTTGTATTATGTATTTAACATGGCAGCACTTCCTTCTTATAAATCGAGGTTACGGGCTGGATCTTTGCGTTCGACCACAAAGAAAATGATGGTCACCAAAGCCGGCGGCTCGATGGTTGGCGATCAGAAGGTGAAGAAGTTTTTGAAGGAAGATAAGAGTCTCCGCCGCATCGCCTATCAAGATAAGGCGGCGACGCTCGAGGCCTGGAAAAGCAGGAAGTATTTCAAAAACGTGAAGGAGAAGATTGGCGGATCGAGCGAGTATCGGGAAACGGTGTACGGTAAAAAAACCAGTTCGGCCAAAGCCTTCCGCGATACGGTCCGGGAAGAAGTCCGCCAGGACGCGCCGAAGGAACACCCGCCAACGAAAGAAGAGCTCGACCGGCAGCGACGACTTGATCAAGGGAAATCGCGTCTGCGGCAATTCGAGCAGACCAAGCAGATCGAGAAGGAAACGGGTAGGCCGCTGACCGGCCCCCCGCCGGACCGTCCCGAACCGCAGTCATCGGCCATCACCGGCCCGCCAGTCAAATCGTCGGCGGGCGGCGGGTCAGCTCCCCTTCCTAAGGCAGTTCCGCTAGCTGGCGGAGGCGTTATTCACGGCCTGACGCCGCCATCAAAATCTACACCGGCGCCGGCGTTTACCGGAGGTGTCAATATACAACAGACGGTTCCAGTCAATTCGCTTCCGCCAGTCTTCGGCCTGCGGGGTCGAGTCCTTCGGTTTGACGAAGCGGCGATCGAGCTTTTCGTCCGCGTGCTCAATGCACCAACCGAACTGGCTGTGTTCATCGGCCGAGATCTGACCTTGAAAGTTCCGTCGCCGGCGCGGTGCTGGAAGGAGCGGCACGGCATCTCTTGTTCGGAAATCCGCGCCGCCGACCACATTGACGCCCGGGGCAAGATTTTAAACGAACAATTCGTGGTTGACGAACTTTACGTCAACGAAGGCGATGTTCCTGATTTTGTGGTTCGCCTGGAGAACGCGGCCCCGAGCCCCGACCTTCCGCCTGAAGTGCCCGACGATTTAGCAATTTAATGCCACGCCCGCTTGAAATGCGGTCGAAATCGTGATAGAATTGGAACGCCCTCTGACCAATTTTGTGTTGTGATAATCCATGACAATTGAATGGTTCGGCCATACCTGTATTCGTTTGATCACGTCGTCGGTGACGATTGTGGTCGATCCGCCAGAACCGGCTTCCGGCCTGAAGCTGTCGAAGATGAGCGCCGACGTGCTGCTGGTGACCAACGGCGGCGTTGACCCTTCAGCTGTCTCCGGGAAACCCTTCCTGATCAACGGTCCGGGCGAGTATGAAATAAAAAACACCTTTGTCTACGGCCTCCCGGTCGGCCGAAATCTTCATGAACGTTTAACCATCTACCTCTTAGAGAGTGAGGGGATTTCTTGCGCTCACCTAGGCAACCTCGGACACCAACTCGCCAACGCTGAGCTCGAGCGACTCGAAGGGGTTGATGTTCTGTTCATTCCGGTCGGCGGTCACGACGTTCTCGACGCCAAGGCCGCTTCCGAGGCGATCAGCGCCATCGAACCGAGAATCGTCATTCCCACGCAATACCGCTTACCGGGACTCAAAAAAACGCTCGACCCGGTCAGCGCCTTCGCCAAAGAGCTCGGAGTCAAAGAATCAGCCACGCTGCCGAAGTTAAAGCTGAACAAGAAAGACCTGCCCCAGGACGATATGCGGGTGGTCGTTCTCTCCCCATAAAGAAGTCTATGGCCAGGCCGAGAAAAAATCGAACCGGCGCTTCGCCGCGAACGCAGGCCGTCCCAGTCCGAGTGGTGAAATCCGGGCCAAGGCCGTCACGCCCAGCGGCCCTGGGAAAACCTGCCCTAGCCGGCAAACCACCGATGCGAGCTAGTCGACCGGAGGGAGACCGACGTTTACTGATGTGGAGCGGAGTGGCGATCGTGACCATTTTTATTTTTATCGCGTGGCTAACCTTTCTGCCGGCGACCTGGTCGCGAGGATCAGGATCAGATTCTCTACTGGCGCGTTTACGAGTACAGCTGACCGAGTTTTTTAAGAAAATTCAGCCGTTCCGACCGACCGCCAACCCAACGAATGCTGGAAATTCCGAAATTGATGAACTAAGAAATAACATTTTTCCTCCACTCGGCGACCAGCACTTCTCCACCACGCCGACAACAACGAATTTGAACGTATCTCAAACGACTAACGGAAATATCAGCGCGCCATGATCACAAAAGGCACCATGCCTAAGAAAATTCCTGAACGGCCGCCAGGCAACCAAATTGGCAAGGTTGAGCCGCGACCGATTGTGGTCGAGATGTCGCAGTCGTACCTCGACTACGCGATGTCCGTCATCATCGCCCGCGCGCTTCCCGATGTTCGCGACGGTCTAAAGCCGGTGACGCGGCGCATCCTCTACGCCATGTGGCAAAACGGCATCCGATCGGGGGCCAAGCACCGCAAATCCGCCTACGTCGTAGGCGAGGTGCTCGGAAAATATCACCCCCACGGTGACATCCCGGTGTATGACGCAATGGTTCGGATGGCCCAAGACTTTGCCATGCGTTACCCCCTGATTGACGGCCAAGGAAACTTCGGTTCGATGGATGGCGATGCGGCCGCCGCGATGCGATATACGGAAGCTCGACTGGCGAGAATTTCCACCCAACTTCTTCAGGACATTGATCGGGACACGGTTGACTTTGTACCGAATTACGACAACACGCAGAAGGAACCGAGCGTTCTTCCGGCCACACTCCCGAACCTTTTGGTCAACGGGACCGTCGGCATTGCCGTCGGCATGGCCACCAACATTCCGCCGCACAACCTCGGTGAAATCGCCGACGCCACGGTTCACTTGATTGACCATCCGAACGCCACGGTTGAAGATTTACTCCAGTTCGTAAAGGGACCGGATTTTCCCACCGGCGGTCAAATTTTCGATCAGTCAGCAATCAAGCAGGCCTACGCCACCGGCAAGGGTTCGATCACTATCCGCGCGGTGGCCGATATCGTCGAGCATAAAACCGGCGATTTCCGTATCCTGGTAACGGAAATTCCTTATCAGGTGAATAAAGCCCAGTTGGTGGCGCACATTGCCGAGCTCGTTCACGAAAAAAGGCTCGAGGGAATTAAAGACCTGCGGGATGAATCGGACAAGAGCGGCGCACGCATCGTCATCGAACTCAAGCGCGATGCCTATCCGAAGAAGGTGCTGAACCGTTTGTTTTCCCTGACCCAACTTCAGGAAACCTTCCACGTTAATATGCTGGCGATCGTGGACGGCATTCAACCGCGCGTGCTGACCTTGAAAATGGTGCTCGAGGAATATCTGAAACACCGTCAGGCAGTGGTCAAGCGTCGGACGCAGCACGATTTGAACATGGCCAAGGACCGCGCCCACATCCTCGAGGGTTTGCGCGTCGCGCTTCTGCACATTGACGCGGTCATCAAGACCATTAAGGCTTCAGCCGACAAGGATCAGGCGAAGGTAAATCTCATTAAGCGGTTCAAACTGACGGAACGGCAAGCCACGGCCATCCTAGAAATGAAGCTCCAACAACTGGCAAATCTGGAACGCCTTAAAATTGAGCAAGAGTATAAGGAAAAGAAAGCGTTGATCGCCGAGCTGGAGTCCATACTGGCTTCGTCGAAGAAGCTTCTCGGCGTGATTCGGAAGGAATTAACCGATCTCCGCGCGACCCACGCCGATGACCGCCGGACCAAGGTGTTTGCGAATCCGGTCGGTGAGTTTACGCAGGAAGACCTCATTCCGAACGAGCCGGCCATTGTTTTCATCACCCGTGACGGTTATATCAAGCGCCTCTCGCCCGAGCTTTTCAAGACGCAGGGCCGCGGCGGCAAAGGCGTGATTGGACTGACGACGAAGGAAGAAGACGCAGTCAGCCACTTCCTATCCACCACCACGCATGCGGACATTCTTTTATTCACCAACCGCGGCCGCGTCTTTCAACTCAAGGCCTACGACATTCCAGCCGCTTCCCGGACGGCCAAAGGCCAAGCCATCGTTAATTTTCTCCAACTCCCTCAACCGGAGAAGGTCAACGTCGTTCTGTCCACTACCGACCTGAAGCCGTATAAGCATTTGGTGATGGTGACGAAGAACGGCGTCATTAAGAAAGTTGATATTGAAGCTTTCAAGAATGTCCGCCGTTCAGGTTTGATTGCCATTAAACTCCGACCGGCTGACCAGCTCCGGTGGGTGAAACCCTCGACCGGCAAGGATGACGTGGTGTTGGTAACGGCCAACGGTCAGTCCATACGTTTTCGCGAAGCAGCCGTCCGCGAGATGGGGCGGAACGCGGCCGGCGTGCGCGGCATGAAGCTGAAGGCTAATGATGAGATTAGCGGCATGGATCTCGTGCATGAGGGAAGAGCCGAGACCGGCGAGCAGATCCTGGTGGTCATGGCGAACGGGTTCGGCAAGCGCACGCCCTTAAAGCAGTACAAAGTTCAGGGCCGCGGCGGCACGGGAATTAGAACAGCCAAGACAACCGAGAAGACCGGAAAAGTCGTAGCGGCTTTCATCGTTAACGCCCGGCTTGAGCAGAACGACATTATCGTGATTTCCGGCAAAGGCCAGGTCATTCGCCTGCCGCTCAAATCCGTATCGGTGCTCGGCCGCGATACCCAGGGCGTGCGGGTGATGCGGTTCAGTGAGAGCGGCGATAAGGTGGCGTCAGTGACATTTGTGTAGGGCTTTACCACCCTCCTTGCAGCTCAAAATAAAGAAGCGCATACTGTATCCATGGACACACCATCACAAAATCCAGGTGGTTACGGCAAACGCCCGCTCTGGCAGTGGATCGTGATCTACCTCGTTATTGGCGGAATTATTTACGGGGCGATTTACTATTTCGCCATTGCCAAGAAAGGCGGCTACGGCACCGATAGCGGAAATGCGAGTACCAGCGGCAGCCCGTACTAAAGATAAGGATTTCGTTGTCTAGTTCTCGGGTGTGATACTTGTGTAATCCTCACCCGACCTCTCCTTGAAAAGGAGAGGAGTTTGCTTATATTATTTCTCTCCTCGAAAGCGACGAGAGGACAGGTGAGGAGCGATAGAGAATGAAGCAACCCCAGGTCCTCCTTAAGTCCTGGGGTTTTGTGCTGCGTGTTGCTTAACAGAGCATGGTAATGGGTGAAGGTGCGATTAAATTTTCCGGTCGGTCGTGACGGTACCGTTGACGAGCACGTCGCAGTTCCTCGCCTGCCACCGCCTGAGCCGGCCGCTTCCGTCGGAAGTGATCCGAACCAATAGAGTCAGTCGTCGAGCGCCGTTCGAGATCCATCGGCGGATCCCCACGAGCATTCCCTGCTCGTCCTGGTAGCGGGTCTTGATCCGGCGGGTCAAGATGCTTTTCTGGCCGATCGCCCGGACCGCGGTCGAGTACGGCAGCGACCTCATGAGCGTGCAGTCGTGCGCCGGAAGTTCAAACTTCGGCTTCGGCGGCTTGTCGTCGCGAAAGTGGCGCTGGAAGTAAACAACCCGAACCTTGATCCACGGTACGACCGCCTTACTCGCCCAGTGTTCCATGCGTCGCTCGGAAACACTTCTCACGACCGCGAATCCGGTGCCGTCGCAGGGAATCCTGACGACATCGCCGACGCGAATTGCACGATTCTTGGGCAACATGGTTCCCTCCTTAGTCTTCCAGCCAGCATTGGTCGAGTCGCCAGTGCTCCTCGACGATTCCTCGGCTGGTCATGACGTTGACCACGGCATAGCGGTGCGGCCGGGCATGTAGTTGCTGCCGTGAAGTTGAACGGTCTGGCGTAGCCGATTGATCTCCCGTAGTGATTCGCCGAGGATTTTCTGATTCGGGCGACCGTCATTGACGATGACGATACCGGTGATCGGGATGGCCCGGCCCATCTTCCACTGCCTCCATCCCTTGGTCACGAACATGTACCTGAATCGCTCGGAGCTCTTGACCTGGATGAACAGATCGCCGACGTCGGTTTTGACCACGACGTCGATGCCCTGGATGTCCTGCTCTTCGCTGGCCAGTTCGACGTTGTGCATCCACGGCGGATGGTGCTTGGCGTGATTAAGGTAGTCCCTAAGCAGTTCGACCAGCCGCACCTCTCGCCTTCGCCCTACCTCGGCTCTTGCCTGATGCATTAACTGGTCGTTTCGGCCGAGGCTCGCCACTCCTCGTTCCCAGTGTCGCAATGGTCGATTGCTGCCTTTCATCACGATGCCTCCTTAGTCTGCCAGCCGGCATTGGTCGAGTCGCCAGTGCTCCTCGACGATTCCTCGGCTGGTCATGACGTTGACCACGGCATAGCGGTGCGGCCGGCCGCCGGCTTTCTTGGTGATGAACGTCTTGATGCTGCCAGTGCGTCTAGGATTGTCGACCCGATAGATGCGGTCGCCGATACGCAGCGTGACGGTCTGGATCATGTTTCCTCCCTCGGCGGCTCGTTGGTGGTTGTCGGTTGCGATTGTGAACGCGGTTGCGAGACGGCATGGTAGGCGCGAACGGCTTCATCGGTTTCGCTGCGCGCGAATCGGCGAAGGCGGCGCATAAACCGACCGAACCCGCGGAGTAAGACCCACGGGTTGTCGGCAATCTCCCTGAGCCGGTCGTAGCTGACCCGGAACCGCGGCTCGTTGCCCCGAAGGATTACTTCTTGTTCGTGCCAGAAGCGGCAATAGAAAATACGCGTGGCCAATAAAAGCCGTCTGACTTTCAAGTAGCTACTCTGCCATTGTTTTCGCTCCCTGATTGACGGCGGTTTTCTACCTGAAGCACCTTCGTGTGTGTGCATTTTTTTAGCACCTCAACGCCGAACTATGGCGGATTGACCCCGTTAGAGAGTCCCTTTGATGACTCTCTTTTGGTAGATGAGCGTTCGTGGTTTTTCATGCGGCTCTCTAACGGGATTGATTGTCAACGAAGCAACAAGCGAACGAATAGAAACGAGCGCATGGTAGCAGTGGCTGCTGGCCTTGTCAAACTTGGTCATTTCCGCTATAATGGCAGTTGTAATTGGTGTTATTTACAACCCATGGGTCTTCCTTCAAAACGCCGAACCAAGCAAAGCAAGCGCGAACGGGCATCGCACTTCGCCCTGGTGGAGACGAGTCTTACGACCTGCAGCCATTGCAAGCGTAAGATTCTTCCCCACCGCGTCTGTCCCCACTGCGGTTACTACCGAGGGCGGGAGGTTTTGAAATTGGAAACCATCCTCGGAAAAAAAACGCAGCGTCGGGCTGAAGAAAAGAAAGCGAAAACATCCGAGCATCATCACTAGTTTTGAAGAACGGGACTTTGCTATGTCTAACCGCCGCTTCGCTCCGATCATCCTCCTTGCACATACCGGGATCGCTCATGATGGCGCCAAGGCCTCAGTAATCGTCGAACAGCACCTGACACGATGGAGCCGAAAGCATGTCTAACCGACACTTGGCGCGCACCGTCGCCATGCAGACGCTCTACGAATGGGATTTCAACGATCGTAAGCAGAACCTGGCGGAGCTGCTAAAGCACAACCTAAAAGAATTCGCGCCGGATTTCAACGACGGCGGTTTTTCCGAGCGGATCGTCAAGGGCGTCGAGCAGAATCAAGCGGAGATTGACAAGGTCGTTGAGCGCTACGCGCCGGAATGGCCGATCCAACAAATCACCATCGTTGATCGAAACATCTTACGCATCGGCGTGTTCGAGCTGAAGTTCGTCAAGGACATTCCCCCGAAAGTCGCGATCAATGAGGCGATTGAACTGGCCAAGTCCTTCGGTGGAGAATCGTCCGGCCGCTTCGTCAACGGTGTGCTGGGAGCGGTTTACAAGGATATGGGCGGACTGCCGCCAGCGAAAGAACGCGGCTCGGTAGCTCGTTAGCCCCGTACTACAACGAAATGGAAACTGCCACACCATTCAAGGTTCGCCAAAGAAGAGCTCGCTCCGCCTTCGGTCGGGGATGTGTCGTTGTAGTACGGGGTTAGCTCGTTAGAAGTTTAGCAGGAAGTGCTTGTGAACGGTTTTGTTTCACCATTGTTATGAAAAATTTCAAGGAATTGAGAGTTTGGCAGAAATCCATTAAACTCGTCACGCAAGTTTATGAAATTACCAAGCGATTCCCAGATGATGAGAAGTATGGATTAGTTATTCAAATGCGAAGGTCGGCGGTATCGATTCCTTCAAATATCGCTGAAGGTCATATGCGCACGACGAACAAGGACTTCAAACAATTTTTGTCCATAGCTCGTGGATCATGTGCCGAACTCGAAACACAAGTGGTGATTGCCGCTGAACTTGGATACACCACCGAACTTTAACCTCAACAAGCTAACGAGCCAACAAGCTCATCACACATGCCCGACCTAACTGTCTACGAACAACTCGAATCGGACCTCGGTTTTAAATTCGCCAACCGCGATCTCCTCATTCAGGCCTTCACCCACCGATCGTACTTGAATGAAAACCCCGGTCATCGGATCGGTCACAATGAACGCTTGGAGTTCCTGGGCGACGCGGTGCTCGAGCTGGTCGTGACCGAACATCTATACCACAACTTTCCGAATCCGGAGGGAGAGCTGACAAATCTCCGGGCCAGCCTGGTCAACGCCAAAACTCTCGGCGACATCGCCTTGGCGCTTAATTTCGATAACTACCTTTTGCTCTCGCGCGGGGAAGCTAAGGACGCGAACTCCAAGGCCCGCCATTCCATCCTGGCCAACTCGGTGGAAGCACTAATCGGCGCGCTTTACCTCGATCAAGGACTGACGGCCGCCAAGAAGTTCATCGATTCTCAGGTCCTGACCAAACTGCCGGAAATTCTGGCCAAACAGGCCTACCGAGATCCGAAGAGCACCTTTCAGGAAATGGCCCAGAAGTACTCGAACATTACGCCGTCGTATAAGGTCTTGGCTGAGTGGGGGCCGGATCATGATAAGCATTTCCGGGTGGCGGTCAACCTCGAGACCGAGGAAATCGCCGTCGGCGAAGGACCGTCAAAGCAAGAAGCGCAAGTGGCCGCCGCGACCAACGCGCTCCGGGCGAAGGGATGGGAATGATCCCGTTAGAAAGTCAGCTTTCAACATTGATCAGAATCGGATTCACCTCAATACTTAGTGTGCTATCTTTCTAACGGGATGATCACCCTGCCAAACGTCCCGAGTCTATTAACCTCCACGGTTTTCCTGGCGACTTTTGCGGTGATGCTGGTGGGTCTGATCAGCATCGTTATTCCTTTTCTTCCATCCATTCCGGTGATCTGGCTGGGCATTTTCCTTTACGGGGTGGGGACGAACTTTGCCGTGGTTGATGCTAATTTCATGCTTCTGATATCCCTGCTGGCCTTTGCCACGGTGTTCTTGGATTACACCACTACGGTCTGGGGCCTGAAGAAGTACCGCGGCTCTTTTTGGGGCATCGTGGGGGCGGCGCTCGGCGGCTTTGTCGGTTCGATCTGGGGGATCTTCGGCGCATTCGTTATCGGACCGATTTTCGGGTCAATTGTTTTTGAAATGCTGCGGGGACGCGACAACGTCTACGGCGTGGAGACTGAAA
This sequence comes from Candidatus Kerfeldbacteria bacterium, assembly GCA_016204585.1. Classification (GTDB taxonomy): domain Bacteria; phylum Patescibacteriota; class Patescibacteriia; order SBBC01; family SBBC01; genus JACQKH01. The sequence continues at coordinate 16,706 of JACQKH010000038.1, forward strand.
GATTCACCATTGTCGGATTCATCGGCGGCACGATCGTTAAGTTTTCGGTTGGCGTGGCCATGATCGGCTTGTTTTTGTGGAAGCTCATTTCCGGTTAGGGCGGTCGAACCATGTATCTTGAGAAACTGGAACTTCAGGGATTTAAGTCGTTTCCCTCCAAGACGACGCTCGAATTTCGCCAGGGCATCACCGCCATCGTCGGTCCAAATGGTTCGGGAAAATCGAATGTGGCTGACGCCATCCGCTGGGTGCTGGGTGAGCAGTCGCTGAAGCTCATCCGCGGAAAAAGGGCCGAGGATGTAATTTTTGCCGGCTCTGATCGGAAAACCAAGCTCGGCGCGGCCGAGGTGTCGTTATATTTGAACAATGAGGACGGCCGAGCGCCGATTGATTTTTCCGAACTGGTGATAACCCGGCGCGTCTACCGCGATGGCAGCGGTGAGTACTTCGTAAATAAGCGGCCAGTTCGACTCCAGGACATAATGATGCTCCTGGCCAAGTCGAACTTCGGGCAGCGGACATATTCGGTCATCGGACAGGGCATGGTTGATTCCATCCTGGTGACCAGCCCGCCGGAGCGGAAGCATTTTTTTGATGAGGCCGCTGGCGTTCGACAGTATCAACTCAAGCGTGAACAGACGGTGACGAAGCTCGATCACACGCGTGAGAATTTGCGGCAGGCTGAGGCGCTCATACAAGAAATCGAGCCGCGGCTCCGTTCGCTGACCCGTCAGGTCCGGCGACTTGAACGACGCTCAGAAGTCGAACAGGAGCTGACGCGTCTGCAGACTGCCTACTACCGCGGCATACTTCAAGAGCTCCGTCGTCAAATGACGGAGGCCCTAGACCGGCAGCGTCAACTCGAGTCGGAGAGCGAGCTGGAAAATAAGGCGGTCACCACCCTTAACGCCGAGCTAGCGAAACTCGAGCAGGAACATTCGCGGTCAGAGGCCTTTGCCAGCTTGCAGCGTCAGTTCGAACGGGCGCAGGCCGATAAAAGCGTGTTGTTGGCCGAAGATGCGGTGTTGAAGGGCCGGCGCGAAACCGCCTTTAAGGAATACGGTCAAGGCGATGTTGTCTGGTTGGAGAAACAGGTGGCTTCGCTTAACCACCAGCTCAAGGATTTAAAAGCCGAATCAGCCAATCTCGAGAATGAACAAAAGTCCGCCGCGGCAAAACTCTCCAGTTTAAAATTGCAACTGAAGGAGCGCCGGCTTCGTCAGGCTGCCCTTGAGGAACAACTCAAGCGGACGGTCGAGCTGACCGCCAGGGACGGCGTAACCACGCCGGCGGTTCAGTCCGAGTTTAGGGAGTTATTCGTTTTAGAGCAGTCTTTTTTAGAGCAGTTATTAGCCGTTACCTCATTACCGGAGCTCGAGGGATTGAAGAAGCGGGTTCCGGAGTTACGCGATCGGACCGCTCGTTTTGCCAAGAATCTCGAACGAGCCGGCGTTGGTGACGGACCGGCCAGCGTCATAGAACTTCAGAACAAGCTTTACGGCGAACTGCGTAATCGCGAAGATCTGCTCCATACCATCGGTGACATTGAGCTGGCGGTGCGCGTTCACATCGAGAAGCAATCATTGCTTAAGAGCACCAGCGATCGTCTTCGTGAAGAGGATGAACGTTTGGAACGCGAGCTTACTCGCGCTCGGGCCGCCACCAAGAAGGACATGGACGCCACGCTACGCGATCAGTCCGAAGCGCTGGCCAAGAAAATCGCGGCGGTTGATGAACAGCTGGCGACCATCACCTCAGCCATCCAAAATTTTAACGCCAGCGAATCGGCCAAGCGCGACGAGCTCTTTCGCATCCAACGCGAGCTGCGAACCGCCCAAGACCGACTCAACCAGACCACCACGAAGCTTAACGAAGTCCGGATTGAGGTCGCCCGCCTGGAGACTCGCCTTCAAGACGTTGAGCGGGAAATTCGAGACGAGGTCAACGCCAACGCGCTATCAGACATTTTTACCAGTCAAGAATCGTCATCGCCGCCACCAGAACTGGCGGACGAGATCGCGCGCCTTAAGCATCAACTGTCACTCATCGGCGGAATCGACGTAGCCGTGGAGAAAGAATATCACGTCACTCACGAACGTTATACCTTTTTGAAGACGCAGTACGATGACTTGATAAAAGCCAGCGAGCAGCTCGAGCAGGGCATTGCCGAACTTGACAAAACCATCAAGGAGCGATTCGACGAGGCCTTCAAGAAGATCAGCGACGAATTCACTAAGTTCTTCCGGATTTTGTTCCGCGGCGGTAATGCAAAATTGCTGTTGGTGAAAGAAATTGTGCCTGAAGAAATCGTTGATGAAGACGAAGAGGGCGGTGAAAATAAGAAAACAGTTGAGGTCGCCGGTCCCGCCGGTGAGAAAGTGATCACTGGCATAGAGATTCAAGCCACGCCGCCGGGAAAGCGCTTGAAAGGAATTGCCATGCTCTCCGGCGGTGAGCGGGCGTTGACGTCGATCGCCCTGATTTGCGCGATTATTTCCAATAATCCCATGCCGTTTGTAGTGCTGGATGAAGTGGACGCCGCCCTCGATGAAGCTAACTCGCAGCGCTTCGCCGCCATCCTCGATCAACTCGCGCACAAAACGCAGTTCGTGATGATTACGCACAACCGCGCCACCATGGAGAAAGCCAACATCCTCTACGGCGTGACCATGGGTGATGACGGCGCGTCGAAGTTGCTGTCGGTGAAACTGGAAGAAGCGGAGCACGTCATCAAGAAGTTCGGAAATCGCTAGCGTGTCAAATCAACTGAGACTCAAAACACTTCTCGTTGGAGGCGCGGGATTATTGTTCGTTTCATTGTCCGCCCCATTTCCAGCAAACGCCGCAAACGCTTCTTTTCCTCGCGGCCTGGTGGCCATCAACTTCGACGACGGCAAGCGAAACATCTATACCAACGCCATCCCGATCCTCAATCGCGCCGGTTTGAAAAGTACCTTCTACATTGTAACGAATTACGCTGACGGGACGCATCAGCCGAACATGCGGTGGCCGGAAATTATGGCAGTTCACCGCCAAGGCCATGAGATCGGCGCGCACACGCGAACGCATCGTAATCTCAAGAAGCTCAATCAGGAACAGCGCATCGCCGAAATCCGCGGTTCGCGGAAAGACCTCGAGCGTCATGATATCACCAATGTCCAAACCTTCGCTTATCCCTATGGAATTTATACTGGCCGACTCATGAAACTCGTTCGGGAAGAGGGATTTTCCGGCGCCCGCGTTGCTGACGGCCAGGTGAATTCCAAAACAACCCATCCGTACGCCCTCCATTCCTTTTCCATTACTCGTAAAATGAGCTTGAAAGAAATTACCGGTGTGATCAATAAGGCAGTACGTCAAAAGAAATGGCTCATCCTCACCATCCACGACGTGACGGCCAAGCCGAAGTTGTACGGGACAACGCCAAAGATATTTCGCGGAATCGTGGCGCACTTGAAGAAAAACAACATTAGGGTGGTAACGAATGCGGAAGGGGTGGAGATTATGCGTGCGACGCAATGAAGGGGCTACAGGCCGGGTGAGGCGATGGAGAGTAAACGGGATGAAACAACGAAGATTTACATGATGCGAATCTACAAATAGAAACGAATCCACGAATATTGACATGATACGAAAAGACGAATTCGTTGATTCGTATTATTCGTGGTTTCGCGGGAATTCCACCGCCCTGTTGACAAAAGAAGTGTAGTGCTATATACGAGATATAGGTGGCAATGATTAACGCCGCCGGATTTATTATGGAAACATCAAGAACTCTTAGAAAGGATATATTTGAAAAGGAATTATCATATCAATTGGTTGGTATTTTCTTTAGCGTGCAAGAACAATTGGGAAGATATTGCCGGGAGATTCAATACTGTGATGCGATTGAACAAGAATTGAAAATACGAAAATTTCATTATCAACGAGAATATTCCTTTCCCGTTGCCGGTAGATTATCGAATCGAGTTGACTTTCTCATTCCCGGTCGTGTGATTATCGACGTCAAGGCCAAACCATTCGTCGAACGGGAGGATTACGACCAGATGCGCAGGTATCTTCAGAGTGCGAATATCAGACTTGGAATGATTGTCAATTTCCGAAATAAATTTCTTCTACCAAAACGGGTTCTAAACCCTGCTTACGAACCACATTAGCGCTATTCGCATAATTCGCATCTTTCGTAGATTCGTACTATACCTGTTGACGTTGAGATAGGAAAAATGGTAAAGAGCGGTCAGGAGCAGTTCGCTGAAAACTGAATAGTTTCCGTGTCAGCCCGCACCGCACTGGGTGTGGGGCAGGCCGGGAGAGATAGTTGGAGGATCACCATGAGCATCTACGATGCCTACCTGCCTCGTGACCCAGAGGAACAGAGGCAGTTTCTCGAGGCGCTCCGGATGTTGGTGAATCACTCGCCCAGCGAGGCGGTCGCAGATATTTTTCGCTCAGCCTACGGCGGGGCGAAAATCTGGCAGGTCATTCCAGGAGATACATCCGCCTCAGCCCCGTAAAATCGCAGAAGCGATCACGGGGCAAGCTGGAAGCTGAATCTTTCAACCAAAGGAGTTCACGATGAATCCTGAAGAGGTCGCCTTGTGGCTGATCGTCGTCGGCGCAACAATGATCACTGCCGTCCTAACACTGTTGTGGCGTCGCAAGCGCGGTCCGTGGTTTCTCTTTCCACCGGCATGGCTGATCGTGATCGGAGCTGCACTGGCTCTTCAGGGCTGAGAAGTTCCGCGTCAGCTATAAGCCGATGTAAGTACATTCGGAGGATACATGAGAAAGAATCGTCCTTCGACGCACTCGGTCGGTGATGACGTTACGTTCTTGGAAAGGCGTTACCGTCCTGGCGGTCGGGTCAGACGTCGATGCGGCGCAGTCGGAGAGATCATCACGATTGACGCCCGTACCGTTAACGTCTACGTGATCGAGGCCGGGGTCCGAACCGATCGACGGGAGACGTGGAACCTTGGAGACGTTACCTTGATCACCTAGTTGTGTACCCTGGCGAATCAAGGACATTGAGTCCGTACCAGCCCCCGCATTGCGTTTGAGTGCGGGATAGGCTGGAAGTTGACAAGGGGGGTTAGCATGTCGAAGCGAAAGTCACGGAAGCGACCGTCGAAGGCTGCGAAAAGACCGTTGAGGTCCATGCGAGGAACTGGCCTCGCGCGTTACATCGAGGTGAAGCGGCTCGTTCGGCAGATCCCGCCTGAAGTCGTCAAGCAGATCATCCAGGAGGAATTAGATCGAATCTGAAGCGAATCCACATCAGCCCCGTAGAATCGCAGGAGCGAACACGGGGCAGGCCGGAAGCTGACACACCTACAAGTTTTCGAAGGAGGAGTCGGAAGATGGGAAAGCAGCCACTGCAAGACGCGCTTCGGGAGTGCGTATGAAAAGAAGTTAAAGCGTACTTCAGGGAGCCGGACGTGTGGATGCAACGGTACCTTCGCTACGCGCTGCAACGCCTTGTGCGTGAAGGCAAGTTGAAGTTGCCGAGAACGCGGGCTCGGCAGAAGAAGTAACCGAGTCAGCCCCGTACCAGGTTGGGTGCGGGGCAAGCTGGAGGCTGACAAAGGAGGTGTGTAATGAGGCAAAGCGAAGTGTTGGATTTCTACGACGAAGATGTCCACGCAATACGGCAGCTGGTCACGATTATGGACGGGCTCGGTGGTGACTTCTGGCGGCAGGAACCAGAGGGGCACTTCGGGCCGGGCGAGGAGTTCGTACACCTTGTCCAGTCTGGCCGGTTTGCCTGCCGGTTCATCCGCGAGCAGCTCGGGCTCGATCCGCCGACCGAGCTTGAGCCGTACTTCCAGCGCGCCGCCTTCAACCACGCCGAGCTGACCAAGCTCAACCTGCGCGGCGCGCGTACCGTTCGCGGCCAGCACAACAGAAGCTGCATCGCGTTCATTGACTGGTTGAATGACGAACTCCAGACGATTCGGGGACTGATTGACGGCATCCCCGAAGATCGCTACGGCGACACCGTCTCGCACCCGCTGGTGCACATGGTCGGACCAACCGGCGAGGTCCTGGCGCGGATGTTCGCTCGCCACTGGCCGTATCACCTCGGTCAGATCACCGAAGCGATGAAGTCGGCCGGCTTCCGCGAGCACGTCCCGTTCCTGCTGCACTTCGGGAGGTTCGAAGAAGTTTCAGTGAAGGAGGAATGATCGATGGCCGGACGGAAGAAGCCGAAGAGAAAAGTCACCCGCATCATTCGACGCGCCATCCAACAGTCGCGACCCGAGGTCGTGGAGCGAATCGCGCGGGCAGTAGAGAAAGATGGCTTCAGGGGTGCCGTTCGTGCGGGCGACAAGAAGCTTCGTCGCATCTCGCAGGCGGCCAGGCAGCACGGCATCACGTCGCTGGAACAGGCGCGAGTCAAGCGCAAGAAGTTGCGGGCAAAGAAGCGCGGCCGCTAGCCCCGAGGAGGATTGATCGATTGAAAGAAAGGGCTCCCCGCCCCCTGTCACCCTGAGACGAAGTCGAAGGGTCTCCAACAAACTGCGGTTTGCGTGGAGATCCCACGCTCCGCTCGGGATGACAGGAGGGGCGGGGAGTTTTTAATACTCCTCCCCTTTACTAAGGGGAGGGGAGCGAGCAGCGCGATTCTGACAACCGAACGCTTTCCGCATCTGCTCGTTAGGTGCATGTTCAAAGATTAGAGTAGAGACGCTGCGAAGCGGAGAGGGGGCGGGGGTTACGACACTCGCGATTCGTCAACTTAGAACACCGCCAAGTGCGGATTAGCTGACGTGACGCGGTAGACTTCCTCGATGGCGGTAATTCCCGCCTTGGCTTTGGCCAGACCGTCATCGCGCAGGGTTTTCATGCCCTTGGCCCGCGCCGCTCTAGTGATTACGTCATACGAGGCGTGGCCAGTAATGAAGTTTCTAATCTCGTCGTCCGGCTCTAGCAGCTCAAAAATGCCGGTCCGTCCCAAATATCCGCTCATCCCGCACTGGTCGCAACCCTTGGCGCGGTATAGCGTGGCGTCGTCGCCCGTTAAACCGAGTTCTTTTCGCAGTTCACTCGACGGCTGGTACGCTTCTCGACAAGTCTGGCAGACTATGCGCACCAGCCGCTGGGCCAGCACGCCGATGGTGGAGGAAGCGATCAGCACCGGTTCCACGCCCATGTCCGTCAGCCGCGCTAGGGCGCCGATCGAGTCGTTGGTGTGGAGGGTGGTAAAAACCAGGTGGCCGGTCAAGGCGGCGCGAACGGCAATTTCTCCCGTTTCCGTGTCACGGATCTCGCCGACCAGGATGATGTCCGGATCTTGCCGCAGCAGGGCGCGGAGGCCCGAGGCAAAAGTCAGCCCGACGTCCGGATCAATTTGGGTCTGGCGGATGAACGGCAGTTGATACTCGACGGGATCTTCCAGGGTGGTGATGTTTTTTTCGACTGAGTTGATAATACTGAGGGCGGAATAAAGCGTGGTGGTTTTTCCCGATCCGTTCGGGCCGGTGACGTAGATAACGCCGTAAGGACTTTTAATCATTTTATTGAAGGCTTCCAGGATGACCGGGTCCATTCCGAGTTGTTCGAGTCCGAAGCTGACCGCGGATTTATCAAGCAGGCGCAGGGAAACATTTTCCCCGAAGAGAGTCGGAAAAGTTGAGACGCGGACGTCAATGACGCGATCCTCAACGGGCAAGTGAAATCTTCCTTCCTGCGGTTTGCGTCGTTCGGTGATGTCGAGCTCGGCCAGGACTTTGACGCGCGACACGATCGATTCGAGGAGGGACAGCGGGTGTTTTTCAACCTCGCGGAGGATGCCGTCAATGCGAAAGCGGACGCGGACAATATTTCCTTCCGGTTCGATGTGGACGTCCGAAGCCCGGTTGGTAGCCCCGAGCTGGATAATCCGCGTTAGCAGCTGGATGATGACGCCGGAGCCGCTTTGGTCGTCTTCTTGGCGTTTGGCCATGGATGTATTGTATGGCGTTGCGACGCTGAAGGCAACCTCTGCGCGCGGTGGGTTAACCCCGTTAGAGAGTCCCTTTAATGACTCTCTTTTGGTAGATGAGCGTTCGTGGTTTTTCATGCGGCTCTCTAACGGGGTTGACGTTTTTTGTCGAATCAGCTACCCTGTACAGGCAACTGACAATGGTGGTTGGTACCACATCTCAACATCCGCCGATTAATCGGCTAATTACCACCCAATTCCCAAACCCTTAATTCATAATTCATAACTCATCCTTCAGCCCCCATGCTCACCATCCGTCTTCGCCGCATCGGCAAGCGCCAGCACGCCACCTTTCGTTTCTTGGTGATGGAGAAAAGTCGGAGTCCGCAAGGACGCGCGGTCGAGTTCCTCGGTTCATACAATCCGCATACTAATCCTTCAACAATAAACTTGAAGCGTGATCGCGTCGAGCACTGGCTGAAGGTCGGCGCCCAGCCGTCCGCCACAGTCCACAACCTTCTGGTTGATGCTGGCTTGATGCCTGGGTTAAAGTTGAAGGTGGGCAAACCGAAGAAAAAAGAAGCTTCAGCCGAATCAACTGCTCCGGCCGCGGAAGAAAAACCAGCCAAAGCTTCTGAAACAAAGGCAGAGACCGCGCCCGCTTCCCATGAGCAGAAAGCCGAGGCGTCGACGGCAACGGCAGCAGCCAAACCGGTTGAGGCAACTAAAGTACAACAGTAGAGCCGACGCCTGAATGCTGGCATTCGCTAAGGATTTTTTGTGCTTGACGAAGGCTGGCGAGGTTGATACGCTGGATTCACCACGAGACTCTGGGATTGCTCCAAAAAAGGTCGACAGGCTCGCTGGACATGAAGCACACTGTACAGGAAAGAACGAACCGTATGGCAGAAGCAATGCAGGAAGATCAAACGTTCGTCGAGTACGTCGTCAAGGCCTTGGTTGATCGGCCGGAAGACGTGAAGAGCGAACGAACCGTTGATGAGATGGGGGTGCTCATCACGCTCAAAGTTAATCCCCAAGATCTTGGTCAGGTCATCGGCCGTCAAGGGCAGACTGCCAAGTCACTCCGCACGTTGTTGCGGGTGGTTGGCGCGAAGAACCACGCCCGGGTGAACTTGAAGATTTACGAGCCGGAAGGATATCGAAAGGGACCCCGACGCGATGAAGTCCCGGCTCAAGCGGCGCCGGCCGAAGCGCCAGCAGCGGATGTTGGACCGATCGACGATTTGAAGCTGTAATTCGAATTGAAAACCGGACGCTCTCGTTACGAGGGCGTTTTGGTTTGACAATAGTAGGCCGATACGGTAAGGTACTGGAAAATTCGGTGGCGCGGAGGATCGATGACTCAACGCGCCATTGATGGACCATTTGTATACTTCGTGACCGCCAACGTCCAGAACCGACGGTGGTTTTTTGTCACTTCCGGACGAGCGGCCGAGCTGGGTCAAGCCATCCAGACGTGCTGTCGGATGAAGAACTTCGATCTTCTGGCCTACTGCATCCTGCCGAATCACGTTCATCTTCTGGTGAGGAAACGTGACCTTGGTGAATCTAACAGCGCACAATGCACGCTGGGCAGTTCTTCCAACCTGCCACAACGCACTCTGGAGAGAGTGCGTTGTGGACGAGGGCGCACAGCAAGACTTCCGCAAACCATCTTCCTTTTCCCATATCGTCGACTCTCTAGTCGGCGATCCCCGGCAGGAAAGAAGCGGTTCACTTTGTCAGATCTGATGCGCTCAATCAAAGGGACGTTCTCTCGATCTCTTCCAAAGGGAAAGTTCTGGCAACACCGTTCAAACTTTCGTATTGTGGAGACCGAAGCGTACCTGTCAAACGTCGTTGAGTACATTCTGCATAACTACCGAAAGATGAATCTTGACGAAAGGTATGGGAAGTCACCCTATATATTCCTGGATTGGAAACAATTTGATCAATGATCTTCCCCACAGCGCGGCCTTAATCAAGCGCGCGCAGAAAAAGGGCGTGCTCGATCTTCGCGTTTGAAAAAATGAAGAGGCCCCGCGCAGGTGCGTGGCAGGGCCTCGTTTTGACCGACCGCGTCATCGCGTCAGCCGGTAGAAGAACATGGTGAGTGTCAGAAGTAGCGAGCTGCCGAAGATCCAGTGCTTGGCATCGCCTGGTCGGTCACGTTGGAACAGTTGAACCGTAATTCGACCGGTGATGAGCATCATGGAGGCGAATCCGATGGCGGTTGGAATAGCGCCTAGGAGATATCGCGCCGCTGGCACAAGCATTAGGCCACTCAAGCCGGCACAGGTGCCGGCGATTCGCATGGCTCCGCGAGTTCCGACCTCCATCGGCAGAGTCACTCGGCGACCTTGATTAGCCAGGATATCGTCAACGTCCTTGACGATTTCCCGAGCCATGTACGCAGCGGCAATGCTGCCAAGCAGCCACGGGGTCATCGGGTTCATTCGGTGGCCGGCGAACCACCCCACCAAGACTGGCGAGGCAATCACCGTCGTAATCACGGTGTTCTTGGTTATCCAGTGTCGATCAAGCCGCCGCGCGTAGAGGATGATCGCCAAGACATTGAACAAGACGAGTCCGAAACACATCGGGTTGAGGAGAAGCCCGGTGATCAATAGTGAGATTCCGAATGAGCCCAATCCGGCGGACAGCAGCACTATTCGGGGCTGAAATTCGATCCACAGCCGCTCACTCTTGCGGACATAGATTTCCCGCGCGGCACCGTAGTGATAAAGGCTCGCCCCGGCGACACAGAAAGCCATGGCTATCGGCGCGGCGACCTTAGGCGCGTTGACCCATTGAGCGCCGTTCGAAAGCAGCGCCACAACCCAGGTTCCGAGCGCCGCGGCTATGCAGTGTTGAAGTCGAATCGCTCTTGTCCAAAGATGTAACGAGCGCATGACGCGGCCCTCCTTTCTAGTATGTAGTGACGCGTCGGCGCTACCTTATCAGCATTAATTGCCTCTGGCAAGCTCATCTCTCCGACGGTATACTGTATTCGTATGCGTTTTGACGTCATCACAATTTTTCCGAAGATGTTTAGTGCTTATTTGGGCGAGAGCATCATCAAGCGGGCGCAGCGGAAAAAGTTAGTGTCGTTCCATTTCCACGATTTGCGCGACTTTACGACTGACAAGCACCGCAGCGTGGATGACAGACCGTACGGCGGCGGGCCGGGCATGGTCATGAAAGTTGAGTCGATCTACAAGGCGCTTAAAGCCGTTCCCAAAAAGGGGAAACGGCGGGTACTGCTCATGTCAGCCAAAGGGAAGACGTTCACGCAGGCTGATGCAAGACGACTGGCAAAATACCAGCAGATTGTAGTGGTCTGCCCACGCTACGAAGGCGTTGACGAACGGGTAGTCGATTACGTTGATGAGGAGGTTTCTATCGGAAATTATGTCCTGACCGGCGGAGAATTGCCGGCGATGGTGGTGATGGATACGGTCACTCGCTTGTTGCCCGGCGTGCTTGGCAAGGACGAATCGAGCCTGGACGAATCGCACAGCCAAACGGGCGTTTTGGAGTACCCGCAGTACACGCGGCCGGAGGTGTTCCGGGGGAAGCGAGTCCCGAACGTATTGCTCTCGGGAGACCATCGAAAGATTAATAACTGGAGACAGTTACGAAGAAAATAGTGTCATGGTATACCGTCGAACTACGGTCGTCATAGTGTTGCTGGTCAGTCTTGGTGCTTTGGTTGTGCTCATCTTAGTTGGGCCGGCCGGACCTTTTTGGCTGCTGCTCGTCGCGCTTGCCGGTTTAGTGATGTTTCAAGCGGTGCTGCACTTTGTATTCCTCGGAACTTCTAATTTTTTTCCAGCCAAACGTTTTGTCGCCCACGAACGCCTGGAAGTACCGGCGAGCAACAACGTCGGTTCGACAATAGCCGCCGTGCTGGCTGAGCAGGGATTTAAAAACATCACCACCGACGAACCCCACGGTATCATTCTCGGCAGGAGCGGTTTTTCATTGTTCGGCGGATGGCAGGGCTTGCGAGTTCAGATCGGTGTGGCTGGTCGGGTGGCTAGGATCAATCTTGAACACGGACCGATTTCTCCGCCCGTATTATTTGAGTTCTATGTTGACCACACTGCGCTCTTCGATGTTAAACGGGAGTTGGTGCGCCGGCTTGGCGGGAGAAGTCCAAAAAAACATTTGACTCTTGATTTTTGACTGATGCAAACTGAACTCGAAGCGAAATTTCTTAATGTGGATCCGGACGCGACCCGGGCCAAGTTGCGCGAAACAGGAGCGGAGCTCGTGCATCCGGAACGGCTGATGCGTCGAAAATCCTTTGATGATAGTCAGGGACACCTCGACCGCCACCGTGCCTGGGTGCGGGTGCGCGACGAAGGCGATAAAATTACCATGAGTTACAAGCAGTCCGATGAAGACACGCTCCACGGCACTCAGGAAACCGTTCTGACCGTCGATGACTTTGAACGGGCGTGCGCCTTTCTCGAGGAAGTCGGTCTGGTGGCAAAATCCTACCAGGAAACCAAACGGGAAAAATGGATGCTGGATAATGTTGAAATCACGATTGACACCTGGCCGTGGCTGCCGACGTTCGTTGAGTTAGAGGGTCATCGCGAGGAAGACCTCAAGTCCGTAGCCGGTTCGCTCGGACTCGAGTGGAGCGCAGCAATACACGGCGGCGTTACTCCGGTCTACAAGCGTTACTACGACGTTACGTATGATGAAGTGAATTCATGGCCGCAGATCGTCTTTGGTCCAGTTCCGGACTGGCTTGAACGAAAGCGCAAGAAGGTATGACCAACCCGCGCGTTACGTTACTGAAAGCTCTGCCGATTCTCGGCCACGCCAACTTCCTGAAACTTTGGGGTTCGCAGATACTCAACCAGTCCGCCGGACATATCCTGAACTTCGCTTTGGCCATCAGGATTTTCGAGATTTCGGGCTCGAGCACGTTGGTGGGAATTCTGGTGGCCACGGTCAGCCTGCCGCCGGTGCTGTTTGCCTCGTTAGCCGGAGCGCTGGCTGACCGGTTCGACCGGAAAGTCGTCCTGCTGCTGTCCAATCTGTGCCGGGCGTTCGTGGTGGTCGGTTTTTTCTTGTTTGGCAACTCCCCCTTCGCGCTGATTACCCTCGGTTTCATGATTTCGGCGATCAGCCAGTTCTTCGGTCCGGCGGAAAGTTCGTCCATTCCCGAGGTGGTTGATCGCAAGGAAATTTTTATTGCCAACTCACTCTTTGTTTCAACGGTTTATATCACTTTTCTCATCGGCTACTCGATTGCCGGGCCTTTACTGCAAGCATTCGGCAGTGCCAAGGTTTACGCCATCCTCTTTTTCGCTTTTATCTTATCGGCTGTTCTCAACGCTTTTCTGCCTCGCTTGTCCGGCCATCTTGAACACGCAATGCGGATGAGAGAATTTTTTAAGCAGCTCCGCGGAGAAATCAAAGACGGGATTCGTTTCGTCCGAACCCACCAAAAGATTTTTCCGCTGGTCGTTCAATTCTCCATCGTCTTTGCGATCGAGCGCTCGATCGTGGCGCTGCTGCCGGCGCTGGCCAAGCGAACGCTGGACTTTACTGTCCAGCAGATTTCCCTGTACCTGATTTTGCCGGCCGGCATCGGCGCGGCGCTCGGCGCGGTCGTCGGCAACATCCTGAAACGGCGCTGGCAGAAAGGAACGCTGATCGCGAGCGGCGTTCTCGGAGCCGGCCTGACGCTCTGCCTCTTGCCGCTGGTGACGCACATCGGCGACCCTAACCTGGCCGTTGTCAATGACACGCTCCAGCTTTGGTACACCATGGCGCTCGTGTTTCTGACCGGTTTTGCCGACGTGCTCATCATCGTGGCGGCCCAGACGACCTTTCATGAAGAAACGCCGAATCACACCCGCGGTCGGGTGTTCGGGTCGCTGATTACGCTGATGAACCTGGTCGGCCTGCCAATGATTTTGTTGGTTTCGAAAGCAGCGGAGTGGTTTCCGATTCTCAACGTCATTCTGGCGCTGGGGTTGATGATGGTCATTTTGGGAATTTTCAGCGCGGCGTTGGAGGTGCGGATGCGGCACGGTTTTTAATCGGGTGAATCTTTAAATAATCCAGCGTCGTCGCCCCGCATTGTAGCGCGCCGATTCATCGGCCTTGGTCAAAGGCCCATCACCGCCGTTGGCGGGACCCCGCCGAAGGCGGTGGTAAATGGGCAGGCTACAGATTGTTTTTAACGAACGGTGGTACCGGATTTGGGAAAAGAAGAACCCCACCGGATGTTCAGTCCGTTGGGGCTCTGTTCCCGCACCTATCGCGTGCAGATTGATACGATAGGTGCGGGATTGTGCGACCTTGCGCGTCCGCCGTAGCTCGTGTATTTCACGAGCGAAGGTGGGCACGTTTCGGCACGCGTTGTTCGACCTACTACCCTAGACGGGTCGGCAGATTATCAGGTATTTTCGCATCTCCGCCTGGAGCCTGATGTTGTCGGCCGCGCTGATGAATGCTTTCAGCGCCGAACGGAGGGCGGGGATCTCTTCAGGCTTGAAGGTCGCCGCCTTAACCGCGACCGCAGCCTGCTGCTCGAGTATCCGCAGCTCCGGCTCGTTGCGGACCAAGAAATGCTTGAGCTTCCAGCGAGCGGCGATGTCCTCCAGCATCTGGATGATCTGCTTGTTGGTCCAGTCTAGGCTGCCTTCCCTGACCATGTGCTCGATTATCCCGGCATTGAACATCGTGTTGCTCCTCGTTTTGAGTCCGTTTCGCGAATCGGGATTCGGACACAGGACGAATTCAGTTTTTCGCGGCTAGGTCGCGTCAGGGTCTGGCATCCGGCTTTGGCCAGGCCGAGAGAGCGGTTATGAGCGTCTGACGGTCGACGAGGAGATCATCGGCCGTTTCCCGGACCTCGGCCTTCCCATCCGGCTTGGTCAGGTAGTAGCGAACGAGGGTATGCCTCGTTTTGTAGACATCCCCGTACCGAATGGCGTTCAGCTTGAGGGACGGCACGAACCACCCGTCCGGGGAATGCGTGAAGATCAGCACCGTGTCGGTATTGGTGAACGACACCACGCGCAGTTCCCCCACTTCGGCGACCGAGCTGACCGTCAGCGTACGGGCCGAGTTCCAGGGCTGTTCATGAAGATTGAAGTTCCAGTGCGTCAACCCGATGAGGGCTGCCATCATAACAGCCAGGGAGATCAGCACGGTTATGATGATGAAGCGATGCTGGTGATCTACCATCTGCGCTTCAGAGTTCATGATCAGACCTCCTTCGTGTGATGTGTTTCTCCTCGGTTGGGCCGAGGACGATTGGAACACAGGGGTTGGTTGAGCTAGTCCGGGATTTCCGCCATCTCTCTGACCGGCGGCTCGTGGCTGCCGGCACAGAAGTTGTCGTCGCCGTCGTGGTGCGGCTTGATCACCACTCGACGCTCGAAGTCGCACAGCTCGACCGTCGCACGACACACTGAACAGGTTCCGTTCACGGCTCGCCTCCTTGGCTTGGGGGTGGAAGCATCACTTGGTCGCGTTTCACGACAGTAGCTTCTCGGCTTCGCTTCGGATCGTCTCCTCGATCTCACCCTGGAAGGGACCGGCAATCGCCGGCAGGTTGCCGGAGATGGTGACGGATTCTTCCGAGACGTTCAGCTGGCCAGAAACCGAAATAGGGAAGATTCCCTTGATCCGGAATCCGAATTCGGCGGCGGAACCGTCCCAGCGCTCACGAACATCCGTGATTCTGTTACCGTACTTCTGTTTCAAGCGCGGCACCAGGTTCTTGATGCGTGTAACGGCACCATCTTGGCTGAGATGGTGTGGGATGGACACCTTGACTTGCGGCATGAATGGATCTCGCTTTGTTGGCTCACGCAGAGCCAGTTCACTTCGTCGCGTTGTAGCCGCTGAAAAAATTAATCAGCGAATGCGCAGCTTTGCCAGCGCTTCTCTCGCCGCGGCATTTGAGGCAGCCTTCTTATTGTGCCCCTCGCCTTCGGCCAACAGATGGTTGCGGACATACACGCCCATCACGAAAACTGGGTTGTTGCTTGGACCGAATGTCCGTACCACCTCATACCGCGGGATAGCGTTTAGGCTTTTCCGAGCGTAATCCTCGAGGCGTTGCTTGGCGCTGACACCTTCAGCCCCACGGGCGGTGAACTCTTCCAGCCGAGGATCATACAAGCTCCGTAAGAAACTATTGACTAGTTCGTACCCTTGGTCGAGAAACATTGCACCGACCAGGGCCTCGAATGTCTCGGCTAGCATCCGTGAGGAGACTGTTTTCATCACCCGTGCATCGCGGAGAAGGTAGTCGCCCAGATTCAGATCCCTGGCAATCGACGCGAGTATCGGCTCAGAAACGAGTCGGCCGAAAATATCGTGTAGCCGACCCGGTTTCGCCGATCGCAAGTCGATGACGACCATCGAAGCAACAACGCACCCCAGCACTCGATCCCCAAGAAACTCAAGACCTTCGTTGGATGAAGACATCTTTTCACGGGTGACGGAGCTGGCGACCGACGTGTGGTGGGTTATTGCCCGCAGTAGCAATCCCTGGTTGGCAAATCGTACGCCTAAACGTTCCTGGATTTGTAAAAGAACCGTCTCTAGCTCCTTCGAATCCATGGCAACCCTCCTTTGCACCTCCGGATCAATCCGGGCTTGTTTAGGATCACTTCGTCGCGTCGTAGTTGCGACCGCGAACGGTCGGTTTATTTGATGTGACGTTTTCGCCACTCGTAGGCCGGAACAACCATCAGGTAGAACGTGGCGCCGGCCAAGACTTGGCCGATGATGATGCCGAGATTGATGCTGCCAACCAAGCGCGGCGCCCAGAACATGAAGAACGGCCGGGTGACGACCGTGTCAATCGTGTCGGCCGCGCTGTATTCAAGCACGACGTCGCGAAACGCAAGCGCGAATGCCCTTATGCCTCGAGCGTGATTGTGGCGATGTATGAGTAGTTCACGGACAAGCGCGTAGCCGTAGTAGGCGATGGCATCCGCGACTGTCACGACGTACGCCGCCGCAATCTTGCTCCAGCTGAATCTTCCATCGAGGAACAGCGGTCGCAGCATGTTCGCCGCGTAGAGCGCGAAGAGCAGCGCCACGAGTTCCTGAGGAGCATACCGCCGAATCCACTCCCAGATTTTCTTCCGGGAGGGCAGCTTTAGATTCATCGTCCCTCCCGATTGTAGGTCGAATTTTCAAGGTGCAGTACCGCTGCGTCTTGATGATTCGACGCAGCAGATTGGTTCCGAGTTGGAACGCCATAATCTAGCACTAAAAGGGTGAAAAAGTCAACCCCTAGCGCCGACTTGACAAGATCTCTTGTCCGGGCTATCCTCAAATTGTCCGATAATCTATTGTCGTCCCCGTAAAGCCCAAACGGGCACGGGGCCTCATGAAAGGAGACGATACATTCGGCAGTAAATAACGCACTTTAAGAACGAATCCTGCCCGTCCGGTTGTGGACGGGAGAAAACAGGGATTGCTGAATGTTCGGCACTCACTGTTTTTGTAAGTTTAGAAGTTAGAAGTAAGAGGTTAGGAGTCGGACCAATTCACACCAGTTTCTGCTCACAAGCAATGGTCAGTAAAGTGTTGTGAATCAAGAATGGAGCAAGGAAGGTCAGATCACCAAAGGATCCGACCTCCAATCTCCAACTTCCAACCTCCAGTTATTTGACAACTGAAATGCGGTAAGGAATAAGTAAAATTACGTCAATTTAGGTTCTTCAGCGATTCCACCAGTCGCGCTCCGCCAGGAGCGGGACATTCCCAAAAGCGAATCGCGGTGCACGGTGGGTAACAACCCGTGCGCGTCTTATTTGAGAGTTTGATCCTGGCTCAGGATGATCGCTGGCGGCGTGTCTTAGGCATGCAAGTCGAACGAGTAGATGTTGGAGTTTAGAGGTTAGAAGTTAGAAATGAGAAGTTAGA
>JACQKH010000036.1 GCA_016204585.1 Candidatus Kerfeldbacteria bacterium
AACCCCGCACCGAGAGCCATTCATCCACGGGTTTACACCCGTGGCTTTCTGGTGCGTGGGTAAAGTCGCGTGGCGACCACGTCGCTTTACGCGAAGGACAGGAGAGGTGATTATTCGTAGTCAGCTTATGAAAAGTAAAACGCCCCCGCCCATGTACTCGAACTTCGTGAGTAGTACATGGCACGGGGGCGTCATGAAAGAGCCAGCTCGGCCTACCGGTACCGAGTCTTAACCTGACCCCAGCTCGACCGCCGCACCGGGGTCGTGATGTCCTGCCAGCGGAAGTCGGTGATGACGAGCTCGACTTCCTGGCCGTTGGTCGGCGGATTGCCGCCAAAAAGCCAGACGTTGAAGCGCATCCGCATCTGGTTCGCCGGCGGCGAATCGTTACCGCGATACATCCACGACTGGATGACGGCGCCGCCTCCGTCCATGTCGCCCTGACGGCTCTCGAAAAAGACCGAGTCCGGCCACCAGATGAACTCGTGGGTGCTCGTCGGGCCGGTCAACGTGAAGTTGTAGCGGTTGCGGTTGCCAGACGTGTTCCAGGGTTGGATGACGTACTGGCCGTTCTGGGCGTTGGGATCGCCCCACCGGCTGAATTCGATGTCGACTTCCTGGTTCACGTTGGCGTAGATGAATCCGGCCGCCACCACGTTCGGGTCAAGGACGTCGATCGGCCCCTGGATGGTAAAACGGAACCGGCCGAAGTTGAAGTACTGCTCCGAATAAACCTCCGGGCAGTACCACTTGTCGTCGCGATAGGTGAGCTTGAGGTGAAGGTTGCCCGGCCCATCCACCCAAACGTTCGCCGTGCTGTCGGAGAAGTAGTTCGGACCCGGATCGACCCTGACCTCGGCGTTCGACTTCACCCACCAGGTGTAGCCGGCGAAGGAAAGCGTCCGGACTGGCGTCGGGACGCAGGTGATCGCCAGGATCTCGCCGCCAACCGGCGGGAGATAACCGAGGGTCGCCGGCGGAACCCACGAGCGCTTGCACAGGATAGCGCAGTAATGGTGTCCGCCGTGAGTGCCGTTGCTCCAGGTACCGTCGCAGGCGGGGTAGGTGTTCGGGGCGGCCGCCCACGGCTGCACCCAGTACACGTTCGTCTGGGCATAGAGCACGACCTTGATCGAATCCGTTTCGACGTTGTTGACTATGCCGGTGATGTTACCAGCCCAGCTGCCGTAACAGCAGTCCGGCGGCGCGGTCAGGATGGTGATTGACGGCGGCTGGTTGAGGTCACCGACGATGCAGGTGGTATTGACCGTTGGCTTGGTCGCAGGCGTGTTGGAACACGAAGCGATTGCGAGAAGCATGAGCAGTACGATAACAACAAAACGGGTCACTGGGAGACCTCCTTGGCCATGTGGTTAACGACTGACTTCGACGTGATTCACCCGCCTGAACCGATAGTAGTTTTCAGGGAGCGAACGAGCCGGGCAAATCTAGCAAATTCATTCTGATGTGTCAATGCATAAGAGAAGTGATAGAATGTAGTCATGCCAAGCGTCCTCACCGTCTCCCAATTCATCGAATCAATTCGCGGCCTGTTGCGCGAGACCGTGGCCGTGGTCAGCGTGCAAGGCGAGGTCACGGGATACCGGACCAGACGAGATAATCTGATCTACTTTGAGTTGAAGGACGAGCACTCGCGGGTGTTGTGTTTTGGTTTATCGCACGAGGTGCGAGCGGCGCTGGAAGATGGCATGGAAATCCGGGTGACCGGGTCGCCGTCTCTGTTTAAGGGCAACGGCGGCTTTCATATTCGCGTAATCGAGGTCGAACTCGTCGGCGAGGGCGCTTTGCGGAAGGCATTTGAGAATCTCAAAAGAAAGCTTGAAGCCGAAGGATTATTTCGACCGGAGCGCAAGCGTCCGCTGCCGTCTTTTCCCACTGCCATCGGCCTCATCACTTCACCAGATGCGGCTGCCTACACCGATGTCTTGCGTATTTTGAAGAACCGTTGGCCGATGGTCCGCGTGAAGTTCGCCGGTGTACCAGTGCAGGGCACTGGAGCTGTCCGCCAGATAGTTCAGGCCTTCGAACATTTTTCCGGCACTGGCGACGTTGAGGTCGTTATTCTTACGCGTGGCGGAGGTTCGTTGGAAGACCTTCAGTCGTTCAATGATGAAGCAGTAGCTCGGGCGATTTTTGGCTGTCATGTTCCAGTGATTGTGGGTGTCGGCCACGAGCGTGACATCACCATCGCTGATTTAGTGGCAGATGCACGAGCGTCAACACCGTCGAACGCCGCTGAGCGCGTGGTGCCGGACCGGGTCGAGGTGATTCATCAGCTTGATCAATTCTCCGCCCGGATTTCTCGAGGATTAGCCGCGCTTTATGCGCTTGAGGAACATCGGCTGTCCGAACTCACTCAGCGTTTGGGTTCAGGGATTGAGCGCCAGACTGTCGTTATTGATCAGGCGCTCCAACGTTTCGTTTCGGGAACGGATTCCTTGAGTCACCACCTTCGCCTGTTGGCAGAACAGCTCGGACATGCATCTACCAAGCTTTCCCAGCGCCTAAAGTTCCGATTATCGGTGGTGGCCGAACGTTTCCAGACTGTGGCTTCGCTCTTGCACTCCCTCTCTCCATTAGCTATTCTTAAACGAGGTTACAGTATTACCATGAAATCAGATGGGACGATTGTTCGCTCGAGTTCAGGGCTGTCAATCGGACAACTGATCCGCACGCGCTTTGGCACTGGCCAGGCCGATTCGGAAATAACCAAACTTTCATGACTCCTCCCACACCATCAAAAAAACAACTTAGTTTTAGTGAGGCTTTTGCTGAACTTGAAAAAATTACTACCGATCTCGAAAGCGATAACCTGGATTTAGACAAGGCCATTGCCAAGTTCGAGCGCGGCTTAGAGCTTTCGCAACAGCTAAAAGCAAAGCTTAAGTCCGTCAACCAGCGAGTTGAAAAAATTCGCCAGAAGTTTGGGTCAACGGAGATTCCCGAAGACGAAGCGCCGATCGAGGAGTAAAGATAACGATCGTTTTGAAGCGTTGTCTTGTGGCCGTTCAGTTCACAGCCAGGACTACATCACCTCAAGGCCAGGCTGACAAGTCGTGGGTTTCTTGGTATAGTGGCGGTGTTAGGAAGTTTTGATAAGGATAGTCAACTTTATGGCATTAACAGTCGGACAAATCTACAAACTGGCGGTTGAGCTGGGAATCAAAAATGATTTGCGGGGCGTGGCCGCAGTCAAGCGCCACCTTAAGCGAATGGCCGAACGATTTGCCAAGCTTGAACCGGACGAAAAAAAAGAATTCGACCGCGAGGACCTGTGGAACCCCTACGCCGACACTCGGGTCTACGTCGGTAACTTGAACAAGATCGTCAAGCGAGCAGCCATGGGCATTGACGTGGAGACGCCGGAGATTCTCCTGGCCTACGAAATCGCTAAGAAGAAGCCAATCGATCTAATTATCACACATCATCCGGTCAGCACGGCGCTGGCCGGTCTGCACGAAGTCATGCACATGCAAGCCGAGGTTTTGGCCAAGTACGGCGTGCCAATCAACGTCGCCCAGGGTTTGCTCCATGTCCGGATTGACGAGGTCAGTCGGAAGCTTTCACCAATCAACCACCAGCGGGACGTTGACGCCGCTCGGCTGCTCGACTTGGCCTTCATGTCCGCGCACACCACCTCCGATAACCTGGTGGCCTCGTTCCTGGACAAGCTAGTCAAGCGCAACCAAAAGAAGCTCGAACTGGTGGGCGACGTGTTAAAGCTGTTGAAGACGATTCCCGAGTACCGCCAGGCCACTAAGTGGAAGGCGGGACCGCGACTGTTCGCCGGTCGGCCCGACCGCTTTGCCGGTAAGATTGCCTTGACCGAACTGACCGGCGGAACGGAAGGCGCGCCGGAAATCTATCATCGACTGGCCCAGGCCGGGATCGGCACGGTCATCGGCATGCACATGTCGGAAAAGCATAAGGAAGAAGCGGAAAAAGCCCACGTCAATGCTATTATCGCTGGTCATATGTCATCGGATTCAATTGGTATGAACTTGTTCGCTGATCAGCTGGAGGGTCGAGGAGTTGAGATTGTGCCGTTTGGAGGTTTTATTAGAGTCAAACGCAGACGCCGATAAAAACTATGCCAAACAATCGGCCAATTGTTATCGTCGTGTTGGTTTCATTGGCGTTGATCGCTGTTTTACTTGGTATTTTTTTCTGGTCAGGATCAAGACCTACCCCCATTGACCAAGGGAACAAAAATCTATTAACAAATCCAGGCGATGCAGCTAGTAACGTCACCGATCTATTGTTTAGCAAGACGGATGCCCGTCCAGACGATCGGATCGTTCTGTTTGGCGGCTCGCTGTCAACTGGTAACGTGGAAGTGCTTAGGCCGAAGCTTGAGAGCGCGCTGGCCTACCAGGTTGAAATTCAGTCCCAACCTAATATAAACTCTCGCCAGGCCTTAACCGCACTCACCCCAATCTTCCGGAAACCGCCGAAGATAATGATTCTCGACATCATTCGATATGACGGAGCGAGCGATATTCCATTTAACGAAACCTCCTCAAATTTGGCACTGCTGCTGACTAAGTTTCGACAGGCGGGCGTTCGTACGGTCGTCCTCGGAGGGATTGGCAGCGATGGCAATACTCAATTAGCGGCCCGGTTAAAGCAAACCATTGAAAGACAAGGAACGTTCGTGGACGCATCCATCCTGTTGTTGTCAGCGGCCTATCGATCCAGTACAACGGAGCTCAATAAAGCCGGAGCCGAAAAGCTGAGCGAGGAACTGATTAAAGCCCTCCGCCCGTCTCCGTCGTCATGAGCCCCGTTACAAAACCGCAGATTCTCCAAGCCCTGGCCTTTATCAAGGACCCCGAACTGGGGCTTGACCTGGTGAGCTTGGGATTGATTTATGAGACCAAGGTCGAGGGATCAACGGTGGTTGTTCGTTTGACCTTAACCACGCCCGGTTGTCCGCTCATCAGCACCATCATTGACGACGTCCGCGCCGCCTTGCGCGGCATTTCCGGAGTCGAGGCAGTCAAGGTTGATTTAACCTTTGATCCGCCATGGACGCCGGACAAGATGAGCGCCGAGGCCAAGGAACTGCTGGGCATGCCCCAGACCAAGGCCTGAGGCGACCTGATTGATATTTTACTACCAGATAGCAGACATTTTCATGAAAGCTATTTTTCCACTTGCCAGAAAGTTAATGAACATCAGAGTGTTTTTTGTTCTGGCCTCAGCAATATTGCTATTCGTCGGCGCCGGCTGTCAGCCAAGGGCGGTAACAAATAACGCCGTCAGCCGTGACGGCGGCAATAATACCGTAATAGTGAATGTTAATACGTCTAATGCAAACGTCCCGATTATCGATTTGGCAAACACGAACGACAATCAAACTAGCGTCAACGCCGGCGTCGCTCCACTCGGCGCCGAGGTCAAGATTACCAGCACTGGATTCGAACCGGCCACGGTCAGAGTTAGGGTCGGCGGTACGGTTAGCTGGACAAACCAGGACTCGAACCCCCACCAGCCAGCGACCGACCCGCACCCCGCTCACACCGGCCTGCCGGGATTCGATTCGCTTGACGGCTTAAGCCAAGGCCAGGTGTATCAATACACCTTCAGCAAAGCCGGAACCTTCAGCTACCACGACCATCTCAACTCTTTCCGGCGCGGCACGGTGATCGTGAGGTAACGCTTCGCGATTGCGAGGCGGCGGACGCTTACGTGGTCGCCGCTTCTTTGGTATGATGTAAGTATGATGGATTCTGCGCCTCCAGTGATTGACACCCTTGCGCATGATGTATTGTTCGCAAGTGATCCTCAGAAGCAACAATCACGGCAAACGATCAAAGAGCTCGCGGGTAAGCATGGGATTGTCCTCAGCTCTCTGTACAACATGTACCGCGAACGCGCGCGTTCTCCACAGCAATTCCCCTTTACCGTCCCGGCCCTGAACATTCGAGGGCTAAGTTTTGATTTTTGTCGTGCCATTCTCAGAGCTGCGATAAAACAAAAGGTTGGTGCCTTCATCATTGAACTTGCCCGTTCAGAAATGGAATATACCGACCAGCGACCTGACGATATCGCGGCAGTTGCGCTCGCCGCCGGGATCCGAGAAGGGTACACCGGATTCCTGTTTTTGCAAGGGGATCACTATCGGATTAACACTCAGCTGGGGGTTGATGAGGAAGTTCGTTCGCTGGAGAAGCTGATTGAGGAGTCATACGCAGCTGGTTTTTTTAATGTCGATATTGATGCCTCGACGACAGTAGACTTTTCGAAGTCATACGCTGAAGATCAGCAAGCGCGCAACGGAGAGATCACCGCGCATTTGACGCGGTACATTCGCAGGCTTGGCCGCGATAGTAATGGCGCCCCTCTTACCATTGGCGGAGAAATTGGAGAGATCGGCGGGCGCAACAGCACGGCTGAGGATTTGCATGGTTTTATGAGCGTGTTCAAGTCAAAGCTCGGGAACGTGGAGGGGATCAGCAAGGTTGCAGTTCAAACTGGTACTCGCCACGGAGGAATCCCTGGCCCCGGTGGTTCAGTGGTGAAGGCCCGTCTAGATTTTGCAACATTGAACGAGCTGTCTCGGCTTGCCAGGGAGGAGTATGGCCTCGCTGGCGCTGTGCAGCACGGCGCCTCCACACTTCCTGAGGAGTTATTCGGAAAATTCCCGGACTCCGGTACCGCTGAGATTCATCTCTCCACTGAATTTCAAAACATCATTTTTCACCATCCGGCATTTCCCGAGGAGCTCCGGGAAGAAATCGATGCGTATGTTGACCAGCACTACGCGAAAGAGCACGAGCCGACTGAGACGGAGGAGCAGTTTCTATACCCCCATCGGAAGTTTGCATGGGGGCACTTTCAAAAAACCATAGCAGAACTTCCGAGTGGTGTCCGACAAGCGCTGGCCCAAAGCCTTGAGGACAAGGTTGCAAAACTCTTTTGGCATCTTCGCGTTGAGAACACGCGAGATATCGTTGATCGCTTGGTTACATTGCCGTTAACCGCTCGTTGAACAGGTTTGCCATAGAGTCGTCCTCGATAGTACAATTTCTAATAGCACGAGAGGAGATGGAATAGCTGCCGATATGTACGATATCATTACCATTGGCTCAGCGACGCGGGACGTCTTCATGCGGAGCAAGCACATCCGCATCATGAAGGACCCAAGCTTCTCCACCGGTGAGGCGGAATGTTTTGCCCTGGGATCGAAAATCGACATCGAGGAAATCCTGTTCGACACCGGCGGCGGCGCGACCAATACCGCGGTCGGCTTTGCGCGACAGGGATTGAAGACGGCTTTTGTTGGTCGGATCGGCCACGCTGACGTTCGCGGGAAAGAAGTGTTGAGGACAATCGCTGGCGAAGGCGTGGACACCTCGCTGGTGGTACACGATCGACGAGCGATGACCGCTTACTCGGTGATTCTGTTAACCCCCCGTGGCGAGCGGACCGTGCTGGTCTACCGCGGCGCCTCGGCCAAGTTCGAAGCTGACGAGTTGCCGCGATCGAAAATGCGATCTCGCTGGATGTATTTGACGGCGCTCGGTGGAAAAGCCGCAGTCATTAGGGCGGTCTTCCAACAGGCCTTGCGCGCTCACACCAAAATCGCTTGGAACCCCGGTGTTGCCGAACTGGCTTGGGGATATCGACAGCTGTTGCCGCTGTTTAGAAAGACAGACATGCTTTTCCTAAACCGCGAAGAGGCCTCCAGTTTGCTGGGTGTTGATTATGCGCATGACCGGATGGTTTTCGCCAAGCTCTGCTTCGCTTTACCAGGACTAGTCATCATTACCGAGGGAACCAAGGGAGCGGTGGTTTGCGACAATCAACGGAAGTACCAGTCAGCCACGCACGGAATCAAAGTGGTGGACACGACTGGCGCCGGCGACGCCTTCGGCTGCGGGTTCTTGGGAACCTACCTCAAGTCCGGCGGCGACATCAAGCGATCGCTGCAGTTTGCCACGGCCAACTCTGAATCCGTGCTCCAGCACGTCGGGGCCAAAGCCGGGCTGTTAAAAAGAATGCCCGGTCGTGGTTTAGTCCGCGTGAAAGTGACGTCATTCCCGAATTAGACAAACAAAAAAGTTGACAATAATAGCCGCGCGCGTTAGGGTTTGTTCGTGCGGATACTGGCGATTTCATTTTCAATCTTCATCCGCTCCCTTCTCTTAATTGAGGCTGGGATAGCTCGATAACGTCGAAAAACAGGGGTCGCCCTGTTTTTTCGGCAGGGGAGGGGGTTGCTCGATACAAGCCGCTTTGCAGTTGTTGTTTGATGGAGCGTTACGGCCGAGGCAAAATGCCTGGAGGTGAAGGACATGAGTGTTGCGTTGCAACATCTCCCGACGAGGGAGCAGATCGCCAGGATGCTTGCCTCTGATATCGAGCATGCATTCCGGCGTGGGGCGTGGACGAACATCGAAGCAGGGAATCTCTGTATCAAGGAAGCTGCGGTTCACTACGGCGCCGGCCTCTTTGAGGGCATCCGGTACTTCCTCCAGGCTGGAGGAATCTTCCTTCTCGATGAACATCTCGAGCGGGCGGTTGTCGGGGCGGAGACGTTGCGTCTTGAAATTCCCGATGGCTACGAACACATCGGTTGGCGCGGATTCATGTTCGGTGATTTCCGTGAAGCAATCTTGATCACGGTCGCACTCAATCCGGGAATGAACTCCTACGTCCGCCCGTGGTTCGGTCGGGGATTGCGACGGACTCCGCCGCCTCCGCATACCATCGGCAGTGGTCTGCATGTTCGTTCCTGGGATCCTGATCCGAAGAAGCGCTGCTGGACCGATTATGCCGTCGTTACCGAGCACTGGCCAGGGTATATCGCCGTAGCCGACGGATCAACGGCCATCGCCATGATTTACCACCAGTTCGAGCGGCCGCTTAACCGTTTCTTCCCGACGTGGATGAAAGGCATCGCCGGATACGTAACCGGTACGATGGCGTCGGATGAGGCGGCCATGGTCGGCGCGAATGAAGCCATGATGGGACGATTTGGTTCCGACGGCCAGTGGCGTAACCTCGATGGACCCGGTCAGGCGATCGCCATCGTTGAGGACGGTGCGTTCATCACGCCTGACCCCGCGCAGTCAGAAATCCTGCCGAGCACTCAGTGCGCCTGGTTCATGCAGACCGTCGCCCCGCGAATTGGTCTGGCCGTGAAGTATGGCGACTTGCCCACCGATCGCATCGCTGGCGCCTCGGAACTGCTCTACATCGGCAGCGCCACGGGGATCAAGGCTTTCGGCGAGCTGTGGGACGGAGATCCCGCGCAGGGAGGAACGCGCTACGTGATCGGCACCGGCCGGCCCGGCCCGGTTTACCAGGAGTTGCACGCCCATTACGAACTAGCCAGGGAAGGCCAAGCATACGCCGAATCTATCACCGGCGTACCGCCGCGCGGTCAAGCGATCAAGCTAGCGGTCGAACGTACCCTGACCGCGTTGAAACGTGATCCGAGCTTGAGTTGCTCCTTCGATCGCCACTAGCTGACCAATCACCTTGGTTCAACCAGGCGGCGCAAAAGGAGGATTCAACTTCATCAAGGCGGAACGAGTAAGAGGGGAGTATCCATGTCCGGATGCTTCCCTCACTTTATTTTTCTTGATTAACGTGCTATACTAATATGCGTGAGACAAAAACAAAAGATCAGCTTTTTTCGGATATATCTCACCACCGCAGCCCTATTGCTCGGTTTTTTTGCGCATCCAGTTTTAGCGGCAAACGTTTCTCGGCGCATTGACGGCATGCCAGTGCCAAAATCACGGGCTAACCCTTGGCTGTTCGCGGTAATGATTGACGGTCACGCTAACGCCAGACCGCCGGCCGGATTGAAAAAAGCCTCGGTCGTCTACGAAGCGCTGGCCGAAGGCGGCATTCCGAGATTCATGGCCATTTTTTCCAGCCGCGACGTCGGCTTGATCGGTCCGGTACGTTCGGCTCGTCCGTACTTCGTGCGCTGGGCGGCCGAATACCGGGCGGCCTTCGCCCACGCCGGCGGCAGTCCGGACGGTCTGAGATTGTTGAATAGCTTGCGAATGCCCAACGTCGAAGGCATTAAAGGGAAAACGGCTAAGTATTTTTTCCGCTATGGTGGGAATGGCGTCCACAACCTTTTCACCAACAGCCCACTTCTGACCCAAGCCTTGAGGCAAGCCAGGTACGATCGGTACAAACCGACTTACCGGCCGTGGAAGTTCTCGCTGGATCTGCCGTTAGCCGAACGGCGGAAGGGTTTGCACGGGGCCGAGGTTGACCTGGCCGCCGGCCGGACCTATGACGTTCGCTATGAATACGACCGCCAGCGGAATATTTACCGGCGATTTACCGGCGGACGACCACACCTTGATCGCCCTAGCGGCAAACAGCTCTATGCTAAGAATGTAGTCTTGCTGCTGGTGCCGAAGGAACGCGTGCTCGATCGCCAAGGTAGGCTCGAACTGAAAATCCTTGGTCGGGGAAAGGCGATTCTGCTGAAGGACGGGCGATCCGTTACGGTCAATTGGCGAAAGCCCACGACTTACGGCCGGACTATATTTACGGATAGCCGCGGAAAAGAAATCAGCTTCAATCGCGGACCGATCTGGATAACAGCCGTTTCACGAGGTCATCGGTACACGCTGTTCTAACCGACCTTGACGTCGGTTTGTCATGACGGTATGCTTGTTTAGAGACATGTGGCTCGCAGCTTTTTCGTCCAACCAAACGCTCCGTTTGTCCGATCGAGCTAAGTACCGCTTACTGGAGATGTTGCCAGGTGTTTTAGTGTGGTCAACTTTTATAGTGGCCGCGGCCCTGTCGTTCTGGCAACCGCGGTGGGTGATAGTCTTCATCATTCTGTTCGATCTTTATTGGTTCATCCGGGCAATCTACGTCCTGGTCTACCTGCTGATTGCTTACCGTCGCTACCGACGCACGGTAGTCATTGATTGGCTGCAAAAGGCGGAGCGCACCGCTGGATGGGATAGGATTTACCATTTGGTGTTGGTGCCGGTGTCGGCCGAGCCTTACCAAGTGTTGGTCCAATCTTTTCGCGCTCTGGCTCAGTCGAAATTCCCTTTAGAACGACTACTGGTCGTGTTGGCCTGTGAAGAACGCTTTCCCCAGACCCGTCAGTACGCGGCCGGAATTCACCGAGAATTTGGCCATCGTTTCGGGGGGCTGCTAGTCAACTTTCATCCGGCTAACATTCCCGGCGAGATCGCCGGCAAGGGAGCGAATATCACTTGGGCCGGGAAGTCCGCGGTCAAAAAGTTTATCGCCGCGCGGAAAATTCCTTACGCCGACGTGGTGGTGACCACGCTCGATGTCGATTCTATCGTTCACCCCCAATACTTCGCCTACCTTACCTGGGTATATTTACATCATCCAGATCGCCTCCGCACCAGCTACCAGCCGTTGGCCTTTTACCACAACAATATCTGGCAGTCGCCGGCTTTAACGCGGGTCGTGGCGATCTCTACCACCTTCTGGCTGATGACCGAAACTATCCGGCCGGACCGCTTGTTCACGTTTTCTTCCCACAGTATGCCCCTGCAGGCATTGGTGGATGTGGGTTTTTGGCAGAACGACATCGTGACCGAAGATTCGAGGATTTTTCTTCAGTGTTTCCTTGAGTATGACGGCGATTACCGCGTGACCCCGCTTTACTTGCCGATTTCGATGGACACCGTGGCCACGCAATCGTTCTGGCGGACGGTGGTGAATCAATATAAACAGCAGCGGCGCTGGGCCTACGGAGTTGAAAATTTTCCCTACATGGTCTGGAACTTCATCACCAATCAGCGCATCGGCTTCGGTAAAAAACTAAAGTACGTCTGGAACCAGCTGGAGGGTGTCTATAGTTGGGCGACCGCGCCGATCCTGATCTTCGTCCTCGGTTGGCTGCCAGTCAGTGTGGCCCAGGCCAGGGGTAACACCACCCTGATTGTTCAGAGCGCGCCGCACGTCCTGCAGACGCTGATGACCTTAGCGACGGTCGGCCTGATCGCCGGCGCCGTCATCTCGACCATCCTTCTTCCGCCGCCGCCGCCGGCCCGCCGCCGCTTTCTGGGTTTCCTGCCGATGCTGCTTCAGTGGGTATTGTTCCCGGTGACGATGATCATTTTCGGTTCAATTCCAGCCACCGATGCCCAGACCCGACTGATGCTCGGCAAATACCTCGGTTTTTGGGTGACGGAGAAAACCAGGCAGGCTGAATAATTTTTAAACGTTTGACCTGTGACGATTGACTTTTGAGGGATGATGGTGGCCTTCTTGGCGATTGGTGGCGTGTCGCGCGGGTCGCAAGTTCCGCCCAGAAAAAGCCCAGCGCAGGCTTAAGCCCGCGCTTTATTTTTGGAAAGAAGTCGCCGGTCGTTTGGCTTAGCCTAACCGGTGTCCGATAAAATCGCGTTGACCATTAGCAAAATCGGCGGCGGTCATTGGTTTTCCATTAGCTGGCTGGACCATGATGTGCGTTAGCAGGCCACGGCCGCAGACAAAGGCCGGTTGGCCTAAATGGTTGATCACCGTTCCGGCCGGTTCAGACGCCTGACCGTCAACTGCCCGGCCGTCGAGAATTTTCAGGGGCTGGTTATGAAATTGAGTGGCGGTTCCGGGCCAGGGATCGTAGGCTCGGATTTGTTTGGCAATCGTCGCCGCTTCCTGCGACCAGTCAATCAGTCCGTCTTGCCGCTTGAGGAGTTTGGTGAACGTGGCCTGGTCGTGGTTTTGTGTTTGCGGAGTGATCCGACCTTCGAGAAAGGGGAGGAGGCTGGACTGAAGCATCTCCGCGGCCAGCATCGCTAAGCGTTGTTCGAGTGATGGGTGGTGTTCGTGCGGCTCGATGGTAATTGACCGTTGGGCAATGACCGGCCCGTGGTCCATTTCCTGGTCAAGGAGAATGAGCGTTACACCGGTTTGGGCGTCGCCAGCCAGAATCGCGCCGCTTATTGGGGACGGTCCGCGATGCCGAGGTAACAGCGATGGATGGACGTTCAAAAAGCCTTTGGCCGGAATTCGCAAAAGTTCTAAGGGAAGGATTTTACCGTAGGCCGCCAGGACTGCCGCCTCGGGCTGGGCATTGTCTATGACCTTATAAAAATCGGAATTATTAACAGGCCCGGGCGTCAGGACATTAAGATTGAGCGATTCGGCCCGCGCCCGAATCGGCGAGGATTGAAGATTTTTTCCCCTTCCCGCTGGCGCGTCAGGTCGGGTAATAACCAGGCGGATATCGGCGACTGCGGATAGCGCCTCAAGGACCGGCACCGCGAAAGCCGAGGTACCGAAAAATATGACGCGCGTTTTTTCAATCATGAACGTGTTTCCGTCAGGTTTGTCGCTCGGTCGATGAACAGGATGCCGTTCAAGTGGTCGATCTCATGTTGGAAGACGCGAGCCAGCATGCCAGACGCTTTGGCCGTGCGCGGCTGACCTCGTTCATCGAGGTAGGCGACTGAAATGTTTTCCGGTCGTCTGACCTGACCGAACACGCCGGGAATCGACAGGCAGCCTTCTTCAGCCACGCTCGAGCGGAGAGATTTTTTAGTGACTATTGGATTGACGATGACGAATGGTTTGTCTTTGGCATTAATGATCGCGATTTGCAGACTGACGCCGACTTGCGGGGCGGCAATGCCAATGCCGCGGGCCTGGCGCATGGTGACGATTAGGTCAACAATCAGCTCACGGATGGCGGACGTCTGAAGACGATCGGGGGCGATCTTTTGGGCGACGATCCGGAGGATGGGGTTCCCGAGTTTAACAATTACACGGACAGCCATAGACATGAGTTTACCAAAGAGTTTTTATTAACGACAAGTCAGCGGAGTTCGACGGGGTTATGAGTAATGGTCCATCCTTCGTCAAGACTACGCAAGATGGATTTGATTGGATCGGGAAGGTTCTGATTATAACGGAGGACGATGGCTGACCCTCCTCGATCCAGACGAGACCGGCCGCGACTGGGAAACGGCCCAACCGCCGTAACTTCGGCTGAATGACGTCGCAGCGCAAGCACCAATTCCTCGGGGGTCAGGCCTCGAGACCTCGCATCAGCTCGTCGTCGGAGCAGCAGAAGCTGTAAGGCTGGAGGATAGCCGAAACGCTGGCGCATTATTCGCGCGTCTCGCCGCCAGCTCTCGTCGAAGAGCGAGGCGGTGACGGCCCGCAATCTGGCGGATCCCTGAACGAGCAGGGTCCCGTTCGTTGGCAGTTTTCCCAGCAATGTAATAAGCAATCGTCGAAGGCGTTCTTCCGCATCAGCCCGCGGCACGGACATCAGACTATCAAGTCGAGTGATGAGAGCAAGCGAGAAGACGTCGGACTCTAGTTCATCTGATTCCGACGGAATGATAACGGAAGTTTTTGTGAGATCATGCGGGCTTAACCCGGGCAGCGCCAACAACTCTCGCCGGACGTGCGGGATGCCACGACCGCGGCCTTTGAGTGTGCCTCGGCAGCGCGGACAGGATCGGGGAATGGCCGATTCCGTACCGCAATGTCGGCATTTTAGAACGGCGCCTTCGTCAGCCATCGGGACCGAGCACGTTTGACAAGTCGGGACGTAACCGCAGTCCTGGCATTCCAGTGAACCGTAGAGCGTCCGGCGGTGGTGAATAATCACCACTCTGTTTCCTTGTTGAAGACACTTGGTAATGGCGCCCCGCGCTGCTTCGGTGATGATATTAAAGTCGCCGGAGCGACGAGCCAACTCTAGATCGAGGAATTCTAATCGGCCAGGTTGATGGCGGTCGAGGTGTCGACTGACCGGGTGCCGGGCGGTTGACAGCAGCGAGGGCAACCGGCTGGTTAGGATAAGTTTGGCGCCGCTCGCTCGAGCCAGCAGTTCAGCCACCGCTCGATCATCATACCGCGGGCTGGGTTCTTCTTGAACGTGCGCGTCGGCATGTTCGTCATCAATAATGATTAAGCCGAGTCGTTGAACCGGCGCGAAGACAGCTGAGCGCGTACCGATCACAAGCGCGCCAGGTTGCTGACGAATATTGAGAAAGGCCGCTCGGCGTTGGGTGGCAGATAGTCGCTGGTGATAGAGAATGGACTTTGGAAAAAACCGTTGCAGGCGTTGGGCCCGCTCGATCGTTGGCGTTAGAACAAGGAGGGAGGCGCTGGCTCTGGTTACCATTGTCCCGAGACTCCGGTACCAAGCTAATTTCGTTTGATCCTTTAGGTAAGCGACAATCGTTGTTCTGATTGGACTATTTGTTTCTCGATCGAGTTCTGGCCGGAGCCGTGGCTCTGGTCGATCGGCGGCGAGACTCGTAAGCTTCAAGTTGGCGTTGAGTGGGAAGTAAGGAATGACGCTCCGCAGGGCGGTTGACACTGACGTGAAGCTGTCTCTAGCCACCGCCATCAGAGCTTGCAGCTGCGGTCCGGGAAGCAGTGAAACTTCTGAGATGATCCCCTCGATGTCGCGCAAGCGCTCAAATGGAACGGTCGAATGCTTGACTTGTCCGAGTACGATGCCGAGCAGACGTTTTTGGCGGAATCGTACAAGGACGACTGACCCGGTCTGCACCATCGCCCGCCTGGTGATCCGGTAGTCGAAAACGTCAACCGTACGTGGGAGTCGAAGCAGCGGGGCGACGCTAACGATCATGTGACTTCAGGCATCATTGAATATTACGGTCAGGAAACCAATCCCAAAAGGGTGTTCGTAAGCCAGTTTGTGCGTGTGGAAGTTACGTTTCATGAGAACGCCGGCCAGGATCAACAGGGCGCGGTAGCCGCACGACTCGGCCAGCTCGACCACCGTTTGATCAATGCCGGTCAAAACGTGTTCCCAGCGCTTTTTTCCAAGGCCGCGTGTGATCGCTTTGTCAAACGATTCTCCTTCCGGCCTAATTCCGCTTGGCGCCGCGGCGCTGACGTGTTGCGATAGTTCGGCACTGGCAATGACGGCCACGCGTTGCTTGCTATGATGAAGAACTTCAGCCAGCAGCCGACCAAAATGGATGTGTGTTTGAAGGTCGTGGGTTGAAGGACAGATCGGCAGAACGGCCACTTTTGGAAGGTGGCCAGCCAGTAATGTTAGCGGCACGCCGACGTCGTACGAAACGGTTGGCTCATGCCGGAACTTCAGGGGAAAACCGTGGTCCTCGGCCCGCTCCTTGATGGCCGAGGCTAGAGCTAAGGCCCCGGGCCAGTGGGCGTTTGTGACGAAATCGCCGAAAGACTTGAAGTCGACATTGAATGATTCGCTGACGTTTGCGCCCAACGTCTCGTCCACCGGCCGACCATGCGGGTGGAGGATAATCAGGCAGTCTGGCTGACGGGCGTATAGATCATAAGCCACACTGGCCATCGCTCGTTTTGTCCGCCTCGTCTGCTGAGCGTAGTCTTTACCAACGGTCGGTAGGAGAAGCGGAGAATGGGGAACGATGCTGGCGGCGACGAGCGGCATCTGCTGTTTTTAGTTGTTGACCGTTACATCGCTCAGCGGTTCGCCCAATGGTTGCGCGGCGATGGCCCGGTCGTTGGTAAAGATGATATTTTTTGTTTTGAAGCCGAGCTCACGGAATGATTCGATGTCCGGAATGTAGCGTCTGGCGCCATTCGAAACGAAGTAGACTTTCCGATCGGTCCGTGAAGCGATCAACTCGCCGTCGCGGAATTTCATTGGTTCGCCAGCCGGCAGCGCTTGAAGGAAATCGTCGCTAACCGGTTCTGATCTTTGATAGCGGAACCGCGAACGGTAGATTTCCTTGGAATGCGCGATATGTTTAACGTTGGCGGAATCGATGAAGAACACTGCGCCAGTGGTTTGGGAACGGACGAGTCGGCCCTCGGGGAAGACATCCGCCTCGGTGATCGGCGGTCCTTTGGGATAACCACTAAGATCGGCCTCATCGACCCCTCGGATAATTTCTTCAGGGTTATACCCAATCAGCCGTAGAACTTTTCTTGAAGCAATGGGGCGTTTCATTCCGTTCGACAGGAGGTAAACGCCGCCGTTTTGGACCTGTAGAAGACTCGGTTCTGGATATAGGATCGGCGGACCAACGTCGTAGGTGGCGATGGCGCCGCGGTCGACGACGATTACCTTAGCGTAATCGTAGTTGGCTAAAAAGGCCGCCTTTGATCTAAAGGCTGACCGCTGGCCATCCCGAATAAGCCAAATTCCTGACTGACCCTGCACGCGCAGAAGTGATCCGTTAGGATACTTTCGCACGAACCACTTTTGCCAGAGAAAACGAAAAAGAGAATTCCCGCCATAGCGCGGATCTCCACCACCGCGGTTACCCACGTACGGGTTGTAGATGTAGAGGACCGCGGTGGCGATATTGGCTGGCGTGACGACCACGCTGTCGACTGTCTGTTTGGCAATGCCCGGACCCCAACCGTTAAACTGACCGCTAGACTGCAGCGCCGGTAGGTAGTCGTCACGGATTCTCTTAGCCGCGGCCCTAAGCTGAGTGGCGAATCCTCGATAAGCCGGGCTGCAGGACGAGGGGCAGCCATAGCCCAGTGCATAGTCGAGCTGGTTCTGACTGGGTGAAGGATCGGTGACCAATGACTGTTCTTTCTGCAGCAGGGTTAAGAAAAACTTGGGACTCAAACCAAATTCCTGGCCGACCTCAACGATCAACTCCGCCGCGCTCTTGGTTGTTCCGTTATCACTAATCGTATAGTCAGCTAGGAAACCGTCTTGCCTTTGAAGAAACGACCGGACGCGCTCAACGCTCATGGCCTTAACGTCGAAGATATCTGCGTCGCTCAAGATGAAGTCGTTGGGCGAAGCGGCGCTGACGACTGGCACGACCAGGAGCGGCCGGATCATCGGCAGGGTCACAAACGCCAGCAGGGTCAGCATGGCAATGACCGGGCGAAAACGATAAAAAACTACCAGACGGTGTTGCATTTAATCTTCAGTATAGTGAAATTCATGCTATACTACAAGTTCTTCAGTCACCAGCGCATGACCAATCGAACATCGATCCTGGGAATTCCCTTTGATGCAGTGACGCGGCCGGCGGCAGTCGAACGCGTCGCTGGCGCCATACATGGCCGCCAGCTCTTCCACGTCGTGACCGCCGGTCCGGAGTTCGTGATGGCGGCAAAAAATAACGAGCAGTTTCGCCGAGTACTCCAATCGGCTGATCTGTCAATTCCGGATGGGTTTGGCATAATACTCGCCAGTCGCCTTCTCGGGAGATCGCGCCTCCAGCGGGTTAGTGGCATGGATTTCCTGTCGGCCCTCATCCAACGAGCGGCCGTTGACGGCTGGGGAGTGTTTTTATTCGGTGCCTCTTCAGGAATTGCTGAACAAGCGGCCGCGTATCTTCTTCGCCAGCATCCGTCCCTGAAGGTAGTCGGTGTTGACAGTGGGTTTCGTTCTGGGTGGCGTTTGCCAGATAAGTTCATAACCTGGCGGATCAGGCGATCCGGGGCGCAGCTTCTGTTGGTGGCGCTCGGCGCACCGAAACAGGAAGTTTGGATTGATCAACACCGCCGGACACTCGGCCGTGTCCGGATAGCGGTGGGTGTCGGCGGAGCATTTGACTTTTGGTCTGGCGTGATTTCAAGGTCGCCGCGCCTGCTGCAACAAATCGGTCTAGAGTGGCTGTGGCGGTTGTTTCAGGAACCGCGCCGACGTTGGCCGCGAATTGTAACGGCCATCTGGAGGTTCCCGCTGGCGGTTCTGCGGGAGAAACTGAGGGTTGATGGCAATAACTAAGACAGTCCGCGTCAGATTAGCTCCCTCGCCGACCGGCGAGGTTCATATCGGGACTATTTGGATGGCCCAGTTCAACTGGCTGTTTGCCCGCCAGCACGACGGGGCTTTCGTCCTTCGGATTGAGGATACTGATCAGAACCGGCTTGTTCCGGGCAGTGTTGAGCATATCTACGAAGCCCTGGATTGGTACGAACTTCAGCCTGACGAAGGTCCGCTTCAGGGTGGTCCGTACGGACCTTATATCCAGAGTCAACGGCTTGATTTTTACCGTCAGTACGCTTACCAGCTGGTGGAGCAGGGGAGTGGCTACTACTGTTTTTGTACATCCGAACGTCTGGCCGAACTCCGCCAGATGCAGACGGCCGCTAAGCAAGCACCGCGTTATGACAAGAAGTGCGTCGCCATTCCACCTGAACAATCCCGCGCGCGCGTGGCGGCTGGCGAGCCGGCCGTCGTTCGCTTGAACATCCCGGTGCACGGAACGATAGTTCACCATGACCTGGTGCGTGGCAATGTGACCTTTGCCTTAGATGTTCTCGATGACAGCGTACTGATGAAATCGGACGGGTGGCCGACTTACCATCTAGCCGTGGTGGTGGACGACCACCTGATGAATATTTCGCACGTGATTCGGGCGGAGGAATGGTTGCCGTCGGTGCCGAAGCATCTTTTGCTCTATCGGGCTTTCGGCTGGGATGCTCCGATCTTCGCTCATCTGCCGTTGATTCTCGGTAGCGACCGCCAGAAGTTGTCGAAGCGCCATGGCGCCACCTCGGCCCTGACCTTCCGGGATGAGGGATTTTTGTCCGAAGCGATGCAAAACTTCCTCGTGCTGATGGGATGGCATCCTAAGGGGAATGAGGAAATCTTGAGTCGTCAGCAAGTTCTCAAGCAGTTCAGACTTGAGCAGATTAACCAGGCCGGCGCTTTCTTCGACCGTGCTAAACTCGAATGGATTAACGGCGCGTACATCAGATCGCTAGAGCCAGCCAGTCTGGTTGAGCGCCTGGCTCCATGGTGGCATATCCCATCCGGCGCCAGCGTGTCGGCTGAATGGAAGTTAAGGGCGGTCAAAGCCGTGCGCGAGCGAATGAAAAAGTTGACTGACGTCAATGAATTGATCAACTTCGCCTTTCCGGCGGTTTGGGATCAGGAATTTTCTTTATTCAATCGGCAATTATTGATTCCGCCGAAGGGGAGTGAGCGTGCAGTCAAAGACAATTTGGCTTGGACCGCCAAGTGGCTGGCTGGGCAGTCCGAACCCTGGTCGGCGGGCGAGTTAAAAAAGCAAATGATCTCGGCGATTGCCGCGGCCGGTCGCCTGAATGCGGAAGCGCTGTGGCCATTGCGGGTGGCCCTGACGCTCCGGGCTGCCAGCCCAGATGTATTCGATATGCTCGAACTCCTAGGGAAGACAGAAAGCCTGCGTCGCGTCAGATCTTTTGTGTCTTGAATTCAGCGCACATCCGTGCTATACTGTTGAACGTTCGAAACAGTCTAATAAATGAAGACAAAATCAATATTTCGCCAACCGATTCGGCTACCGCAATCTCTAGCAGTGGCAGCTTTTGCTTTGGCGATGGGATTGTTCGCGATGTGGGCAGCGGCCCAGAGTCCTGACCAATCGACAAACATTAATTCTGATTCAAATTCAAATACAAACGCTAGCGCCGACACTATTGAGATTGACACACTCAATCAGCAGA
The DNA here is from genome assembly GCA_016204585.1 of Candidatus Kerfeldbacteria bacterium. GTDB lineage: Bacteria > Patescibacteriota > Patescibacteriia > SBBC01 > SBBC01 > JACQKH01. Next base: position 20,395 of record JACQKH010000036.1, read on the forward strand.
TTGAGGAAAAACGCAAAGCCATTGACGAGCTCAAGCGGCAAACCGCCATCTACGAGCGTCAACTTGAACAGCAGCAGGACCAGCAGGCCTCCCTCGAGTCGGAACTGTTCGAGCTTAACGACTCGATCAAGGAAACTGGCACAAAGCTCGAGCTCAACACGGTCGAAATTGAATCGCTCCAGCTGCAGATCCAGCGCGTCCAGCGGGACATCGTGGCTCGGGAGAAAGAAATTGCCGCTCAGCAGGATGAGCTGGGTACGCTCCTGCGACGTCTGTACGAAACCGATCAGGTCAGTCATCTCGAACTGGTGGTCCAAGAACAGACCTTTTCCGGATTTTTTGCCCGGGTTCAGACGCTCCACGCCTTGAGTGAATCGGTTAGGGTGGCGCTTGACCGCGTGGTGACCGTCAAGAAAGAACTCGAAACAGCCAAGGACGACCTCGACGCGAATCGAGCTGACCTAGACGCCAAGCGTCAAGAACTAGAGACCGCACGGTCCCTGCTAGGGCAGCAAGAACTTTATAAGACGAACCTGCTTGAAGCGACTAAGAGTTCGGAACAGAAATATCAAGAACTACTGTCTGAGCTCAGGCAGCAATCGGCGGCCGTTGATACCGAGATCACTACGCTGATTGACCAGGTTAACCAGCGATTGAAAGATCGCGGTGAAGACCTTTCTAGCCTTCGGCCGGAACAGCTGGCTTGGCCGATTGATTCCAGCCTTGGCATCTCCGCCTATTTTCACGACCCCACTTATCCCTTCCGAAAGGTCTTTGAGCATCCGGCCATTGACATTCGCGCGCCGCACGGTACGACGGTCACGGCCTCTGCTGACGGCGTGGTGGCGATTGCCCGCAAGCTCGACTGGATTCGCGACAGCAAGGGTAATATCCTTTGGCCGGCGTACAATTTCATCACCATCGTCCACGGCGGGAACATTTCCACGGTCTACGGTCACTTGAGTCAGGTCAATGTACTGGAAGGTCAAACGGTCAAGCGGGGACAGGTCATTGCTAGTTCTGGCGGAACGCCGGGAACGGCTGGAGCCGGCCGGTTAACAACCGGTCCGCACCTGCATTTCGAAGTCAGGTTGAACGGCATTCCAGTCAACCCGTTGAATTACTTGCCGCAGTAGGTTGGGGGATTGAAACAACTCGTGTCCCCGCATTATTATCGACAAGAAAAAGGATTGTTACACCGTCCGCTGAATAAGCCAAAATGGCACATTTCTTGGAGTTTGGACAATATTCTCGAAGGTTTTAAGGAATTTTTTCGAGTTAATAATCGTTGGCCCGTAGCATCCGATTTAGTAATTTGTGATTATCTTCCTAATGTAAAAACCCTCGAAAGGAAATTTGGTGGAATTGTAAAAATTCGGGAAAAATTAGGTCTTGAAAACGCTCATTTTAATAAGGGCCAGTGGAGATCAGAACGTTCGAAACTTCTTTGGAAGCGTGGGTACTTCGCAGAACAGTCGTTATCTTCGTTACTGATAGAATACTTTGGCGAGCCGTTTGTACATAATCAGGCAAGAGTAGTAATAAACGAAAATCAATGGGTAAAAGTAGATTTTTTAATTTATCACAAAACTGGAAAGTTTGCTGTCGATGTTTTTTTTCCAACAAATGATAGACAGCACTTTTCGTCAAACGTCAGTGCAAAGTATAGGACGTACAAAGATTTTATATTTACTATCTTTTTGGTTGTAGGAAATAATGCGATTACGTCTGAATTTATTAAAGAAAATATCGACTCGGCACTTCATGAGAGAAACAAAAAAGTAAAATTAATATCCTTAAACGATTTTCTTAAGGAAGTAGGGAAGTATGAACC
>JACQKH010000035.1 GCA_016204585.1 Candidatus Kerfeldbacteria bacterium
GTTTTTTTCTACATGTCAAAGCGCCGCAGTATAAGTAACGCAAATACGGCGATTGCGCGAACGCTAAAAATAAGCTAGACTACGCAGGTGCGAAAATACGTCGCGATTTTTCGAACTGCGTTTCAGAACAGTATTACCTGGCGTGGGGCTTTCTGGTTCTACATCGCTTTGAACTTCCTGCCGCTGGTCGGTTACTACTACCTCTGGACCGCCGTCTTCCAGGAACGGGCCAGTGCTGCCGGGTTCAGCTATGAGGCGATCCTGACCTATGCCGTGGTGGCCACGGTTTTCTCGCGACTGACCTGGGCTTCACCGGAATACGGGGTGATGGAGAACATCCGCGAAGGCACGCTGACCAAGTACCTAGTCCAGCCGATGTCGTACTTCGGCTACTACTGGTCCAGCCGTCTGGCCTTCCGGACCTTCGGCACGGCCCTGACCCTTCCTTTTACGCTGGCGGTCGTCTACCTCGTTCGGCACCACCTCTTACTGCCGACTGAGGCCTGGCGGTGGGCGGCGCTGTTGGCTGCCATCCCCTTGGCCTTCACCCTACAGTTTCTCTTCGGCATGGCTCTTGGCCTCCTATCGTTCTGGATACTCGAAGCTCGTCACTTCCAATACTTTAAAGAAACCGCGCTGGCCCTTCTCGGCGGAGCAATTCTTCCGTACGCCTTTTTCCCGGACGCGGTCCAGCAAATTCTGGCTTACTTGCCATTTCGTTTCATTGCCTCGTTTCCGATCGAGGTCTACCTTGGTCGTCTAAATGTATCAAGCATTTTCCAATCTTTAGGCGCTGGGATCGTTTGGGTGGCTGTCCTCTACGCCTTGACGCGAGTGATGTGGAAACGAGGACTTCGACGATACGTGGCCTTCGGCCATTAACTATGCGTCCCGTTAGACGTTTCACTTCGTTCACGCTAAGTTCTGTGGAGTTCAAGACACCTCACATTTTTCACGTCTAACGGGATGCGCAGATATTTAGTTCTCTTTCGACAGTACGTCTCTACCAGCTTCATTCGGGAGATGGAGTTTCGCTCCGGTTTTTTCGTCCTGATGCTGAGCGAGCTGGTGGCTGATGTGATCTCAATTGTATTTTTCACCATTCTTTACGGTTCGGTTGCGTCGATTCGCGGCTGGTCGTACCCTGAAGCGCTGTTGCTCCTTGGTACATTCATGTTCCTGACCTACCTAAGTCACGGCCTGTTCTACCGAAATTTTGCGAGAGTTTCAGAATATGTTAACGAAGGACGGCTCGATATCCTGTTAACCAAACCGGTTGATCCGCAATTTGCCATGACCCTTCGCTACACCGCGGTGTCGGACATCCTCAACATCGTTCCGTCTCTGATTGTCATTATTTACGCGATCAGCCGCCTCGATCTCACCATCACCGCTGGTTCCCTAATCGGTTACCTGTCACTGATTGCAATCGGCATGGCGATTATCTATAGTTTGTGGTTCGCCATCTCGATTCTGGCGTTCTGGCTTACCCAGGTTGAAGAAATTCAAGAACTGTGGAATGGCTTATTCGACTTCACGCGCTATCCGCGTCAAATCTATGAAGGCAGTATCCGAGCATTGTTCACCTTTGTGGTCCCGATCTTGACCATTGTGGCTTTCCCGACCGAGTTCTTCCTTGGACGGATTAGTGGCAGCGCGATTTTATACAACCTTCTCCTGGCCGCCGGTCTGCTGGCCGTCACCAGGATGCTGTGGCAGGTCGGCCTCCGTCGCTATTCGTCCGCCTCAAGCTAACCCCTAAATAGGTTATACTAAAATCCTTCACTATGCCCATCATCGAAGTTCGCCATCTCCGAAAAAACTATACCTTTCATAAAAAAGCGCCTGGCTTATGGAACTCGGTCAAGAGCTTGTGGCATCGGGAAACCTTGACCACCGAAGCGGTTAAGGACATTTCTTTTACGGTTGAGGAGGGCGAATTGGTCGGCTTCTTGGGTCCGAATGGCGCCGGCAAGACGACCACCCTGAAGATGCTGGCCGGCATTCTCTACCCGACTGGCGGCGAAGCGCGAGTCCTCGGCTACACCCCGTGGGAACGCAAACCGGCCTACCAGAAGCAGTTTTCCATAGTGATGGGACAGAAGAATCAGTTGTGGTGGGATTTGCCGGCGATGGAATCGTTTCTGCTAAATAAAGAAATCTATGAAATTCCGGACCAGCGGTTCTCAGCCACCATTGACGAACTGACTGAACTTCTTGATCTTAAAGACGTGCTTGATGTTCAGGTCCGAAAACTGTCTTTAGGCCAGCGAATGAAAGCCGAGCTGACAGCCGCTTTGCTTCATCGTCCAAAAGTATTGTTTCTGGACGAACCGACCATTGGATTGGACGTCGTCTCGCAGCAAAAGATGCGGGAGTTCATCAAAAAGTATAACGAGCAGAAGAAAACCACCATTATGCTGACTTCGCACTACATGGAAGACGTGGCCGCCTTGGCCAAGCGGGTCATCATCATTGATCAAGGTTCGATCTTTTACGACGGGTCGTTATCCGGCCTGGTAACTAAAGTCAACGAATTCAAAACGGTGCGCATGACCTTTCGCACGGCCGTCCCGCCATCGAACTTGTCCAATTTCGGCCACGTCGTTGAGGCCACGCCCACCACCGCCACCCTGCGCGTCGCACGGTCCGAAGCCACCAGCCAGACCGCCAAAATTCTTCAGCAGCTGCCGGTAGACGACATCACCGTTGAGGAGGAACCAATTGACGACGTCATTCGACAAGTTTTTTTAAATCAACGCCGTGCGACCTAACCTCACCGCTATCGTCGTCTCCTGGAACGTGCGCGGCCAACTCAGTCGTTGTTTGAAGTCACTGGCCGACTCCACTGGAGTGAAGATCAAGTCCATCGTCGTTGATAACGCTTCGGCCGACGGCAGTGCGGACTTTGTGCACGGTAATTTTCCCGATATAACTTTGATCCGAAACCAAACAAATAGGGGATTTGCCGCAGCCGTGAACCAAGGACTGGCTGAAGCGACAAGCGATGTCGTCTTAGTCAATCCTGATATCGAGCTCAGGCCGGAGACGCTGGCTGTCATGCACCAGCGAATGTACGCCAATCATAGCCAACGAGTCGGCATCGTCGGTCCAAAACTTATCTACCCGAACGGCTCACTCCAACCGTCAGTCAAGCGCTTTCCTGATTGGTTCGACCTCTTTTTGATACTCTCTAAAGTTCCGAATCTATTACCTAACCTGACAAAAAGATATAATGCGCTCGACTTAGACTACCGCCGAGAACAGATTGTCGACCAGGTCATGGGCTCGTGCTTCATGATCAAGCGCGCCTGTCTCGATGACGTCGGCTTTTTTGACGAAGGATTTTGGATATGGTTCGAAGAAGTTGATTTCTGTAAACGCGCCAGTTTGCAGAACTGGTGGACGCTTTACACCCCGGCCGCGCCAGCCGTACATACGCGCGGCGCCAGCTTTGCCCAATCTTCTACCACGGCCAAACAGCAGGCCCTGCGCCACAGCATCATCCACTACAGCCGGAAGTATTTCGGAGTATTAAAAACGCGCCTGCTCTTCCCAGCCGAATTGATGAGCATCATTAGCGCTCCGTTGATTGACGCCCTGAATCTCAAGAAGCCAACAGCAGCCAAGGATTTCTAAGTCATGGCCTATCCGCAATTTCACTGCCCCGTTTGCCAGCATGTTCTGCCCGAAATTGGCGATGTTATCCGCTGCCCCTCATGCCAACAAAGGTACGGCGTCTGGCACGGCCTTCCTGAACTAATTGCTAAACAACACCTCGATTCGTTCAAGCAAACCGAACGGCATTTTCATGATGAGCTGGCTACCTCAGTGCGCCGCGGTCGCATCGCTGGTCGGATGTCAGACTTCCACCGTCACTTCAAGCAACCAATGTTCGACTTACCAGGGCACGCGGCTATCCTCGAGGTGGCCTGCGGTACACGGGCTGATGGAATTGAACTGGCCCTAGCCGGGAAAGACGTAACCTGTCTAGATATTTCCCTTGATGCCGTCCAGGAAGGGCAGCGGCTGGCTCAACAAAATAGCGCCGGCCGCATCCGCTTCCTGGTAGCCGACGGCGAGCACCTGCCGTTCGCTGATTGTAGCTTCGATGCCACTTTCATCGCGGCCTCGTTCCATCACTTTCCCAACCAACTTGCCGCCCTTAACGAAATGAAACGCGTTACCAAACATGGCGGTTATGTCATTTGGGGGGTGGAGCCGGCGGCCTGGCCATATCAGACGGTTTTCAGACTCTTAAGACCGGTTAAAAATTACATTCGTAAACATCGTGTTCGCCGACATGACTCGATTGCTGACGACTCCACGACCGGGTATACGCAAAAAGACATCCGTGTCCTCTTTCAACAGGCCGGACTAGTCATACTCGAAATTAAACCGGTCAAGTTCTTGAGTGAATTTTACGACTCCGGCACCCGTCTGATTGGACGAGTCATTCGACGTGACCTCCGTCCCTGGTCAACCCTCGACCACGTCCTCAGTCGAATCGATACACTTTTGGAACAGGTGCCCTTACTCAATCGTCTATTCTGGCATTGGAATGTGATTGCCAGGGTGCCGAAGCCGGTATGACAAATTTCATTCCGTCGGTACGCGCGTATCTCATTTTCACCGCGCTCTTAATCGTAAATGAGTTTCTATCGTTCGTGTCCTACCAGACGCCGTGGCTCAACCAAAGTGTTTTCATGTTATTAATCCTGCTGACATTTATCATGACGTGGCGGAAGCTTGAGCATGGGATTCTTATCGTCTTGGCTGAACTTTTCGTTGGCGGAAAAGGATATCTGTACAGTCTGACCCTCGGCCACGCGCGCCTGTCGATTCGCATCGTCTTATTTGTGACGGTCATGTTAGTATGGCTGCTCCGGCGCAGCTATCGACAAGGATCATGGCCGGGGATTGTGTTAGCGGTGCGGAAGTGGATCCTGCTTATTGGTCTAGCTGTTGGATGGGGAGTAGTGGCTGGACTGATGGCTGGACATGGATGGGCAGCCGTATTCTTTGACGCCAACGCCTACCTCTACTTCGCCTTTATTTTCGTGCTGGCCTCGCCATCGTTAAACTGGCGACAGCTCGGGCCGCGCTTGATCGCTCTGATTGCCGCCGCGGCCACGGTCCTCGGTCTGAAAAGCCTGGTCAGTCTGACGCTGTTTGTGAAACTCCAAATAGCCGGTTTAACTACTTTCTATCGCTGGATCCGAGAGACCGGCGTAGGAGAGGTGGCGCCGATATTCGGCGGGACGTACCGCGTGTTTTTCCAAAGCCAGGTCTACGGCTTGCTTGGATTAAGCGTAATCGTTCCCTGGCTGTTTCCGCCGAACAGAGTGGCGAAGTCGACCGCCTGGTTATTCATACCAATCACGCTCGGACTGGCCGCCGTCTTAGTCAGTCTGTCACGAAGTTTTTGGCTCGGCGGAGGGGTCGGACTACTGGCCGCCTTAATAATCGGTATCGTACGCTACCGCTGGCGATTGCCTGAACTGGCAAAGGTAGCGGTAGTTTCGCTCGGCGTCTTCGCCATGGCGTACACCCTAACTTCCTGGGCCTTGAACTTTCCTTACCCATTTCCTCTGCCCGGGCGGCCGACCGGTACGAACATCCTGAACCAACGGATTGCCACCATCGGCGGCGAGGCGGCGGCCAAGAGTAGAGCCGAGCTATTTCGCGCCCTCCTACCGGTGATCAAACGACGACCGTGGTTCGGCTACGGCTTTGGCAAAACCGTAACCTACCAGAGTAGTGATCCGAGACAACTCCAATCGGCGAGTGGCGGCGTTTACACGACATACGCATTCGAACTCGGCTACTTCGACATGGCTATTAAGTTTGGGTTCATCGGACTCATCAGTTTGATGGGTTTTCTAGTCGTTCTAGCGGCCAGACTCTGGCGGAAAGAGGGGGCCCTGGCCTTTGGTTTTCTAGTGGGAACGATTACGCTGAGCGTCATCCACCTTACTACTCCGTATATCAATCACCCGCTCGGAATTGGTTTTCTGCTTTTGGCGGCGACGCTTGGACTGGTTCAAACCTTGGAGAAAGCATGACCGTTTCCGTCCACATCGTCACCTGGAATAGTGAGCTCTTTCTTCCGACTCTCCTCCAGAGTCTCAAGACCCAAACCCGCCAACCGGACCGTATTTTAGTGATTGACAACGCCTCAGCCGACCAAACATTAAATATCATCAAGCAATGGCCGGGCGTCCACCTGCTTCGCAACACTCGAAATCTAGGTTTTGCCCGAGCCCATAATCAGGCTATCGCGATCAGTCCGGCTGAGGCAATTCTGGTGACGAACCCGGACGTCATTTTAACGCCTTCATGTATCGCCAAGCTCGCCGCCGCGCTTGAAGAAAACGTTAATACGGGAAGCGTCTCGGCAAAACTCCTTCGTTACACCCTCGACCCTCATGACTTGAGTCAACCGCAGCCATCTGATACGGTTGATGTGGCCGGTTTAGTCCTCCGACGTTCACGACAGGTCGTCAACCGCGGCGAAGGCAGCAGCGAATCATTCGACCGACCGGCTGACGTTTTCGGTGCGCCGGGAGTCCTAGCGCTCTACCGTCGTCAAGCCCTAGAAGACGTTAAAATCAATGGAGAATTGTTTGATGAAGATTTCTTTGCCTACAAGGAAGATGCCGATCTGGCCTGGCGACTCAGATGGGCCGGATGGTCGGCGCGCTATATTCCCTCAGCCGTGGCCTACCACCATCGCGCTCAACCACATCATGATGACACCGTCCGCGGAGTCTCGGCCGTCCGGCCTCACCGTTCACCGGCCATCCGCACCTGGTCATACCGTAACCACCTGTTGATGCTCGTAAAAAATGAAACGGCCGGAACGTTCTGGCCACACCTGCCCTTTATCCTATTCTACGAACTTCGTCGTTTGGGTTACCTATTGTGGCGCGAGTGGTCAACCCTAAAAGGATTGTGGCAGGCTATTCGTCTACTTCCCCGCATGATAAAAAAACGCCGAGTTATCGCGCAACATCGACGCCTCAGCTCCGCCGCCTTCCGGCGACTCATCACACCATGAACCCAGAGCTCAGCATCATCGTCGTCAATTACAAAGAACGCGGCTTTCTGCGTCAATTTTTACGCGGCATCGTCCGAGTCAATTTGAAATTGACCTACGAAATACTGGTGGTTGACAATGGATCGAATGATGGTAGCGCGGAAATGATGCGCGAATCGTTTCCGCATATTCGACTGTTAGCCTTTCCCAAGAACCGCGGCCTATCAGTGGCGGTCAACGCCGCAGTTCGCGCCACCACCGGGAAATACATCCTCTATATCAACAATGACATCGCCGTTTTCGAAGGTGTGATCGAGCAACTAGTTCAGTATATTGAACGACACCCGGCCGTTGGGATTTTGGCTCCCAAATTGCTCAATCCGGATCGCAGCATTCAGATTTCATGTTACCGCTTTCATCGTCCGATCGTTCCGGTCCTAAGACGTTCGCCGCTTGGCAAGTTGCCGTGGGCGCAGCGTATCTTGCGACGTTTCTTAATGCTTGACTGGGATCACAACGCCATTCAGACGGTCGATTGGGTCCTAGGTGCGGCTATGCTGATTAGACGAAGTGCCTATGAACAGGTGGGCGGGATGGACGAACGTTTTTTTGCCTACTTCGAGGACGTTGACCTATGTCGACAGATGTGGGTGCACAAATGGCAGGTAGTTTATTACGCGCCTGCACATCTGATTCACTATCACCAGCGCACTTCAGCCGCCAGCCCCGGTCTGGTCAGCGTTTTTAAATGGCACACTCGAGTCCACATCTTGAGTGGCGTGAAATACTTTTTGAAATACTTCCGTCAACCGTTGCCGATAACCGACACCATATATGAAGCATCGTAGAACAGAAAGAATCTACTCGAGCAATCCCTCGCGACTGAACGGTCAATTTCGGAGTTGGTTTCAACGTCACCGGATGGCAGCCTTGGTCGTCGGTCTGATTGGAAGTTTTGCAATCCTGTCACTGGTCACCCTGCCACCAACGTTGGCCGCCGTCAGCAGTGGTCGATCAGCCAAAACTAAACTAGATTCAGCCCGAACCGCTCTTTCCGAACAGCGGTTCACCGACGCCATCCAGGCGACTGACCAAGCCGTCGGCCACCTCCGTCAAACGCGAAACGCCCTGCGGCGACTAGTCGGCCTCGAGCCGCTTCCGTTCGTCGGGACACAACTCCTGACTATCCGACTGGTAGTTGACCTGGGCCTAGACCTGTCGTCCGCCCTTAAGGATGGAACTCTAGCCGCTCGGCAGGTTATTGGACCGTTGCAACAGGGAAAGGGAAATGTCAGCCTGGCCACTTTGACCCCAGCTGATAAGCGACAAATCTTGGAACGTTTGTCACAGGCCGGCCCGCTGCTACAATCGGTACAGGAAAAGGTAGTCACCGCTGCTAAAAAATTTGAAATGATCCCGCGACACGGACTCCTGCCGGCGCTTGAATCATTAGTCGCCCCTTTGCGAGAACAGTTTCCTTTCATCGAATCGACAGTTTCTCAACTGGTCCCGGCTACCCAGATAATTCCGGCGGTTAGCGGTTTTCCCAGTCCGAAAAACTACCTCTTTCTGCTGGAAAATAATTCCGAACTCCGTCCGACTGGTGGATTCATCGGCACTTACGGAATCTTGAAGGTCGCGGCCGGTGAAATTACTTCCTTCGCCACAAACGACGTCTACACCCTTGATCACCCCGCCCGAAACACCCTCTACATCGCCCCACCGGATCCGCTCCAACGTTACAATGCGACTACCCAGTGGTTCTTCCGCGATTCGAACTGGTCGCCTGATTTCCCAACCGCCGCCCTTAAAGCACTCGACTTCTACCGACTGGAGAACGGACCTGAAAAAAAACTTGACGGCGTCATTGCGGTTACGCCGGTTTTCATCAGTTCACTCCTAAAAATCAGCGGCGACATTACGATTGACAAAATTACTTTCACGCCAGACAACCTGGTGGACAAGCTTCAGGCGCGGGCCGAACGAAAGGAATTGATTGGCGAAATGTCTAAAGTGTTGATGAATAGAATCCTCGCCTTGCCCCAGCGTCGTTGGCAAGAACTAATTGGCACGGTGGCAAAGGCCTTAGAGGAAAAACATCTTCTCCTCTTTTCTCGTGACCAAGAGCTTGAGGAAAAAATCATTGCCCAGAATTGGGGTGGGGCGGTTCGGCCGTTGGCCGGCGACGGTTTTCTCATCATCGATGCTAATTTGGCCGGCCTCAAAACCGATAGTGTGATGGATCGTTCCGTTTCATACGGGCTGACCGTAACTGACCGCGACGCCACCGCCAACCTCAAGATCTCATACGTCAATAAGGGTAAATTGAGTCGTCTAACCACTCGCTATCGCACCTTCACGCGCGTCTACGTGCCGGTGGGGAGCGCGCTGGTAAGTTCGAGCGGAGCCATGCAGAACGATAAGCTACACGGCGGCCGTCCGGGGACCGTTGAAGTTAGCAGTGAATTAAATCGAACGGTGTTCGGGGCCTTCATTTCGATCGAGCCAGGGGAGACTGGTGAACTCTCGTTCACTTACACCCTACCGTCAACTATCCTTCAACGTATCAATGATGGGACATACGATCTAGATGTTCAAAAGCAGTCCGGTACCACCGGCCATGGGTTGACCGCCAATCTAACCTTCCCGAAACAGCCAACCATAATCAAGGATATTGACGGAACTCGGCGCATCGGGCATACTGGTCTAGCTTTGAATTCGGATCTTCGAACCGACCGACGTCTGGTCGTCGGTTTCTAAAGGTTTTACCAAGCTACCTCAATGATTGCCAAACGAATTGGTATCGACCTGGGAACCACTAATACGCTCGTCCACTTGCCTGGTCGAGGAATTGTGATCAATGAACCATCCGTAGTCGCGCTGGCATTGGCCGATCGTAAAATTCTGGCGGTTGGCATCGAAGCGAAAGAGATGCTTGGTCGCACACCGGATTCGATCGTGGCCCTGCGACCGCTAAAGGACGGGGTGATCGCCGACTATCGGACAACCGAGGCCATGCTCCGCTACTTCATCAACAAAGCCACTGGCGGGATTCGCATCTTTCGACCAGAGGTTATGATTGCCGTACCGGCTGGTATCACCTCGACTGAACGCCGAGCCGTCATCGACGCGACCATTGCGGCCGGCGCGAAAGCGGCCTACATCATTAAGGAACCAGTAGCGGCGGCGATTGGCGCCAACATACCGATCGGCTCAGCCTCTGGCCACATGATTATAGACGTCGGCGGCGGAACCTCGGAAATCGCGGTTATCAGCCTGGGCGGTATCGTTGCCAACACCAGCGTCCGCATCGGCGGTAATAAACTCGACGCGGCCGTTCAAGAATTCATCCGAAAGAAGTACGGAATGGCGATCGGCGAACGAACCGCCGAGGAAATGAAAATTTCCGTCGGTTCAAGCCGGCCGCTTGAGGAAAAACTATCGATGGATATCCGCGGTCGCGACGTGGTCAGCGGTTTACCAAAAACGATTAGCGTCACATCCGACGACGTGACCGAAGCGATCCAGGACGAACTGGCCGGAATCGTTCAGGCCGTAAAACTGGTCCTCCAGGAGACTCCGCCCGAACTGGCCGCCGACGTGATCGATAAAGGAATGGTAATCTCCGGTGGATCTGCGCAACTTCGCGAGTTCGATCGCTTACTGTCTGAGGCCACCGGCGTACCGGCCTACGTAGCCGACGATCCAATGCTTTGCGTGGTGCGTGGCACCGGCATCGCCCTCGACAACCTAGAATCTTACAAGCGAAGCATTCTAGCTGCCAAGTGAGTATGGTGATCGGTATCGACGCTTCGCGGGCTAACCTCCGTGAACGAACCGGCACAGAACGATACGCCCTGACCGTCGTCACTGCGCTAATAAAACAGCGCCCGCAAACCTCCTTCATACTGTATCTTGATCATTCGCCGATCCCTGAACTCCAGCATCTAGGTCCGAATGTCAAATACCGCGTGTTGGCCTGGCCGCCACGTTTTTTGTGGAGCCAACTTAGACTATCTTGGGAAATGCTCAGGCGGCCACCCGACGTTCTGTTTATTCCGGCGCACACCATGCCGATCATCCACCCCCGTCGCACAGTGGTGACCATTCATGACATTGGATTCGAACGCTTTCCCGAACTATACGGACGTTCGCCAATTGCCGGTCACGGTATGGTCGGCCGACTTTTGAATATACTTGTTCGCACCATCACCTTAGGTCAATACGGCGCCAATGAACTCGACTACCATCGCTGGTCAGCTCGATTTGCCGCCCGGCATGCCGCCCAGATCATAACTGTGTCATCGTTTACAAAGCAAGAATTAGCTAACCTCTATCACATCGGTGAAGAGCGCGTCACCGTAACGCATTCCGGCATCAATGCGTCCGAGTTTGTTAGACCGCCGACCGATAAAATCAAATTGACGATCGACGCCTTCAAACTCCGACCACCATACGTTGTCTACATCGGACGGCTAGAAAAAAAGAAGGGCATGCGACGGTTAATCGAGATCTTTGCGGAAGCTCGAAAAACCGTTCCCAAACTCGAACTAGTGCTGATTGGCAAGCCCGGGCTAGGTTGGGAGGAAGTGGATCGCCAGATTCGAAGTATCGGCCTGTCTTCTCAAGTTCACACCCTCGGATGGCAACCAGATCAGGTTTCTGTCCCGCTGCTGGCTGGGGCCGAAGCGCTTTTGTTTCTTTCTCGTTACGAAGGATTCGGCTTACCGTTGCTCGAGTCCTTTTGCGTCGGTACACCAGTTCTTGCATCGGACATTCCAGCCCTTCGCGAAATCGGACAGGACGCTGTACTTTTCTGCGATCCGGACGATATCAAGGAATCAGCAGAAAAATTACGTCTTCTCATTAACAATAATGGCTTGCGGTCTTCACTGGTTACGCACGGTCGCCAACGTCTATCATTATTCAGCTGGAAGCGCACGGCCGAAGAAACCGGAAAGGCGCTGGAGCGGGCATAGGACTATTGCGTAAAGAGGCTTGTTGTGGTAAAGTAATCGAGCCAAAAAATTATGCCAGCGCGATTAAACTTGATAATCTTTAACATGACATGAAAAGAAAGACGTTACCGCAAAAATATTTAGACCGCCAAGACGAACAGCGGGCAATTGAAAGATGGGGAATCGGTGCAGTCGGGAATGAATTGCCTATCCGTCGTCTTGAGAACATGACCATGCATCGAACAGTAAGTCATGCAATTTTGCTAACCGGACCACATGGACTTGGGAAAACAACGATTGCCAGGGCTTTAGGATTGTCATTACTATGCCTAAAATCGGAAAATGGCGTGGCCTGCGGAGACTGTCAGTCTTGCGCCGCCGCCGCTAGCTTCCGCCACCCCGATCTAGTCGAGTTAACAACCGGCGGAAGTACTTTAGGAATTGAGGATGCTCGTCGCCTGACGCGTTTCTTGGATCGTCGACCAATCATGAGCAAATGCAACATCGCCCTGATTGATCGGGCCGACACTCTGACCGAACAGGCGGCCAACGCCTTGTTAAAAACCGTGGAAGAACCGCGCGGCCAAACGATAATAATCCTGACCGCCACCTCGACCTCGGCGCTACCAGCCACGCTGGTCTCACGTTGTTCAGTGGTCGAAATGACTATCGCCCCCGAGGTGCGTTTACGCCAAGCGCTGATCTCACAGGGCGTGGCGAAATCGCCCGCCGGGGAAATTGCGTCCTTCGCCGACGGTCGACCGGCCTATGCTAAATTCCTGTCCAGTCAGCCGCCGCGGTTCGAACACGCCGTCGAATTATCGCATCAACTGATGAATCTTCTGACCGGCACCATTCAACAACGGCTCCAGTCAGCCGAACGTCAGGCCGAAACACTGGCTGACCCGATTAGTGCCGCCACGGTGCTAGAACGCTGGGAATCTTTAGGTCGCCGAATCCTGATAATGACCGCCGGCCTCAAAGACCACGGTCCGCGGGCCGAGTGGTTAAGCCGGCAGGTAGAGCGTTGGCAACCCCGCGACGGTCTAAGTTTAATGACCCAGTTGGCTAAGGCTCGACAGCGAATCCGTAATTCGATCGCCCCGCGGCTGGTCCTGGAGTCGCTGGTCCTGCATACCCGCCAACTATGAAAATCCTGTCTAGATTAACCGCGCTGACTAGTCTCATCTTCCTGGTGGCGGCTGGCTGCTCAATTAGCTTTCGCACGTCAGGACAGCTCGACGGTGGAGTGTTCCGTTCCCGCGATGGCGGAATAACCTGGGCGCAGATCGTCAATGCCGGGCGGACCGCTAAAGGAAAACTAGTTAGAATAGACGACGTTGACGTCCGGTTCATCCGTTTCGATCCGACCAACCCATCAACTCTGTACCTCGTCACCCGCGGCGCCGGGATCTACCGATCGGATGATCGAGGAGACAGCTGGATCAAAACTGGCCTGTCCAGTGGCACCTACTCTACGTTGGCGATCGATCCCTCTTCATCAAGCATTCTCTATGCGGCTGTTGGCGGAACAATCATCAAGAGTACGGACGGCGGTAAGTCCTTTGTCCCGATTTACTTTGAAACGAAACCAGACCGGGTGATTACGGATCTGACGGTTTCTCCGGGAACCACGCGTTTTTTGTTGGCCGCCATGAGTACCGGCGAGATCCTTCAGAGCGTCGACTACGGGAACACTTGGAAAATATATTCGTCGCTGGGATTGGCGGATTCAGTCTCCCAGCTCTTCTTTGCGCCGGGGTCAACCACCACTCTCTACGCCTTGACCGTTGGCCACGGTCTCCTGAAGTCGGACGACGTCGGCCGAACCTGGACTCCACTCAGTCAAAATCTTAGCCAGTACCCAGGCACCACCGCGGTTTCCTCAATGACGATACTCCAGAAAAAACCGTCCACTATCTACATCGCCACCAACTACGGCTTATTAGTCACCCAAGACGGAGGAGCCAGCTGGACGCCGATCCAAACACTGGTTCCTTTTAACAGCCAACCCATCCAATTCGTGGCGGTGAATTTTGATAACACCAACATCCTCTATGTGATGGTCGGCAATCGACTTCGAAAATCAGAAGATGGCGGATCAACTTGGGATGCAAAAATTTCCCTGCCAACCGGCCGCCTCGTCTCGATGCTGACCCTTAATCCTAACGACCCGAATGAACTCTACATTGGTACATTGAATCCTAGAAAACGTTAAGAGATCTATGCTGAAAAACGTCCAACATGAATTTGACAGAATCACCGACCACCTCCGCCAAGAACTAGCGGGAATTCGTACTGGCCGAGCAAATCCGTCATTAGTCGAGAGTACGCCAGTGGCAGCGTACAACAGCATTTTACCATTAGTTCAACTGGCCAGCATCACTGCGCCTGACTCGAAGACTTTGGTAATCCAAGCCTGGGATCAAAATCTCCTTAAAGACATCGAGAAAGCGTTACTCCAGTCCAACCTTGGCATGACACCGGTCAACGACGGAACATCGCTGCGTCTGACCGTCCCGCAATTAACCGAAGAACGTCGCCGCGAATACTTAAAAATGCTCAAACAAAAAGTTGAGCAGGGGAAAATCTCTCTGCGCCAAACTCGCGACCACCATCTCCGCGGATGGCGTGAGGAAAAACAGCAGGGGAGACTGTCCGAAGACAATTTTTTTGCGCAGCAAAAAGAGCTCCAAAAATTGATTGACGATTACGCTGGCCGGATTGACGAGATGGAACGAAAGAAAGAGCAGGAGGTCATGACGGTCTAATGATCCTCACCACCCTGGTCGTTTTTGTCATCGTTATTTCAATCCTGGTCTTCGTTCACGAGTACGGCCATTTCTTGTTGGCCCGTCGGCTGGGCGTAAAGGTCGAGGAATTCGGATTCGGGTTTCCGCCGCGGATCGTCGGCTTCCACCGTCGCGGCACTATCTTCTCGCTCAACTGGATACCCTTCGGCGGCTTCGTCAAACTTAAAGGAGAAACCCCGGGAACGAGCCACGACCCTGACAGCTTCAGCGCCCAATCTAAGCTGCGTCGTTTTTCCATTCTAGCGGCCGGAGTGGTGATGAACTACCTGCTAGCGATGGTCCTGCTGGCGATTGGTTTCTCGATCGGCCTGCCGGCCGCCCAAAATTCCGATTCCCCAAATCCAAGGATCCGCCAGGTCCGCCAGCAAATAATTAATATCGAACCCAATAGTCCGGCCGGGCAAGTCGGGCTAACCGCCGGCGATCAACTTGTCAAGGTCAACGAAATTCCCATCTCGAACTCCCAGGACCTCAAAGATTACGAACTCAAACACCCGAACGAAGAGCTAACACTGGTCGTTCGACGAAGGGACCGCGAGTTAACATTCAAACTGACCCCCATCTTGGTTGACGGTCAACCATTAATTGGCGTCAATGTACTGGGCGTCGGCACGCTCCGCTATCCCTTTCCCGAATCCATTTGGCAAGGCCTGCGCGCCACCGTCAACGTGACTGGACAAATCATCAAATCTTTTGGTGATTTACTGCGCGACCTCGTAGTCGCCGGCCGGGTCAGCCCGGATCTGGCCGGCCCGGTCGGCATCGTCGTCCTGACTGGCCAGGCCTATGACCTTGGCTTTGCCTACCTGCTGCAGTTCGTGGCCCTCCTGTCACTGACGTTAGCGGTGGTAAACTTCCTACCCCTACCAGCGCTTGACGGCGGCCGGGCACTGTTCGTCATCATCGAGAAAATTCGTGGTCGACCGGTCGATCATCGGATTGAAGCACTGGTCCATGCGGTTGGCTTTTACGTCTTAATCGGCCTGGTACTCCTGGTGAGCCTGCGGGACGTCAACCGGTTGGGAGTCGCCCAACGCTTTATCCAAAATCTACGATCCCTCTTCGGAAGTTAATTATATGTTGAACAAACTGTTCGGGAAATTTTCCCGCGACATGGGAATTGACCTCGGCACTAAGAACACCCTGGTCTACGTCAAAGACAAGGGGATTGTCATCAATGAACCATCAGTGGTCGCCGTCAACACCAAAACCGACCAGATCCTTGCGGTCGGCGAAGAAGCCAGACGGATGGTCGGGAAAACTCCCAGTCATATCGTGGCCATCCGGCCACTCATCAACGGCGTCATCTCCGACTTCGAGGTGACTGAACGAATGCTGAAACACTTCATCGATAAAGTCCACCATGAAGGTGCGCCATTCTTTACGCGTCCGCGAGTAGTCATTGGCATCCCCTTGGGAGTAACCGAAGTAGAACGGAAGGCCGTTGAAGACGCCACCTTGCACGCCGGGGCGCGAGAAGTCTTTCTGATCGAAGAACCGATGGCCGCCGCCATCGGTGCACGTTTACCAATCCAAGATGCTTCAGGCAACATGATCGCCGACATCGGCGGAGGAACGACCGAAATAGCGGTGATCAGCCTCGGCGGGATAGTCAGCTGGCGCTCCCTCCGCGTCGCCGGAAACGAACTTGATCAAAACATCATCCAGTATGCCCGCGAGCACTTCAACCTTCTGCTCGGAGAGCGCACCGCCGAAGACCTAAAGATGAAAATTGGCGGGGTGACCGATGAGATTGACGTACTGGAAGCCCCGATGCGCGGCCGCGACCTCCTGACCGGTCTACCAAAGGAAGTGATCATCACCACCAATCACCTGATGGACGCCATGACTAGATCAATCAACCTGATCATCGAGAACATTAAAACGACTATTGAAGCGACCCCGCCGGAGTTGGTGGCGGACATATTCTCGCGAGGCATCTACCTGACCGGCGGCGGCGCGCTCCTGAGGGGATTTGCCCACGCGGTTCAGCTGGATACTCACATCCCCGTCCATGTGGTCGACGATCCGCTGACCGCCGTCGTCCGAGGAACCGGCATCGTGCTTGATGATCTCGATAGTCTACGAAACATCCTGGTCATCTCAACCCACGAAACGAACACGATCGGATAACGTGCCACCGACATTGTCACTTCCGCGGACGCTCGTGACGACCACCATGGTGGTGGCGGTGGTGATCGTGGCCCACTACCTTGGTCTTCTTCGGTCACTCGAAACGTTCGTTCTTCGGGCATTTCAACCAATCGGCCGACTGATCGTTTCGCGAGCCGTTGATAATACCAGATCTACCGTCCCCACCGCTGAGCTTAACCAATGGATACGACAGCTAGAAGAGCAAAACGCAGCTTTAAGTAAAGAGAACGTCCAGCTGAAGGCAACGCTCGCTGCTACCGTCGAAGCCTCGGTCCAAGCGAAATTCCTGAGGGAGCACAAACTTCGCGGTGTGGCCGGACGAATTTTTTCGCGTAGTCCTAACCCGGCGGCTGAGTTTATCGTGATTGACATCGGCACGGAAGACAACGTCCGCGTCGGCGCACCGGCGATAACCAGCGATGGCATCGTCGTCGGCCGGGTAATTGAAACTGATCGCCTGACATCCAAAGTGCTACTGTCAATCGACAACCGCAGCAGCTTTGCTGGAATGGTCATCGATAATCCGGCCGCCCAAGGTGAGGTCTCGGGTGTTCGCGGGCTGTCCCTCCGGATGGATTTAATTCCTCAATCTGAAAGACTGCAGCCAGGCCAGTTAGTCGTCACCTCGGGCGTTGACCCGACGGTAGAACCGAAACTACTCCTGGGCGCTATCCAGCGTGTTGACAAACAAGAAGGGTCAATACTCCAATCAGCCTCGCTGCGTCCGCTCTACAATCCAGCCAGACTCGAGGCCGTGACAGTACTCACAGCTTCATAAGATCCGCCGTGACAAAATCTCTAACCATTTCCATTCTATTCGTGACGCTGCTCACCTCACTTCTGATTTTGCCGGCGGTCGGCTTTCCCGTGCTGGCCCTGAGCTTGTTCAGTACCGTCCTCCTCTTAACAGCGCTGCTAGGTAACTTGCAAGTGGCCCTGATGGCCGCGGTGGCCGGCGGGTTTTGCTTCGACCTGCTGTCTGCCTTCCCTTTTGGCACTTATACCGTCTCTTTTATCGCCGGACTGGCGATAACCAGATGGCTTTTTCGAACTCGCTTGACTAATCGATCGTTATTCGCCCTCCTGACTCTCGTGTTTATTGGCCTCACCGCCATGCAAATAACTGCCGTTTTTTTTAGTCTGGCCGCGAAAAGCCTTGCTCCGACCGCTTTAATTTTGATATTTGATCAACCTTGGTTGGCGAGCTTCGTCCGACAGATTCTGTTTGGTCTATTTCTTACGGTCCTGATGTTCATAGCCTTAAGACTCACCGGAAAAAATTATTCGACTCTATCTCAACAGGAGTTCTAAGTACCGTGAAAGATCGTCATCTATTCGCTCCTGTTCCGTTAAGTGCCGAGGATCGCCCAATCGTCTTAAAGCGAGACCGACGGGCGGTCGAGATCGAAGATCATTTTTCGGTCGGGGAAACGACCGGGCGATTAACCAACTCCTTCCTCGATACCATGGTCATCGGTATCGTGATGGCGGCAATCTTCGCCATCATGATGTTGCGGATAGCCTATCTTCAAGTCACGCAGGGCGACGCGTACAGACAGGCATCGGAGCGAAACCGCGTCAACCTCGAAACCATCTATCCCACGCGCGGAATCATCTTCGACCGTCATCGCACACCGTTCTTGGCTAACGTCCCGAATTTTACGCTATTCGCCACGCCGGCGGATTTGCCACGCTCCCCGCCGCAACGCCAAGAAATGGTTGATAATTTGCTAACGGTATACCCAAAACTAAACCGCCAGGAAACAACTGTAAAAATCGTATCGGCCTCGTACGCGTCGTTGGGTCCAGTCATCCTAGCCGAGCACATTGAGCACATTGACGCCATCCGTTTATCCACTGCGATTGCGCGAATGCCCGGGATTACTCTCCGGTCGGTTAGCGCGCGGTCCTACACCGACGGCGAAGCCAGCGCCCATGTCATCGGTTATCTCGGAAAACCGACGGCTGAAGAACTAGCGGAAAAAACATATCTCACTTCGCTGGCCGAGGTCGGTCGGATGGGCGTTGAGTTGGCCTACGATAAAATTCTTCGGGGAGTTGACGGAGTCCGTGAGGTCGAACGGGACAGTCTGAACAAAGAACTGGCGGTCATTGCCAGTCGAAGTCCGACACCAGGAAAAAACCTTGTCTTAAGCATTGACCGAGGGCTTCAAACTGTTTTGAATAACGCCCTTAAATCAACTGTTAATGAGCTCGGCGTACCCGGTGGGGCAGCCGTAGCATTGGATCCCCGATCCGGCGAAGTTCTGGCGCTAGTCTCCCAGCCATCCTTTGATCCGAATCTGTTTACTAGCGGTGGATCGGCTGAAGACTTTAAGGAAATTTTTGAAAATCCGCGACACCCGCTCTTCTTTCGACCGATCAGCGGGTCCTACCCATCAGGTTCAACCATCAAACCTTTGGTCGCCGCCGCGGCGCTGGCCGATGGCATTATCACTGAGAAAACAACCGTCCAGAGTACCGGTGGACTTAAGGTCGGCCCGAACTTCTTTCCCGATTGGAAAGCCGGCGGTCATGGCTTGACTGATGTTCGCAAAGCGCTGGCCGAATCGGTCAACACCTTTTTTTACACGATTGGCGGAGGGTTTGAGAGTTTCGGCGGCCTCGGCCTTAATCGCCTAGTTGACTACTTCCAATTCTTCGGCCTGGGCCAGAAACTCGGCGTCGACTTGCCTAACGAAGCATCCGGATTTCTGCCGACCGCCGAGTGGCGAAATCGTCCATCCTCCCCCCGCTGGTACCTCGGCGATACCTACCACCTGGCAATTGGTCAAGGCTTCATCAGCGTCACCCCCCTCCAAGTTGCCAGCTACACAGCGGCCATCGCCAACGGTGGAACGCTCTACCAACCGCGCGTGGTAAAGCAAATCCTAAGCCCCGATGGTTCGATAGTTCAGGACTTACCGTCAGTCAAGCTCAAATCAACAATCAACGATCGGTACCTGAAGGTAGTGCGATCGGGCATGCGGGAAGCGGTCACCACTGGCAGTGCCCGCGGACTTGGTTCACTGCCGGTTCCGGTGGCGGCTAAGACTGGGACGGCCCAGTTTGGCGAGGGGGACGGAACCCACGCTTGGCTGACAAGCTTCGCCCCGTTCGACCGGCCCGAGATAGTCATTACGGTCGTCATTGAACAAGGTGGTGAAGGCAGTGTCGAGGCATTGCCAGTCGCTCGCCAAGGACTGGACTGGTACTTCCGGCACCGACCGGCCCCTTAGATTATTTCACCGGCTTGACATGATTTACCTCACGGTCTATCTTTCTCTAATGACGGAAGTCATATATTAGCATTAATCACATGTCACGATGAACGAGCGACAGACCTTTATTACTAAGAACGGACTAGAAAAACTCGGTGACGAGCTCAAACAGCTGAAAAGCGTCAAACGACGCGAGATTGCCCAACGAATCCAAGAAGCAAAAGAACTCGGCGACCTGTCCGAGAACGCCGAGTACGTTGAGGCGAAGAATGAACAAGCCTTCGTCGAGGGCCGGATTGCCGAACTCGATGCCATCATAAAAAACGCCGTTATCATTCACGAAGAGAAGAACTCCGAGCTGGTACGCGTTGGTTCTAAAGTAAAATTAAAAAACGACGGTGAAACGCAAACTTTCGAAATCGTTGGCTCGAACGAAGCTGATCCGCAGAACGGACGTATCTCCAATGAATCGCCGCTCGGGCAAGCCTTGGTGGGCAAACGCGTTGGTGAAACAATCGAAGTGACCGCACCGAAAGGTAAACGTACGTTCAGAATCCTGGCCATCACTTAAACAAAGACGAATCGAACGATTGCGTCAGGACATGGCCGCGGCTATACTGAAAGCATGCGGAAAGTCACCGATCAAGAGCAGGCTCGCCGTCAAAAGCTCGAGCTCCTTAAGAGTTCGGGAATTGATCCATTTCCGGCCCGCCTCGAGGCCCGCCGCCGTATCGCGGACGTCCATCAGCGCTTCGCCGAATACCAACGGAGCGGTGAAGTTTTGGGTGTGGCCGGTCGCGTGCGAGCGCTCCGACTCCAGGGCCGAGCGATGTTTCTCGACCTCGAAGACGGGTCCGGAAAGCTACAATGTTTCCTCGGCGCTGACGACCTGGGGCCTTCGTACGACCAACTAGTTGCCGCGCTGGACCTCGGCGACTTCCTCCAGGCCACCGGCACCCTTTTCAAGACTAAACGCGGAGAGGAAACGCTCAAGGCCGCCGCCGTTACCATTATCGCCAAGGCCCTAAAACCACTACCGGATAAACGCCAGGGCCTGGCTGAAGTCGAGCTGCGTTACCGCCACCGCGAGCTTGATCTAATCGCTAACCGAAACGTCCGCCACATCTTCATCACCCGTAGCCAGATTATCACGACCGTTCGACAATATCTGCTCGACCAGGGATTCCTCGAGGTCGAAACGCCGATCCTACAACTCATTCCCGGCGGGGCAACCGCCCGCCCGTTCGTCACGCATCATCACGCCCTGAACCTTGACCTTTACCTTCGCGTCGCGCCGGAACTATACCTGAAACGTCTGGTCATCGGCGGTCTGGAGCGCGTCTTCGAAATCGGTCGATGCTTCCGCAACGAGGGGATTGACCATCAGCACAACCCCGAGTTCACCCAGGTCGAGCTGTACGCGGCGTACATGGACTACCAGGGAATGATGCAGCTGACTGAATCCTTGCTTCGCCAGGTGATTCTAAAAGTGCACGATTCGCTGTCTTTTCCGTACGGCGATCACACCATTAACTTCAAAAATGAAGTGCCGCGGGTCACCTTCAAAGACTTGGTTTTCCGATACGCGAAGATAAACATTGATGAATATTCGGATACCACAAAACTGGCAAAAAAAGCCAAAGATCTTGGCCTCGATGTCACGAACGAAAACCGTGGCAAAATTCTCGATGTCATTTTCAAATCATTCGTTCGTCCAAAAATAGTTGATCCAACATTCGTTATTGACCATCCAGTCGAACTTTCACCATTAGCCAAGAAGAAGACTAGCGACCCGCGCTATGTTGAACGATTCCAGCTTCTGGTGGCCGGGGCCGAGCTGTGCAACGCCTTCTCCGAACTGAACGATCCGATTGACCAACGCGCCCGCTTCGAGGAACAAGAAAAATTGCGGACCGCCGGTGACGAGGAAGCGCAGCGCCTGGACGAAGATTTTCTCGAGGCCTTAGCGCATGGCATGCCGCCGACCGCCGGCCTCGGTATTGGCCTCGACCGGCTAGTCATGCTCCTGACAAATCAGCGCTCCATCAAAGAAGTAATTGCGTTCCCAACCTTAAAACCGAAACAATGACTCGGAACGATGCTCTCACCATTCTTCACGAGTACGTTAAGAACCCCAACCTCAAAAAACACATGCTGGCGGTCGAGGCGGCCATGCGCGCCTACGCGGAGAAATTCGGCGGCGATCCAGAGGAATGGGGGATAGTCGGGTTGCTCCACGACTTTGACTGGGAAATTCATCCAACACTCGATGATCATCCAGTAAAGGGCCAGCCAATTCTCGCAGAACGAGGAGTTCCTGAACACCTGCGCCATGCCATCCTTGCTCATGCGCCCCGCACCGGCGTCAAGCCGGAAACACCAATGGAAAAAGCGCTATTTGCCTGTGATGAAATTTCTGGTTTCATCGTTGCGGTTGCCCTGATGACGCCCAATAAAAAGCTGGCTGACGTGACGGTCGAAAGCATCGAGAAAAAATTGAAACGCAAGGATTTTGCAGCTAAAGTAAACCGCCAAGAAATCGACGATAGCATTCAATTGCTTGGTTTACCGAGAAATGAGCATCTACAGAACGTGCTGACCGCTATGCAAGGAATTCACGAAAATCTTGGTTTGTAGCACAGATGTCAACCCTGCTGATTGCCACCGCTAACCCCGCCAAACTATCAGAGTTTAAGGAGATACTTGAACCGCTGGTCGATCAACTTGTAACGCTTGGTGACCTCAAGATTACTGAAAAGCCGATCGAGGATGGCGAGACCTTCGCTGAAAATTCACTGCTCAAGGCTAACTTCTACTGGCAAAAGACGAACCTGCCGACCCTGGCCGACGACGGCGGTCTGGAAGTCGACGCGCTGGGCGGCCGCCCTGGAGTTCATTCCCGGGTAATCGATGGAAAACGCTTGAGCGACCAGGAGCTCCGTGACTGGATCCTCCAAAAACTTCGCGGCATTCCGGAAAAAAGGCGGACCGCTAAGCTGAAAACCGTAGTCACCCTCCGCGTAAGTAACGATAAAAACTTCCAAAAAGAGATGTCGATCGACGGACTTGTTCGTGCCAGCGACCTGCCGATTGATCCCGGTTATCCCTACCGTTCTGTGTTTTTCCTTCCGGTCTTCAACAAGTTCTTCGTCGAACTCACGCCGGAAGAGCACGATCGCGTTAATCACCGTAAAAAAGCATTGATCGAACTAATTCCATACATTACGCAATACCTATGATTGACCTCAACTTGATCCGTCAGGATCCACCAGGCGCTGAAAAAAAATTCAAACAGCGCGGCTTGAAAATTGAACTCAAAGCCTTGCTCAAAAACGACGCCGAGTATCGGGCGGCACTCCAGGAGATCGAAGCCCTCCGAGCGGAACGAAACCAAAAAAGTCCGGCGGCAGCCGAAGATCCGACGACTCGGCCAGCACTGAAAACGCTCAAGGATACTCTGACAAAAAAAGAACGTAAGCTCAACCAGCTTCAGGCCGAACTAAATCAACAACTACGAAATCTTCCGAATTTACACTTTGATGACGTCCCGGTCGGCAAAGACGAGACAGGCAACAAAGTACTTCGCGAAGTAGGGGAGCGACCGAGCATCACGGGTAAACCAAAGGATTATTTCGATATCGCGCGGGCGCTCAACCTGATTGATACAGACAAAGCCGCTGAGGTGTCTGGCAGCCGATTCGCCTATCTCAAAAATGAGGCGGTGCTCCTCGAGTTTGCACTAATCCAACACGCATTCTCGCGGCTCGTGGCTGAAGGCTTTACCCCAGTAATTCCCCCGATGATGATCCGGCCGGATATCTATGAAGGCATGGGTCGGTTGGCCGGCGATCAAAAGGAAGAGCGATATTATTTAGACAAGGATAACCTTTATCTCATCGGCAGCGCCGAACACACGCTCGGCCCGCTGCACTTCAACGATTTGTTACTTGAAAATGATTTACCAAAACGCTATCTGGGGTTCTCATCCTGCTTCCGTCGAGAAGCGGGGTCGTATGGCAAAGACACCAAAGGAATCCTCCGCGTCCACCAATTCGACAAAGTGGAAATGTTTTCATTTACGACACCGGAGCGGTCAGAAGATGAACACCATTTTCTCCTGTCAATGCAGGAACGTCTGGTCGGAGACCTGAAAATTGCCTACCGGGTAGTTGAAATTTGCACCGGCGACATCGGTTGGACTGACGCTCGACAGTTCGATATCGAGACGTGGTTCCCAGCCCAAAACAAATACCGCGAAACGCACTCCTGCTCGAATACCACTGACTTTCAGGCCCGCGGGATCAATGCCCGTTACCGCTCCAAACACGGTACGCAGTTCATGCACATGCTGAATGCAACTGCCTATGCCATGAGTCGAACCCCAGCGGCCATCATCGAAAACTACCAGCAGCCCGACGGCTCGGTGGCCATTCCAAAGATACTGCAACCGTACATGGGAAACGTAAAAACGATCGCCAAGAAAAAGTAGCATGCGCAAAAGTCTGCGAACCTGGGTGGAACTTTCCAGGAGCGCCTTGCTCTGGAATTTTGGCCAATTTCAGCAATTTTTTGCTGGTCAAGCCAAAATTTGCCCAGTTGTAAAGGCAAACGCCTATGGCCATGACTTGGCCTGGGTAGGCAAAACCCTTGCAAAATCGCAAATTTGGGGCTTCTGCGTGGCCTACGACACCGAAGCTCAGGCGTTAAGGCAGCTTGTAAAAGACCGGCCAATACTGGTCATGAGCGCCTGGCAATCCGAGAACCTGCCTCAACTCATCCGCCATGGGGTGCGTCTGGTGGTCTGGGATCTTGATGCCGCCAGAATAGTCGCCCAGGCCGCCCGTCCGACTAACCGGAAAGCGTTCGTTCATGTCAAGATTGACACTGGCACCTCGCGGCTAGGAACTGCACCTAATAAATTAATCCCGCTACGTTCTTTCCTGTCTCGCTCGGCCGAGATCGAGGTGGAAGGCGTGTTTTCGCACTTGGCTGAATCAGAAGCAGATGATCTATCATTCACCAAGCGCCAACTGCAACACTTTCTGGAAGCGGCCGCAAACTTCGACGTCCCGCTCCGACACATCGCCTGCACGGCCGCCAGCCTGAGACTGCCGCTTAAAGGCACTAACCTAGTCCGGCTGGGCATCGGCCTGTACGGTCTATGGCCGTCAGCGGCAACCAAAAAAACCATTTCCGGCCTGACCCTGAAACCGGTCCTGGCCTGGAAAACGAGGGTCCTCCAGGTCAAAACGGTTCCCGCTTCAACCGCCATCGGCTATGAACGAACATTCATCACCAAACGCCGGACAAAAATCGTTACCTTGCCAATCGGTTATGCTGATGGATACGACCGACAGGGATCGAACAAGAGCAAGGTGGTCATTGACGGCGTACTTTGTCCGGTGGTGGGACGAGTAGGCATGAACCTAATCATGGCTGATGCGACCGGCGTCAGGAACGTCCACTCCGGCAGCCTGACGACGCTGATCGGGGAGGGGATTACGGCCGATCAACTTGCTCAATCGTGGGGAACGATTCACTATGAGGTGGTCAGTCGAATCAATAGCCACATTCCTCGATTAGAGGTACCGTAACATGTCGCCACGAAAGCTCCGCGTGGCCGTCGTCATGGGCGGTCCATCAGCCGAATACGAAATATCGATCCAGAGCGGTCGAACTATGGCGGATCGTCTCGATCCGAGTAAATATGAGGTGGTTCCCGTCATCATCGATCAAGCGCGTCGCTGGCTGAAAGCTCTGCACCTGCTCGGTCACGGTCGACGGCCGACAACGAAAGCGATCATGCCGGCGCTAGAACACGCAGCCGGTCGGCTCGACGTCGCGCTGCTGGCGCTCCACTCCTTTGGCGAAGATGGAACGGTCCAAGGATTTCTGGAAACCCTCGGCATTCCCTATACCGGTTCAGGCGTATTGGCCTCCGCCCTGGCCATGGACAAGCATCGCTTTAAGGCCTTTTGTCGGGCCATCGGGATTCCGGTCGCTGACAGTGTGCTGGTCCAGCATACTGACTGGCGCCGTCACCGCGAACCGTTAATAAAACTGATTTGCGCGCTCGGTTCTCGGGTCGTCATCAAACCGAATAAATCAGGTTCAAGCGCTGGCGTAAGCATCGTCCCACCGACTAAACATCGGCAATTGGCTCGGGCAATGCAAACCGCTTATAGATTTGACCACATATCGGCCCTGGTCGAGCGTTATCTTCCGGGACGCGAGCTGACCGTTGCCACAATCGGTGATGATCGGTCACCGCGAGCCTTGCCGGTGATTGAAATCATTCCGACTCGGGCCGCCTTTTTCAGCTATGACGTAAAATACGATGGATCGACTAAAGAAATCTGCCCGGCCGAAATCAGTCGAACATTGGCAAACCGCCTGGCTGATCTCGCTTGTCAAGTGCACCGCGGGATTGGCGCGCGCGGAGCGATCCGCACGGATTTCATTGTCCACCGCGGCCGGCCGTTCGTGCTCGAGA
This sequence comes from Candidatus Kerfeldbacteria bacterium, assembly GCA_016204585.1. Taxonomy (GTDB): domain Bacteria; phylum Patescibacteriota; class Patescibacteriia; order SBBC01; family SBBC01; genus JACQKH01. Next base: position 26,679 of record JACQKH010000035.1, read on the forward strand.
CTAATACTCTACCCGGGATGACGACGGAGAGTCTCGTGCCGAAAGCGGCGGCCGCGGCCGGCCTGTCCTACAATCAGCTGTTGGACGAACTAATCCGCCTGGCGCTTACCGCCCGACATGGCTAATCCCTTCCGATTCCTCTTTGGTGGTCGTCGAGTCAGACGTCGAGACTTCGCTCAGCCCGCCGGACCGACGAACAACCCTCTATTTCCGACGCCGCGCCGCCAGGCCGGAATTTGGGGACTGACATTCGTAATTCTGGCGATAGTCGCCGCCGTCCTCTACGTCATACTTTCGCCAAAGTTCAGAATTACCAACATTCGGGTGGAGGGCTCAAACAAGCTTGGGGCGGAGAGTATCGCCGCCTTCATGAACTCGCGGCTCGATGTCAGTTTCCTAAGCTTGGCCTGGCGGCGCGTAACGTTCTTGACCCCGGTGACCTCAATCGAACGCGAACTGCGGACGGCCATTGAAAAAATTGTAACTCTCGATCAACTAGTGATTACCCGGCAAGGCTTGAATACGCTAGTCGTCCAGTTGCGTGAACTAACGCCGAACCTTGTCTGGTCAACCGACCGGGGACAATATTTTTTCCTCGACCACCGAGGAATCGTGGTCGAAGAAATACCGGGGGAACCACCGCCGGAATTCCCGGTAGTCTCCGATGCCAACAGTCTCAACCTCGAGCTTGGCCAGACGGCCCTTAAGCCATCGTTCATTACTTTCCTAAGACGCGTTCTAGCGGAACTTACGCGGCTGTCCATTGAACCGTCTAAGGCATCAACCTGGCCGGTATCATGCCCGGTTCCGCCGCCAGCGGAGGATATCGAGGAAACTCCTGAGAAAAACCTGAACTCTAAAAATGATAACGCCAATTCTCGACCGCCATTCATTCGTTCAAATGCAAACTCGACAAACGACCTTGAAAAAAACATCAACCCTTCCCTCAAACAGACACTGCCAACTTCGTGCAGTCTGATGGAACTGGCAATTAACGAACCGACGCTGGTCATCACCACCAGTGAAGGTTGGGATCTGCGACTTGATACGAGCGGTAACGTCGATACGCAGCTTCAGAAGATGACAACCACACTGCGCGATCATCTAAAGAATAATCGGTCAAGACTCCTTTACCTGGATGTTCGCTTCGGCGATCGTGTCTTCTATCAGCAACGATAATGCAAATGATTAGCCGCGAATCAAGCCTACCGTTGGCCCATCAATCACTACAAACCCAGCACGCCCGAGATGTATTTACACTGCTGAAGAGCTCGCCCGACGGTCTCGCGCCGGCAGAAGCCAACCAGCGGCTGCTTCGCGATGGCCTCAACGCCCCGCCTGAACGCGAGCGCCGGTGGTTCAGTCTGCTACTCCGTCAATACGCCACCCCGCTCGTTCTACTGCTGGTAGCGGCGGCGGTGATTTCCTTTTTGGTGGGCGACCGGACGGACGGATTAACGATTGTCGGCATCCTCATAGTGAACGGCTTGCTCGGGTTTATCCAAGAGTTCAAATCAGCCCGGTCGCTGCGCGAACTGAAGCGGTACCTCAAAAATGAAACGACCGTTCGCCGCCGCCAGGTCAAGACCGTCAACCGGACTGACCTGGTAGTCGGCGATGTGGTGCTCCTAAAAATCGGCGACGCCGTGCCGGCTGACCTGCGCCTGACCAATGACCGCGAGCTCCGCTTTGACGAATCAACGCTGACCGGCGAGTCCCAAGAAGTCGCCAAGTCATCAACTCCGCTGGCGGAGCCGACCAGCGCCATCCACCAATGCACGAACCTGGCCTTCGCCGGAACGGTGGTCCTCCGCGGCGAAGGGGAGGGGATCGTCATTGCGACCGGAGCTCGCACGGTCATGGGTTCGATTGCCAAGCTGGTGGCCAGCACAAAACACGTCAGCACCTTTGAACAAAACCTCAGGCAATTTAGTTCCTTCCTGATTAAGATTGTGGCCATCTCCTTAGGCGTGGTCTTTCTGACAAACCTTCTGACAAAGGGGACGACCATAAATCTGACAGAACAGCTGCTCTTCGCCCTGGCCCTAGCGGTCTCCGTCATCCCCGAAGCGCTGCCGGCGGTTACCACCATCACGCTTTCTCGCGGGGCCATCCAACTGGCCAAAAAGCACGTAGTGGTAAAACGTTTGTCAGCCATCGAAGATCTCGGACACATCGACGTCCTCTGTACAGACAAAACCGGTACGCTGACGGAAAACCGACTGGCGGTTACACGCCTGATCACCGCCGCCCGCCGCCCGCTGATCGAAGCGGCGCTCCAGGCAATTCCTAACTCGATCCGCGCCGGCGCGAAGTCAAGCGGCGATCCGTTCGACCTGGCCTTGCTCGAGTATGCCCAACACCAGGGAGAGAAAATACCGCGTGGCGACGTAGTGGCCGAACTGCCGTTTGATCCCGAGCGCCGTCGCTCAGGAAGCCTCGTCCGCCAGCACCGGTCGCACCGGTTCATTGTCCGAGGGGCGCCAGAATCAGTCCTACCGCTCTGCCAAAGAGACGCTGAGGACCACCCGATCGCCATTGAAACCCTTATCCGCCGAGCCCAAGAACTAGGTCGGGTAGGGGAGCGCGTGATTGCCCTGGCCAGCCGTGACGTCTCCCCACCATATCCTACAGATCTTTCTCAGCTCGAACGGAACCTGGTTTTTCTCGGATTCGTCTCGTTCGTTGATCCCATCAAACCGACTAGCCGTCGCGCGCTACTGGATGCCGAGAAGCTGGGGGTGACCATCAAAATCGTAACCGGCGACAGTCCCGGCGTGGCCGGTGCGGTCGCCCGAAAACTCGGCCTGATCCGCGCTGAGACGGAAGTCATCAGCGGCGAACAACTTGACCGCCTGTCAGACCCCGAGTACGACCACGCCGCTAGAACCTATCGCGTTTTTGCCAGAATGGCGCCGTCGCAGAAATACCGACTTATCCGAACACTCCAGGCCTCGTCGTCGGTCGGGTTCCTGGGCGAAGGCATCAACGACACGCCGTCTCTCAAACTGGCAACCGTGGCGATCGTCGTCAACTCGGCAGCCGACGCCGCCCGAGAAACGGCGGACATCGTCCTGCTTGACAAAAGTCTCCAGGTCATTGTCGACGGCATTCACCAGGGGAGAATGATCTTCGCCAACGTACTGAAGTACATCAAGTACACACTAGTAGGCAACTTCGGCAATTTCTTCGCCATCGCCGGCATTTCATTGATCACAAATTTTCTTCCGATGTTGCCGGTACAAATTCTCTTGACCAACATCCTGACCGATTTTCCGCTGGTGGCGGTGGCTGGCGATCGAGTTGATCCCAAAGAAGTCAGGCGGCCCCAGCATTTTCGGCTGCGCGAGCTTGGCTTCCTGACATTGACTCTCGGCCTGGTCAGCTCGCTGTTCGATTTCATTTTTTTCGGGGTATTCCATTCTTATTCTCCCGCGACGATCCAGACTCTCTGGTTTACTGGCAGCATCCTGTCCGAACTGATCCTCATCTATTCCATACGCACGAATCTGGGATTTGAGAAAACCAGAGGTGCTTCGCCAACTCTCATCTGGTTAACGCTGGCCGCCGGACTGGCGGCGGTTGCTCTACCTTTCTCACAATTTGGCCAAACGGCATTTCATTTCATCAGTCCCAGCGCAAACAGTTTGTTCATCGTCGCCGCCATTGTCTTGACATACTTTGTGGCCACCGAGATGGTCAAGCAGTTGTACTACCGGAATTATCGACACCATCCAGCCTAGATAGGGGA
>JACQKH010000037.1 GCA_016204585.1 Candidatus Kerfeldbacteria bacterium
CAGCAAGGCAATCTGCTCAAGATTCGAAACACGCCTGGGCCGCGGACGAGCGACCAGTCGTTTTGGGAAACATTATATACATACGAGCCGATTTTCAACCAGGTCCGAACCGTGACGGCGAACCGCGGTAATGATACCGGGTTTATTCCGCCGATCGCCGATAGCGGCAGTAATGTCCGTACCATTGACTTTAACCTTGACGGCGATAGTAACGATCCAGCTGACGGAGAAACCACGCGCCGGTTACGATACACTACCCTCCAAGTTTTTGACTACCAAGAACGCAGTCCGAGTGGCATTGCTACCCTGGCTGCGGCCGAAGGCGTAGTGGTGACGGGCCCCCAAGCCACCGCCCTCAGCTTGAACAGCGATGTCAATGGCGATGGCGTGCGCGGGTACTCAAAAGGCAATGTCATTGAGGAACGTAAACCAAACGTGACGCTCGAGGACGGCTCTGCCCAAGCAGTCATCACTACCTATACGTACAACAGTTACGGGCAACTGCTGTCGAAAGCCGACCCCGAGGGCGGGCTCGAGACCACCAGCTACTTCCCGGCCAGCGATCCGAATGGAGACGGTTTGAGCACTGAATTTCCTGGCAACGTTGTGCCGCTCGGTGCCGATGTTTCGACCGGAGGCTACAAGCAGTCGGTTGTCCGCGACCAAGACCCAGTGTTGGTCAGCCCGGTAGTCACCGTTTCGGCCAACCTGCCGGCTGGTCGGGCCTACCTACCGTGCGCCCATAATTCGGCGGCCGATACAATCTACTGCTTTGGCGGGTACAACGGCTCGGCGACGAATCAGATCGTCGAGTACCATGCGGCAACCGATACCCTAGCTGTTTCTTCGGCGACCGTGCCGGGCGGCGGCCGATGGGGAATTGCCTGCGCGGAAAACTCCGCCACCCATAAGATCTACTGCTTTGGCGGGAGGAACCCAACGCTGTCAAATCAAATTTTTGAGTTTACGCCTCCGAGCGCGGCCGTGGCAAAAAGCGCGACGCTCCCTTCAGCCCGCGATAACATGGCCTGCGCGGAAAACTCCGCCACCCATAAGATCTACTGCTTTGGCGGCAGCGACCCGGCGCTCAACCAGGTTCTCGAATACGACCCGCTCACTGATACCTTGACCACCAAGACTGCGACGCTGCCAACGGCTCGGTATTTGTTCAGCTGCGCCGAGAACTCAAGCACGCATAAGATCTACTGCTTTGGCGGGGCGGACGGATCGACGTATTACAACCAAATCATTGAATACGATCCGGCCACCGACGCGTTGGCGGTGAAGTCAGCAACGCTGCCTAACCCAGAGGCTGGATTAAGCTGCGCCGAGAACTCAAGCACGCATAAGATCAAGTGTGTGGGCGGACATACCGGATCTGTGTTTGTGGCTTCGATTGTCGAATATAATCCAGCGACTAACTCGTTGAGCACCTCATCCAGCCTTGTACCTACCGGTCGATTGACGCTTGGCTGCGCCGAGTACGTGGCCAACCATGCGATCTACTGCTTTGGCGGTGAACAGGCGGGCGGTAACTTTTCTAGCCAAATCCTGGCCGTCAATCCGAGTGGGATGGTAAACAGCGGCACAAGTCGGCGAACCAGAAATGCGGCCTACGTCAAAACCCGAGAAACGTACAGCTACGATCGGGTGGGGAACGTAACCTCAAAAACCGACGGGCGCGGCGTCACGACAACCTTTGAGATCAACCAACTCAACCAGTTGGTTCGTGAAACCCGCGGCGTGGTTGGCGTTTCCTTTAACCAAAACGGTGAAGAGCCGAACGCGCCGATTCCAAGCCTCAGCTACGAGCGAGTCCTCTACTACGACGCTAACGACAACTTAGTGCAGGAAGATGTTGAAAATAATGACGGCGACAACGCTTCAGTTGCAGCTAACCCAGGGCTGACCACGACTAAGGAGTATGACATCCTTGATAAACTGGTAGCTCAGACCCAGGAAGTCAGCAACGGCGAAGTTGGCGCAGCTGAAAACATTACCACTTCATTCCGGTACGATAAGAACACGAATCTCGTTCTGACTATCAGCCCAGTTGCCATGCTGTCATCCGGAAGTCCCGAACGTCAGGCAAATAACGTTAGCGCGACGGTGTTTGACGAACGCGACCTGCCATTTAAAGAATCGCGCGGCGGCATTGACAGCGTATTTTCGGGTCTGGCTGCGTCAGGCAAAGCGCACGAAAATATTGATATTAGCCAGTTTTCTACGGCCGCGACCACCTCGACCGTGACCCGAAGCTACGATGGCAACCAGAATCTCTTGAAGCTGGTCGACGCTCAAGATAACGGCCAGGTGAACAGCGAGGGCGGCGACGTCACCAGCTTTACGTATGACGGCGCAGATCGGGTGGTGTTGACCATTGATCCTATGGGGAGTGAGACCGAGCGCCACTACGACCCGCAAGGTAACCCCGTGCAGAGGTTGAACTTCGGGCCGATAGGTAGCAATATTCACGGCGTGCCGGGCGATCGAAATGTCAACAAGCGGTTAGCTGAAACGAAGGTTGACTACGATGAACTCAGCCGCGCGTTCCGAAACCAGACTGCTTATTTCCGGACGCCTGGACCAACGAACGACTCGCAGGTACCAGAGTATCTCAGCCACACATTGTTCGACCGTAACGGTCAGATAACTCGCCTGACTGAGCCAGATGGGAATATCAGCACCAGTGAATACGACGGGTTAGACCGCATCGTGCGCTCGCTTGACCAATTGTTACCTAAGAGCGGCGGGGGCAACGTACAGAACGAGACGCTGACTACTTACGATGACAACAGCAATGTTTTGAAGTCGGTCACGATCGAACGCTCGCCCACGACTGCGGCTGATGAAACCTTTGCGAGCGTAACATTGTACGACGCGGTTAATCGACCCATTCGGCAGACTAATAATTTCGGCAATACCACGCGAACAAAATATGACTCTCGGAATAATCCGGTCTTTACTTCTGATGCGCGGGGAGCAGCCGTAACCGATCCAATCAGCAACGTCGCGTATCGATTCCCGTATAGTTCGTCACCCGGGGGTGTAACCCAGATCAATGCTGACGGCAATACCACGAACCTGACGTACGACGGTTTGAATCGGGTAGTCAAAACGGTTCGCGATCTGCGTGTCGGCGGAATTGGCAGCGGCGCTATTGACACGTCGAATACGCACAATCCTGACGGGCAGATCCAGATTGACGTTGATTACGATCCCAACTCACGAGTCGTATCGCGCACCGACGATGCTGACCCGATTGATGTTACGCAGCGGAGTATAACGTCCTATAGTTACGACGACTTGAATCGTCTGATCACTGAAAAGTTTTCCGACAATACGCAGTATCAGTACGTTTACGACAAAGACGATCACGTTACCCAAGCTACTGATCCGAACGGATCAATTCGAACCAGTACCGTTTCGACTGGATACGACGATCTGGGACGGAAGATTCGAGAAGATGTAACTCGGGCGGCCGGAGTTGAGGGCACGACCATTCGCCTCTACGAGTACGACGGACTTTCACGTTTGACGTTTTCTAACGACCAAGATCCGTCGCCGGAAAACGACGATGCGCTGGTGACTTCGAGCTTCGATTCGGCTTCACGGCTGACTACTCAGGTTCAGAATCTTAACACCGGAACTGCTCGGACCGTCACCAACGAATTCAGCCAGGATAACCGCCCGATTCAGCTGACCTATCCGAACGGCCGGCAGATTACCCGCGGCTTTGACGGGCTGGACCGCGTAACCTTGGTTGAAGAGGGAGCTGGTACGGGTACGGGAAATTTGATCGTGCCTGATGCTAACCCGGCTAATGACATTGCTGGTTTCGACTACATCGGCCCAAGCCGCCTACTTGGGCAAAACTACGCCAGCCCGAATAGCGTTAGCTTAGGCCTAACCTATGACGGCGCACGCCGGCCGACCCGACTCAATTTCACGCGCTCCGGTTCGCCGGTCGTTGACCTGCGCTACGCGTACAACCGCAGCAGTGAAAAGTTGTACGAACAGTTCTATCACGAAGGCGATCAGCAGGCCGACGTTTTCGCGTATGATTCAACCTCACGTCTGACCCAGGCGTCGCTTCACGTGCTCGGCTCTAGCGGCGAATTCACGGGTATCAGTAACAATCAGTTGAATAATCCGAGCATCAGCAGTTTCAGCGAGCGGCAGAAGTCCTGGACGCTTGACGGCGCCCAAAACTGGCGGCAGGTTGACGAACAGACGCCAACACTGCCAACCGCAGCGCGTCGGCCGACAAAGAAAAGCCTTTGGTCTCGGTTGAAGAATTCGATTATCCCCGTTCAAACGACAAGCTCAGCCAGCACCGCCTATACTCCAAACCAGCTGAATGAGTATATTTCCGTCGGCGGCACGGCTCGAGTCTATGACGCCAACGGCAATCTCAAAGACGACGGCACGCGCACGTACGTGTACGATGCGTACAACCGGTTAGTCAAAGTGATTGACAAGTCGAATACTGCTTTGCTGGCCCGGTACCGCTATGATACGCAAAACCGCCGCGTTCTGCGTGATGTCCAGGGTCTGAATGGCCTGACAGAATATGTCCACTACATCTACGACGGCTGGAACGTAATTGAAGAACGCAATGGCAGCGACAATCTGGTGGCCCAGTACGTCGACGGCCCAATGCCTGACCAGCATCTGCAAATGAAGCGTGATTTGAACGCCAATAGCAGTTTTGACTCAAACGAAACATTTTTCTACCATCAGAATCCGCTGGAAAGCGTGGAAGCGGTAACCGACGCCAACGGCGCAATTGCCGAACGGCATGATTACGACGTGTATGGTAGCGATTCAGTGTCTGTCACCACGACTAATGGTAATCCCTACCGTTACACAGGTCAGCGTTTTGACCCTGAGTCAGGACTGCTGTACTACAAGAATCGCTACTACGAGCCGGGAACCGGCCGGTTCTTGCAGCGCGATCCAGAAGGAATATGGCAGGACGGCGTGAACTTTGGAAATGGCTATGCGTATGTGGGGAACAATGCCGTCAATTTTGTCGACCCCACGGGGCTTGAAGAAAGACAGCAGTGGACAGAAGAATCAAAAAAGGAAGCGTTAAGGAAAGCAATTGAATATGAAAAGAAGCACGGTACAGAAGCACTCGTAAAAAAATACAACCCGACGACTGGAGAAGATGCTATGTTACTAAGAAATTTGAATGCCAAAACCTCTGCTGGTGAGGTGGATATTGATTGGGCGTTAACCTTGGCATCCTACAACCAAAAAACAGGTATAAGTCCCTGGATTTTATACCACACGGGGAAACTATATTGGTCATTTACCGATGATGCATTTGAAGAGGGGTATTGGGAGAGAATTAAAGGGCACCTTGGAGCCTATCGTTGCGCAGACGAGTGTGCAGCGATTGACATGGCAACCGGGCTTGCTAATGGAAGAAGTTTTGCCTCGTATTTCCCTGAGTTAGCTGAAGACGGCAAGAAGGACAAGAAAGCTGCTCCATCTCCGCCAAAAAAACCACCGCCACCGAGTCGTCGAAGTTATCGTGTTGGTGAAGACCGAAGAGGGCGGGATGATCGAAGAGACAATAGAACATCTCGCACTGACAGTAGGCCGTCTGGTAGTACAAAACAGACAACACCTCGACCATACACGGTCGGCCCATGAAATGATTCAGTCATAATCAGTTAGCGAAATTATCGGGACAACAGTCAGCTGGTTAAGCGTTGATTTACAACTGAAAGTGTTGGATTCCGGGTTAGCCACAGTACCTGGTCATCTTTCGCATTTTCTTCGACAGTGCGCTATTCTGTTGCTATGGCACTAAACCACAGGAAGTTTGTTGCACTCGGAATAATCGTGACGGTGCTAGTTGCAGTCGTCGCAATTGCTATTGACGTTCGCGGGCAGCATCAACTGACGCAGCAAAGCGAAAACCTGCGCGGTTGCGTACAGCTCGACAATGCTTACAACTGCTTGCAGCAACGAGCGCGGGTGTTGTTTTCGCGTCTGGGTGCTGATGCCACCCTGGCTCGCGTCGCGCAAGACGTATCTGACAGCGATCAGATGCAAAGCTTTTGCCATGGATTGACCCACGAAATCGGCCACCTGGCCTGGAACCAAGCGCACGACATTGCCCGGGCGTTTGCCAGCGGGAAGGACCACGCCACTACCTGCTCCGACGGGTTTTACCATGGAGTGATGGAATCGGCGATCGAAGCGTTTCCCCGGGACCAGATTTCCCAGTGGTTGCCGGGCGTCTGCGCGTCATTCGCCCAGCGGCCAATGTCATTCAACCACTACAATTGCGTGCACGGGCTCGGCCATGGGTTGCTAGCGCTGTTTGCCGATCAATGGCAGCCGGCGCTGGACGGCTGCGCCGTACTGGCCACGCCTTGGGAGCAGCAGTCGTGCGCTTCCGGAGTTTTCATGCAGAATATCGTCAATGAGATCCAGGCAGTCGGGCATAAACCCGATTTTCGCAACGACGATATCCAGTATCCTTGCAGCGTTACAGCCGAGCAGTGGAAGGCGAGCTGCTATCTCATTCATGCCTCGCACATCCTGAACGTGTATGGCGGCGATTTTACCAAAACCTTTGCGGCCTGCGAACAGGTTCCGACTGCCTATCGCCCGACCTGTTACCAGAGTGTCGGTCGCGACGTCAGCGGCCGAAATCGAGGACGCGACGGAGAAGTCATTCGCCTCTGTCAGCTCGCCGGAACGGGAGCGCAGGACTGTGTTGTTGGCGCAGCTCGGGATTACGTTTATCACGATCACAGCAGAAGACTTGCGGATCGTCTGTGCGCGGCGGTTCCGCATGAGTTTCAGTCCGCCTGCATGAATGCCGTGGACAGTGACGCCAACACCTTGTAGTCGCGGACGCCAAAAAAAGTCGAGGTAGAGAACCGCGACTTTTTGATGGCCGGCGGTAGCTACAGTTGTTGCACCGTCAGCGTCCCCTTCATGCCTAGGTCTTTGTGACCGGACACGCTGCAGAAGTACTCGAAGGTCCCGGCTGATGACGGCGTGGTAATCGAGATGGTTTTCGATTGGCCCGGGGCGAGCAGTCCGCTGTTGACGCTCAGGCCGTTAATGACGAAGCTGTGCGTCAAGCCGCCGTTGTTGGTGACTTTAACGGTCACCGTTTTTCCGAGATCGGCCGTGATGGTTGCCGGCGTGAAGGCGTAGTCGGTCATGCTGACGCTGTAGTCGGGTCCGGTCTGGCTGGTCGCGGCGTTGGTGTTCGCGTTGGCATTCAGGTTAGCGTTTTGATTGACATTTTGGTTGGCGTTTTCATTTTTATTGGTGGTCAGGAATTGCTGTGCATTGGTGTTTGCCGTGGTCGTGGTATTCGTGGCGGCCGCGTTTTCATTGGCATTTTGTGAGGTCGTGCCAACGAAATACCAAACGCCGAAACCGATGAGAACGATAATGATGACTGTCCAAATAACTTTTCCCATATTTTATCCTTTCATTTTGCTGATTACGAATGTGTATTTTTCAATATAACATACTCTTTTTGGAAAATGAAAGGGGAGCTGCCTGACTCTGGCAACTCCCCCGTTTCGCACATCCCGCACGGATTAACTTACGCCGCTCTGCGCTTGTTGGAACTGCTTCTGGGCGATGCATGGCGCCTTTCCCTCCGGTGCTTCCCCAGGGTCATGTCCAGAGCCGTCTGGACAACTGTCGTGAGCATAGGCCGCAACCACTTGATCCTCCGAATCGCCCGCCGCGTCGCGGGATGGAGGAGGCGGGAGGCCCAGCTGCCGACCTGAACGAGAACGATGAGTTCAATCGCCTCGGCCGTGCTTTTCGGGAACACCAGCTCAAAGCCGAGGATTCTGCCAACAATGAAAAGCGTGGTCAGGAAGGTGATGCCGGCGGCGGCGAATGCCACCAGCATGCGGTCCGCACTTCGACGACCACGTTTGACGCGAAACCACCGATGCGCTTCTTGACGACCCACCACCAGCGTGACGGCCGAAACGAATTGCCAGGTCTGGCCGAGCCAGTAAGCAATCCAACCGAACCGTCCGAGATGGGGTTCGAGAAGCGCGTTCAGACTGTTGGCGCCGATGCTGTTCGCCAGCGTGGCCGTGAGTACGCGAGCCGATTCAATGAAGAACCACAGCCAGGCGTATCCAAACAGCGCTTTGCGAGCAATGCAACGGAGCCGCTTCAGACACTTCTTCAGCGTCACGAACTACCACCTTCCCTATAGCAGAGCGAGGTGTCAATGGGCGTGCGGGAATGTGGAGCACCTAGGGTTTATTACTTATAAGGGGTTGTGTCAAGACCCCCCATGTGCATAACTCTACCGGTTTTGATAATCATTGAACACATTTTGTGTTCAATAAATAAAACAGGGAGGGCAGATGCTTGCGGCACCCGCCCTCGGTTTTTGTGATTTCGGTCCTAAGGACCGAAAGAGCTAGTGGACTCCGGCCTCCGATCCTGTGTCCTTGTGAACGATTACCGCCTCGCATCCATGCGGACAGCCCTTGTCGGCCTGCCGGGGCGTGAAGTAGAGCGACGCGTGGCCGTTGGCCAGGGAGCCGCTGCAGACAAACGTACCGCGATGCCTGGTCGTTGACCGTCGGCCGTCGCTCAGTCGCCTCGGTCGAGAACGGCCTGGCCGTCGATTGAACCGTTTCATCGGGATTCCTCCTTGGCTGATTGTGCCACAGCGATCCAGCCGGCGACGCGGCAGGTGCGCAACCGCGGGTAGTCGGCGAGCGGAATCGGATCGAGTCCGTCGATGACGTAGTAGTGACGGACCCCCTGCTGCACCACGGAGTCGGCCAGTCGGATGGTGCCGGCACTTCGGCTGATGTGAAGAGCGACTCGTCCGTTACCGACTGTTACCCCGCGCGCTTGGGCTTGGGTAATTAGGCGGCGCAAGGCCGACTCCTTTTCCCAGAGCAGATCGGGTTCGGCATAGGGATCTAGCGATTTTGCGTTCATTGCATGCTCACCTCCTTGTGCGTCCGGCGAAGACAGCGGTTACTGATTCCGGCGGCAGAAACTCGCGCGTCGAGCGGCGGTACTTTCTTGACGATGCGCGGGATGACCCGGCCGACACCGATGTCAACGTAGAGGTAGACCTGCCAACCTTTCTGGTAGACACCGGTCGGTCGGCCTTTGAAGTCGAGTCCACGGCGCCGGGCTTCCTGCATCAGCGCGTGAAACGCCTGCTTCATGCCGAAGCGGTGAAGCTGCGGCGGTGGCTGACTTCGATTGAGTCGAGAAGAGATGTAACGAGCCATGACGGCGATCCTCGCTTTCGAAAGGTCGATCGACGCTGCGGCAACGGCAGCGGTGGACGAGTTGACGACGAACAAGGCAGTAGGAGCAGTAACAAAATCGCCTTCCGCATTTCGCGAGAAGGGACGCAATTTTATTGCATTATCTTCCCCCTCGACTATGCTCGGGGCGAGGAGCACCGCTCCCGCACCTATGAAATAGGTATCGGGAAGGTTGCTGGATGGTTGTAACGGTCTCGTTACCGTAGCCTGCCATGACGGCAAGTATTCACCACCACTCTTGATAATCTGGGCGAGTTGTAAAATCCTGAATCTATTCCAGGATGACAGCACTATAGCACCGTGGTAAACTTCGTCAAGTCGGTGTTATCCACCGACGTTAGGTATGAAGACAACGGTCGAAAAGCGTCCAAAAAACCAGGTCTTTCTGAGGATTGAGCTTGAGCCGGCGAGCGTCGAAGCGGATATTAAATCCGCGGTCAGCCGCCTATCAAGCAGCGCCTCATTCCCCGGTTTTCGGCCTGGCAAAGCGCCGTACGGCGTGGTGGCAAAAAAGTTTGGAGAGCAAGCTATCCTTGAAGAAGCGCTCGAGAATATTGTTCGTCGCACCTACGCCGCCGCCGTCCTCGAAAATAAACTGTCCACTATCGGCCAGCCGAAGATTGACGTCGAAAAGGTCGCTCCCGGTAATCCGGTTGTTTACACGGCGCTGGTGGCACTGCTGCCGGATGTTACGCTACCCGCGCTAAATTCGTTAAAGATCGAACACACCCACGTCTCGGTCACCGACGATGACGTAGCCAAGAGCTTGGAAGAACTTCGCACTATGATGGCCAAGGAGAATCCAGTTGACCGGCCGGCGAAACACGGTGACAGAGTGGAACTCGATTTCGACGTGGTCGTGGACGGCGTGGCGGTTGACGGAGGAACGAGCCGGAATCACCCAGCCATTCTCGGTGAAGAAAATTTCGTGCCCGGGTTCGAGGAACAGGTGACGGGCATGACCAAGGAACAAATCAAAGAGTTTCAATTGACCTTTCCGAAAGACTATCACGTCAAGCACCTGGCCGGGAAAACCGCGGACTTCAAGGTGACGGTCAAGGCCGTGGCCGAGCGCGAACTGCCGGAGCTTAACGATCGCTTTGCCAAAGAGGCGGCCAATCTCGACACCCTGGCCGCCTTGCGCGAACGGATGAAGAATGATTTGATGGCCGGACGGCAAAAACGGGAAGAACGGGACTATGAAGTAAAGCTGCTGGCGGAGTTGGTGAAGCGAAGCGCGTTCGGGGAGATACCGGACATGCTGGTGGACAACGAGGTTGAACGAATCATTCATGAGCTCAAGCACGACGTGGAGCAGCGGGAAATGAAATGGCCGGATTATCTGCAAGGCATGAAAAAGGACGAAACTACGCTGCGGCGTGAAGTCAGGCCGAACGCGGAACAGCGGGTCAAAACGGCGCTGGCGATCCGGGCCATTACTGATTCTGAAAAGATAACGGTGGCTGATGATGAAATCATACAAGAAATTAATCGTCTTCGACAAACTATGACAGACGAAAAGCAAATCGCCAGTCTCCGCAGCGATGATGGCCGCGACTATATCCGGTCCGTGCTGTTGAATCGCAAGGCCATCGACGCGGTCAAGAAAAATATCGAATCCGTTCAGTGAAGGTCCATACGCACACATTCATCATTCACACCCCTCGCGCGCCGGAATTCATTGATATAACTGGTGAGATCGAGTCGGCCGTGAAAAAGACCGGCGTGAAAAACGGAACCGTAACGGTATATGTCAAGCACACGACCGCGGCGATTCGAATCAACGAAAAAGAATCCGGGTTTATTCAGGATTTCAAGGACTACCTCAACAAGACCTTTCCGCCGCACCAGTACTACCGGCACAATGACATGAAAATCCGCACGGAGAACATTGATTGCGACGACGACCGCTGCGACAAGAACGGCCATGCACATTGCCAGCACATGCTGCTCGGCACGTCGGAGACGATTCCGATTGTGGATGGAAAATTGACGTTGGGCCGCTGGCAGCGGGTGTTTTTGGTTGAGCTTTGTAGTCCGCGGAAGCGGGAGGTTGTGTTTCAGGTGATTGGGGAATAATTCATTTCGTCCCAGCGCAGGTTTAAACCTGCGCTGGGCTTTGGGTTTGATGCAATGAAAGAGCCGGTGACCTGCAATGGAGCAGATCACCGGCGGTGTTGGTTACTCGTGAGAACTGATTTCCGAGATGCGCTTGACGACATCCAGAATCAGTCTCTGATCTCGAGCAGGAAGCAGTCGGAACAATCCTACGAGCGCCATCTCCAATGCATCCACTTCGCTTGACGTCGGAGTCACCTCCGAGAAAAGATCGATGCTGGCGCCAAAGGTCCGCGTGAGCGCATGAATGTTCACCAGGGTGGGTACGTCAGTACCTGCTTCCCACCTACAGATGGTCCGACGCGAGACCCCGATGGCTTCAGACAGCTTTCCTTGAGACCAACCGCGCGCCGCACGAGCGTGCTTGATTTTCTCGCTGATTCCAGAAATTGTCGGGAGGCCCAATTATCTCACCTCCTTTTTTCGGTTGGAAGCTCCGCTCCGGACGATTCTACGGAGTCAAAGCCAGACGCTTCAGCATTTCCTGAATCTCTTTCCTCAAGTGGTCAGGGGTTTCCACGTCGAGGCCATGTGAATGCCACTCGATTACCTCTCCGGTCGACGTGCAGGCGCCGGCCGCGACCACACGCTCCTTCGCGGCCTCTGCCATTCTCTCCTGCTTGATGAGTTTCTTCACGTCGCGCGAATCGTCGAGCTCGCCAGTGACGGCCCAGAAAACCAGACGATCGTGCGGACTGACGTCGCTGACGTATAGAACGTCATCCAGGACGACGAAGCGGAGCTTCTTCAACAGTTCACCATGCCAGTGCGTCCACATGGGTTCCTTCCAGTGCGAAAGATTCTCAGGCACCAACAGCTTTCGGAAGTCCATTTTGCTGCCTCCTTTTCAAGATACGGTTGACAACGAGCGGTTTTGTTATAAACAGGACATTGTACGGTAGTAAAAAAAGAATGTCAATAATATCTTACAAAATATAATTTCTGTATACAGATATTGACTAATTTTAGCCAAAATAGTATAATGATTTTGTAGTCAATTTTTGACGACAAAAGTTTCCATGAGCATTGAAAAAGACCTCGAACAATTCGGATTTGACGACAAAAAAGCCAAGGTCTACTTGGCCGCGCTTGAGCTTGGAGATGCGAAAGCTCACGATATTGCCCTGAAAACGCGCCTGGAACGGCCGACGACCTACGAAGTGCTGAACAAACTCGTGTTGGACGGGCTGGTGAGTACGTATGAGAAGCGCGGGGTCAGGCATTACGTGGCTGAAGATCCGGAGAAAATCAAAAAGCAGCTTATGAGCAAGCAACGGACGTTCGACGACCTGCTGCCTGAGCTTCGGTCGGTCTATAACGTCTTGAAAGCCAAACCGAAGATTCGGTACTACGAGGGCGTGGAAGGTATAAAAACGGTTTTGGACGATACCCTGAATGCGCGAGACAAGAAGCTGCGCGGCATTCTTTCCGTGGTGGATTTGTTCAAGATTCCCGGTAAGACATTTATGGACGACTATGTCGCTCGGCGCATCGAACAAAAAGTGGCGTTGCGGGTTATCCGGTCACGCCAGAAAGAGGTGCCCGAGTACTGGCCGACGAGTCCCCAGGCGTTGCGCGAGCTGCGCTATACGCCAGCGCAGATGGTCTTCAGCATGACTACCTATGTTTACAACAACAAAGTCGGGCTCATTTCGTCCTTGAAAGAAAACTTCGGCATGATTATCGAAAGCGAGGAGTTCCATGAGAACATGGGGCACTCGTTTGAGGCGTTATGGCAGATGGCGCAGCCGGATAGGAAAACATAGCGCTAGCGCCGCCCCCTATGCTGTCACTCCGAGGCGAAGCCGAGGAGTCCCGTTGATATGCCAGGTCAGTTTATTAACGGGATCCTTCGCTACGCTCAGGATGACAGTCAAGGCGGCGCGGCCCTAACCAAAAAAACC
>JACQKH010000039.1 GCA_016204585.1 Candidatus Kerfeldbacteria bacterium
GAGCTATGGAATCGCGTTATGACACGTGGAAGGAAGAAGCACAGTATCTTGCAGGCGCATTTCAGGCGCATAACGAAGATTTGCGCACCCAGCTCTTTGCGCTCAAAGCAATTAAGGAGCGATCGCCGAAAATCACAGCGACCGGCGTCTACGCGGTCGTGGAAGTGCAGGATGTGGATACGGATTCTCGCACGCACTATTTTTTGCTGCCAGCCGGCGGCGGAAGCGTGCATGAATTTGATGGCATGAGCATCACGGTGCTCAATCTTGGCACACCGCTTGCGCGTGCCATCATCGGTGCCGAACTTGATGAAGAATTTGAGTTTAAAGTGGGCGCAAAGACACGCCATCTGTGCGTGACGGCGGTGAGATAATCGTGGCGGAAATCAGGCCAAACATCTTTGTGACGCTTGATGGCGTTGATGGTGTCGGAAAAACAACCGTCGCGCAGTTGCTCGCGGCTCGAGGATACATCTACTACAAGTCGCCGTCGGGGCCGTTTGCGGACCTGCGAAGGGAGATTGATCAACGAGCGCTTCCTCTCGAGCGATACTGCTTCTATCGATTAGCGACAGAGTACGATGCGCAACAAATCCGTGTTCTCCTTGAGACTGGATCAGTTGTCTGCGATCGCTATATTACGTCCACTGTGGCGTACCATATGGCGCTCGACGATCGTATTCGCGGAATTCATGACGCTAACGTACTCATGAAGCCAGACTTCGCGTTTCTGCTGCACGCGTGTCCTGAGGTGCGGGATAGGCGCATCAGGGCGCGTGCGGGCGGTCGAAGTGACGCGGTGTTCGAATCGAACAGTGCGTTTCTCAATCGGGTCGCGGACGTTTTCACGACACTTGGTCTCCACCAGATCGACACGAGTGACATGACGCCGGAAGAGGTTGTTTCGCTCATAGAGCGGGTCATAACACGAGGAACATCCCCGTGAGTCTCTCTCCACTTTCGTTCGCAAATATCATTTCGATCGCTGAAACATGGCATGCGATTGGAGGAGCGCTCGATGTAGAAATTGGCGCACTCGAACCACTTTTGTGGCGTGATGGTGAGCGACGTATTCATGACGTCGTTGCAGCGCTCACACAGCGTGGCTACACAGTCTCACTCACGACCAACGGGCACCTCCTCGAGCGGTTCGCCGAAGTGCTCATCTGCGCAGGGCTTTCGCTCATCCGAACGAGTTGGCACTCGACGGACCCAGTGCTCTTCCGGGAAATTTCCGGCGGACATGGGGAGTACGAACAGTTCATGCGTGGCGTGACAACTGCGCTTGCAGGCGGCATCCGCATGGCGTTCAATCGCGTGCTTATGCGCGGTTTCACGGATGATCTCGGTGAACAAATAGGATTCATCGAGCGACACAACAGTCGACTCAAGCTCTACACATTGCTTTGGACGCCGCAAAGTGCGGCGATGCATGACGAACTATTCCAACGCTTTGAGCCGGTTGTGGAGCGATGGGTCATGCCGCGTACGCGGCATGTAACGACCGTCGAAAAAGAACAAGGTCGCAGTCGCACGCAATACCATCTCACGAAAGGTGGAATGGTGGAGGTAAAGCGCGGCGATCAATTTGATCGGAGCGTGAGTCCGTGCGCGTCATGTGCGTTTAAGGACAAGTGTGATGAGGGATTCGGTGATTATGTGCGTGTGGATCCGCGACTTCACTTGTACTTCTGCTATATGCGTCGGGATCTTGGATTCCCGATTGCCGAGTACCTTGGGAGGCCCGAGGCGCTCAAGCAGAGACTTCGAGAGATGCTTCTGGATATGGCTGTAGAATCGTTCCTCGCAAAAACACCGCTGCGGTTTACCGTCACGCCGTTTTGCAACTTCAATTGCCGAGTGCCCGGAGCTGCACAAGGATGGTGTATGGAGGAACCGGGCGAGTTCATCTACCCGAAAATTCGACCAACACTTCTCGGTCGCTAAAGCCACTAACTTCCGCCGTGTTTGCAACAGCTTACGCGGCGTTTTTCTTTGGAGGATTTTTAAATGTGATCTCGGGCAAACGGTTCAACTCGTCGCGTGGAATCCCC
>JACQKH010000040.1 GCA_016204585.1 Candidatus Kerfeldbacteria bacterium
CTGCACTGGTACAATCACGAACGCATCCATCTGGGAAAGTACCTGAATGGACTCACCCCGACTGAGAAGCTCCGAGCATATCAATTAAAGTTGTCAGTCTTGACTGTTAACTGAAGGGTGTGAAAGTCACGCAGTATGCCGATTGATCGGCGGGTCGTCGTTTAGGTTGGTTAACAATTTACAGCCACCATATAAGACAAATTAGTAGCCTGCCGAATTACCCGCCCCGTCCCGCCAAGGCGGGACTTCGGCGGGCGGGGTCGGCATCCGAGAAACGACCCGCCGATCCAAAAGCAAACGGCGGGTCGTTGAACTCAAGAACGGCTACGTACCGTCCTCGAGCGCAGAGAGGGGCGTCTCCCCCTGCGGGCTGAACCGTCGTTCTGCTGTCCATGTGAATTCCCTGATGCCCTCCGATCCGTCCGTGATGATAGTCACCTGGCTGCCGTTGAAGGGTAGCGGATAGGCGCTGATGATGCGTCGGTGCTGGTAGGTCAAATCGTCTGCCGCCGTGTAAATTGTCAGCGGTGGCCGGGCAGCGGCTTCGA
The DNA here is from genome assembly GCA_016204585.1 of Candidatus Kerfeldbacteria bacterium. Lineage (GTDB taxonomy): Bacteria > Patescibacteriota > Patescibacteriia > SBBC01 > SBBC01 > JACQKH01. The sequence continues at coordinate 549 of JACQKH010000040.1, forward strand.
GTTCAAGCAGTTGCTGCAACTTCTGGCCGAGCGATTGAAAGGCAAACCGTTTCATGAGAGACCTCCGCAGTGGGGTTGCTGAAACGAGCGCACCGTGGTTCGGTGCACCCCCTTGTGCGGGCTTCATGTGAGCTCGGGTGGTAATCGTACCGAGCGGTCTTGACCTCGTCAATTCTACCGCTCCACAGGCCAATTGGTGTATACTAAAAAGGTTGGGGTCAAGGCAGCAACATTTCCCCTGTGGCGCGCCTTTTTGCATCCCTCATCTCACCCCAATCTCCCATCTCAGATCTCAACCCGACGCCTCACCCCCATCGCCCCCCTCCTGAGTATTAAACAATTAATCTTCATTCCTAATTCCTAACACCTAATACCTAATTCCCTATTCCAATGAAACACACCCTCCCCCCACTCCCCTACGCCTATGATGCGCTCGAGCCACACATCGACAGCCGGACCATGGAAATTCACCATACCAAGCACCACCAGGCCTACATTGATAAACTCAACGCCGTACTGGACAAACATCCTGACCTGGCCGACCGCCCCGTCGAAGAATTACTCCTAAATCTTAAATCCTACAACCTCCCCGCCCCCGACCAAACCGCCATCCGCAACCACGGCGGCGGACATCTCAACCACTCCTTGTTCTGGCAGATCATGGGACCGAAGAAGCAACCCGACAAGAAGCTCGCCAGCGACATCAAAAAAGCGTTCGGTTCGGTCGAGGATTTCAAAAAACAGTTCACCGACCTCGCCACTACGCTCTTCGGCAGCGGGTGGGTATGGTTAGCCCGAGACGACCATGGCACGCTCCACATGCATCAGCTGCCGAACCAGGACTCGCCCTACTTGCACGGTCATACACCGGTCATTGGGCTCGATGTCTGGGAGCACGCCTACTACCTCAAGTACCAGAATCGACGTGCCGAATACATTGAAGCTTGGTGGAGTGTTCTAAAATTGCTGCCGTAGCAACACAAATACAATCTACAGCTCATGCTTTCCAGCGTGAGCTGTGTTGTTGCAAAAGCAAACCCTATCTATTGTTGCGCCGCCACCTCAGCAAACGCCAGCCGCGGCACCGGAATGGTATGTCGATCGGCGACTTTCGAGGCCGCGAACGAGTCCGGCTTGATTTTCGCGCTATAGCCGTAGCCCACAATCATGCCGACGATTTCATGAATCATCTCCCGCGTCGGCCCTTCTTCGCCTACGTCAACATGAATCTCGAGATTCGACTTGATTAATTTTTGCAGCGCCGGGCTTTTCTCCAGCCGCTGCGCCATGTTAATGGAGGCGAGTGCCTCCGCATACATGCGCTCACGCAAGGAGTGCAGGCCGCGCTTCATCGTCCGGTGCCAAAAATAAATCCCGCCGTTGCCAACGCGGTGAAGAACGACCGCCGTCACCAAGTAACTCCCGCTGCCGTTGCTCGGCAGTGAATCGCTGCCGATGATAAGCCGGTACGCCCGGTGGTGTTGGGCTACGATGAAAGACCGGATTCTTCCAACCACCGCCGGCTCAGTCAATTGTCCGTAGGTCGGGCTGTGAAATGGAATGTCTGACGAAGACATGATGCTCAACAGGTCCGGCCGGAACCGCTCATGCCAGGGCTCTAGCTCGTCCGGTAATGAGCATACTACAAGGAGTAATAAGTTGGCAAGAGCCGATGTATATTTGTCAGCGGCTACCGGATGAGTTCTGTAAAAACAACAACTCGATGACTGTAGTTGCGTTCGGTTCGGTTAAACGCGCCGCCGCAGGTATAGAGATTCAGGTGAAAAGCTCTGGTCTTCCTGACCATTCGATCCATGGGCAGTGAGCCGTTTTTGTAGGCGCCGGTGGCAACGACGCGGAACCGAAGAACTTGGCCGTAGTCGTTCACCACCTCAACCACGTCTCCGCGACGGATGCTTCGCAGTTTCCAGAAAACCGCTGGGCCGTCGTACCAATCCACGTGTCCGGCAATCAACGCGTTCCCTCGTTTCCCCGGAATCGTTCCGTTTCGGTACCAACCAACCTTTTTCGGATCTCGCGGTGCCGCCAACTGGCCCTTGCTGTCAATACTTGTTTTCTCAACCGCCGCTTTAATGCCCAGCCGTGGGATGCGAAACAGGACTGGCGCGCCGTACGCTACCGGTTTAACTGAGCGTTTGGATAACGTCGGAGAATTGGCCGACTGGGCCACCAAAGGGAATCCCGCCAGTCCGAATACCAGGGCAATCGCAGTCGCCGTCTTTCTTGGTCTTGACATAAACAATCAAAAGACCTTACGTCTCCTCTGGTATAATTGTCAAGGCCTTGCCGCCCGACCGCGTCGAATAATTACGACCGTTGTTAGAAAATCCCGAAGTTTTCCGGCGCACCATTTTTTGTTCATGGTGCGGGCTTTTTTAACTTCGGCTTCTATCAGCACTATTTTCCCAACGCTTTACACAAAGTTTCCAACCCCAAATACGCACACTTCTCCCGCGCCGGTCCGACCTTCACGCCCAAGAGCTTGTCGATATCCTTTGTTCCTAACTTTTTCACTGCCGCCAGTGATTTTCCCAACACCGCGTCGGTCAGTAGCGACGCCGAGGCAATCGTGATCGCGCAGCCACTGCCCGAAAAAGCCACATCCTTAATCCTTAATCCTTCAACCTTCAACTGCATGGTCACTTCGTCACCGCACAGCGTGTTTTCCAAATGCGCCTGATGCGTCGGCTTTTTGAGCGTACCAAAATGACGAGGGTTCTTGTGATGATCAAGGATTATTTCCTTATAGAGCTCTTCACCCATAATTCTTTATTCGTAATTCGTTATTCACCCCATCACCCTTCTCGCCTTCTCAATTGCCGCCACGCACTGATCAATATCCCGCTTGGTCGTATACACTGAAAAGCTCATGCGCGCCGTGGCCATGACGTTAAAAACATTCCGCAGCAGCGGCTGGGCACAGTGATGGCCAGAGCGAATGGCTACCCCTTCACGGTCGAGCAGCGTGGCTAAATCGTGCGGGTGCACGCCGTCAACGTTAAAAGCAATCACCCCACCCTTTTTCCGCGCATCAAGCGGACCATAAATAGTGATCCCCTTTAGGGTGCGGAGCTTTTTCAACGCATACGCTACCAGCGTTTGCTCATGCTTATGGACATTCCCCATGCCCAGCTTCTGTAAGTAGTCGACTGCCGCACCGAGACCAATCGCCCCGACCGCGTTCGGCGTTCCCGCCTCAAACTTCCACGGCACGTCGTTCCACGTTGCGCTTTGCAATGTCACTTCCCTAATCATGTCGCCACCACCGAGAAACGGTGGCATTGTTTCCAGCAGTTCTTGTTTCGCCCACAACGCTCCGATTCCACTCGGCCCTAACATTTTGTGTCCGGATATAGCTAGAAAATCCGCACCGAGTTTTCGGACATCGGTCGGTACATGCGCCACACTCTGCGCGCCGTCCACCAACACCAGCGCGCCTTTCCGATGTGCCATCCGCGCAATGTTAGCAATCGGCGGCATCGTTCCCAGCACGTTCGACATGCCGGTCACCGCCACCAACTTCGTTCGCTTGGTTATCTGTTGCTCCAACTGTCTCAAATCAATTAGACCCGCTGCATCTACATCCGTAATTCGTAATTCATAATTCAATTCTCTCCCCATCATCTGCCACGGCACGATGTTTGAGTGGTGCTCCATCACTGAAATCACGACGTTGTCGCCTTCGTGTACATTCGCCCGACCCCAAGCATAGGCCACCAGGTTGATCGCTTCAGTGGCGTTGCGCGTAAACACGATTTCCCGCTCGCTGTTTGCGTGAATAAACTGCGCCACCTTCTTCCGTGCGCCTTCATACAACTCCGTCGCCTCCTCGCTCAACGTGTAAATGCCGCGGTGGACATTGGCGTTATACTTTCGTTGGAATTCATCCATCGCACGAATCACCGACAATGGTTTCTGGGTCGTGGCCGTAGAATCGAGGTACGCGAAACGCTTACCGTGAATGCGGCGCCGCAGTATTGGAAAATCATTTCGAACCATCGCGCGAATCATATTATTGCGTTTTGTGTAGCGTGCCGATTTATCGGCGCCGCACGGAAGCCGCCTTGCAAAGGCAACAACAGCTTATCATGCATCTGCTCATCAACTCCCCTCATCGCCGGCGCCAGAAACGCCTCAGCCACCAACTGCACCGCCATTGTCTCAGGAATTCCGCGCGACCGCAAATAGAACAGCTGGTCCTGGTTGACTGGCGCGGCTGTGGCCGCATGTGATGCCTTAACCTCATTGGCCTCGATTTCCAGGCCGGGCACGGCATTGGCGCTGGCTTCGTCAGACAGCAGCAGCGAATCCTGCTGCAAAAAGTCGTTCGAGCCCTGGGCGGCTTTTAGAATCTTAATCATGCCGAAGAATTCGAAATTCGATTTGTCCTTAAGCACGGCTTTTACCAAGGTCGAGCCAGTCGTGTTCGGTGCTTGATGAATCGTGTCCACGGTCAGCTTTAGTTTCTGCTCGCCGTTCAATACGCCGGCACCATAAATACGCGCTGCCGCGCCCTCTTTTCTTAACACTACGCGCAAACTGAACTCGCCGTTGATCGCACCCAAAATCGGTACGAATACATCAACATCACCGGAGTAGTCAATCACCAATTCGCGGTTGGGTTGCTGCGGATCCAATTCATGAATAATCATAACTTAAGAACCTCTGCGAGGGTCGGATGCGAGAAATACGCAAGCACATTGAAAGCCGGGTCGGCAAGTTCAACCATTTCCATTTCCGGCCGTTTAATAAGACCGAAGCCGGGCCGCCCAATGTAGCTTTCCTTAAACTTCTCATAATCGGCAACCGTGAAATCCGCATCCCCGCGTTCCGGTCGCTTCGGATCTGGGCGACGGATCTTCAACAGCCGCAGCATGCCAGCATCCGTGGTGAGCGGACTGATGTGAAAAACCGGTCCCATTGCGGTATCCTCTGCTACCGGACCGAGCTTGCGAGCTACATTGACCATTTCCTCATACTCACTTAGGTTCTGTGTAAAGATGCACGCGTAATTGACCGGCGCTTCACCTTGGTATGTGTGTGCTGCGCTGAGCCGACGCGCCTCGGCAACAATTTCTCGTGTAAGCTTTTTAAGTTCATCAACTGTCATCGACTTTTTCTAGATTCATAGTCATCCCACGCTTCCATCCACTTCCCTGTTCTTGTTCGAGCTTGTCGAGAACCACCGTGTACACAGACCACCTCTCGACTCCCTCGCTCCGCTCATTCGCTCGAAGAACAATCAATCATCCCACACTCCCTTCCTTCCGATCCATATAAAACGGCTTACCGTTTTCAATCGCCGCAAAACACGATGGAAAACTCTGCCTCGACCCGTCACTCACGACTTTCATTGCCTCGTCTCGAGAAAAGAACCGATACTCACCTAGCTCGTCTTTCGGAATTACAATCTTACCTATTTGCTCATCTGAAAGTACTTGGTAAAATAAAATATTAGGTTCTCGTCTTCCTTCAACCGTTC
>JACQKH010000041.1 GCA_016204585.1 Candidatus Kerfeldbacteria bacterium
CTGGGTAAAGCCGTGGAGCTGGGTTCACGGAAGGAGTCTCGTAATGTCGCTCGTTGGAAGAACGCCCGCCATGCTCGCCGGCCAACCGCAAACTGCGAACCGGACGGAGCGACCAGAAGTCATCATTTTCCTCGGGCCTGACGGCAGCGGACGGAACACTCTCATCTCCTGTCTCGAGGTGCTCGGCTTCGGGCAGCGATGCCAGCAGCATACCACCCGTCCGCCGCGGCACCCGGACGATCAGGATCACTATGTCCATATCGGAATGGATGACTTCAGCGCTCGCCGGACCGCCGGGGAATACCTGCTCCCGCATCTGGTTGGTCATCACTGGTTCGGCGAACCAATCTCGGATGTCCAGCAGGCCTGGTCATCGGGGAAAGTCGCGCTTCTCAAGGGACCGGTGCGGCGCGTGGAGAAAACAAAGTCGCGCATCCTGAAGCTCAACCAAGATGCCCGCATCCTGACAGTCTGCCTCCTGACCGATCCGCGCAACCTCTGGATCACCGCCCTGAACGGCTGGGGGGTTCCCGATCTCGCGGAACGCATCATGGAGGGTAAGCGCGAACTCGATGAGTGTTTGGTTCAGCTCCGTTCTGTCGTTGACGGCTTCGTCACCAACTACGCCGGCGATCCCCGTCGGATGGTGGACGACCTGATGAAGCTCCGACACGACATGATCTGTCAGTGAGGTAGTGCCTGCTGTTACGGCTCGAATCCTGACGCCTGAGCGTCGGGCGGGAGGAGCGATTGAGCGTCGTTCCTCCCTTTTTCATTTTCCATAAAAAGGGCCGGCTTCGATGTTGTCGTGAACGATGTTGTCTTGTATACTTTCTCCGTATTTCACGAAGTTACGCAAATCGCCAAGCTATCTAAATGAAACACCATCACCGACAACGACTTACAATTACCATCCGGAAAGATCTCCTGCCGCGCGTTGACCAGACCGTTGACGGCGCCAAGATCAGAAATCGTTCACATGCGATCGAATTTCTCGTATCAAAAGCGCTGGCGCCGAAGTTTCATCGCGCCTTCGTCCTGGCCGGCGGCAGCGGCGTAAAAATGCGGCCCTTCACCTACGAACTTCCCAAAGCCATGATCCCGGTCAAGGGTCGGCCGATTCTTGAACATACGATTGAACGACTGCGCGAGTCCGACATTAAAGACATTGTAATTCTGACCGGACACCTCGGTGAAAAAATCATCGAGCATTTTGGCGATGGCCATCGTTTCGGCGTGAAAATTCGTTATCTCGAAGAAAAAACAGTTGCCGGCACGGCCGCGCCGTTGCGGCTGGCTTCGCCGATGCTGAAATCCCAGCCCTTCCTTCTCATCTACGGCGACGTTCTGATTGATCTTGATTTCAACGACCTGATTGAATTCCACGCATTAACAGCCGGACTGGCCACCATCGCCGTAACCAGCATTGATAATCCCTCTGACTACGGCGTAGTTCGTTTGCACGGAAATCAGGTGGTGGAATTCCTGCAAAAACCGCCCCGATCAAGGAAGCTTTCTCATCTCATCTATACCGGGGTCAGCGTGATAGAGCCAAAAGTGCTGGACCTCGTTCCAAAACGAGGCGAGTCCATGCTCGAAACGGACGTCTTCCCGCGGCTGGCGCGCGACGGCAAGCTGAACGGCTACCTGTTTGAGGGCCAGTGGTTCGATATCGGCACACCGGAGGTATACGAGCGCGCGCTCAATGAATGGCAAAAATAGCGTCAGACTAGATGTGCCGATAATTCTTTTGTCACAGAAAAGAGCTGGCAGGAATCCTGTCAGCTCCTCTCTCCTCTTGAAAGATCTTGGCAATCGACTCAGGCTGCTGCTGGCGACTGCTCCGCTATGGGGGCATGGTCTTCGGTTTTCGGCCGATGCGCCGTAGGGCAACAGTCATAACAGAGACAGCCGAGCCCCGGAACGAGGATGAGTTCCTCGAACAACCTGTGGCATTGCGGGCACTCCATGCTTTCTACCTCCTCTTAGCCTTGACCTTCAAGCCAGTGATTTAGCAGGAAGGTCGGCCGGCTGATCCCAGAACGAACCGCTCTCCACTCGTCGGACGATCTCCTCGATCGCCAGGTGACTGAAATCGCCCGCCTCCGTCCCCAAAACGATAGTCCCGATCCGACAGCTGGGGTCGAGTTCGCGCAGGCGCTGCTTCGCGTCCTCCATGGTTTCGGCCGGTCCGCACAGGACAATCGGAACGCGCTGCTCGTTCCAGCGCTCCTGGACCTCTGTCACCGGAGTACCGACCATGGCGCCTCCGATGCTTCCCAAGGAGCTCGGTGCCAGATAGAGTCTGGACCTCAGGCCCTGGTGGAACTGGGCCGACCCCACGACTCGGCAGAAACCGTCCATGAACGGGATTGCGACGGTGGACTCTAGTTGACACAGGCGGGCGATGCCGCGCCGCTCGAGCTCCGCCGCCACAACTCGACCTGGAACCAGCGATCCGAACAGCAGAATGCACGAATTCATGGCTTACCTCCGGTAGAGTTCCGGTAAAACGCGGTTGACGCCCATGCGCATGCCGGACCATTTTGAATCAGGGACCGGCAGTCGCGTTTTCGTTTTTCTCGCTAAGTCAAGGTACGGCCGTCCAGCCATGTCAGAACAATGGCAACAAAAAATGACGGGTGTGGATAAGATATCCTATATTTGACCATTTGCAAACAGGAGTTGTGTCAGGATTTCTCCAACACTTTTTTCGTTGTGTCGAGCGGCTTCAACGTGCGTCCCCGCTATTCCGAGCATTATCTACATCGCAACTGAAAATATACGGGAGAGTTTAAGTCGAATGTGTGAAGCTCCACGGCCTCACGGCCGTGGTTTCTCTAGATACGTGGTTCCGTGGAGCGGAACCCCGCACCGAGAGCCATTCATCCACGGGTTTACACCCGTGGCTTTCTGGTGCGTGGGCAAAATTATTCCGACTGGCAAACCTACTCGCCAAGCCGGTTTGCTGATATAGTGAGGAGGTAAATGGAATCCCCTCGCGTAAACAAGCGGACCAGACAAGACCGTAGCGCCACCAGCCGCGTTGAACACGCCCTCAGTCGCATGGGCCTCAAAGAAAAAGAGGTTCGCGTGTTCTTATCGCTCCTCGAACTCGGCCCCTCGCCGGTGCGGACCATCGCCGCCCGCAGTCGGATTAACCGCGGCACGACCTACGAGGTGCTTCGCTGGCTGATCGAAGCTGGCCTGGTTAGCTATTTCCATAAGACTCGACATCAGTACTTTGCCGCTGAGGATCCGAACAAACTGGTGGCGCTGCTTGATCTCCGGCTGCAAGAACTCGAACGAACCAAACGCATTGTGGCCGATGTCGTTCCGCTGCTGACCGTCAGAACTGCCGGGAACGAACGCCAACCGAGGGTGCGCTTCTTCGAAGGGCAGGCCGGAATCCATGCGCTGTTGGAAGACGTGCTGGCGACCATGAAAGGTGAAAATGAAAAACTCTATCGCGTGTATTCCTCAGCCGACATCCGCCAGCATCTCTATCTGAGTTTCAGCGACTTTTCGCAGAAACGCGTAACCCTGGGAATCCACGTTAAAACCATCGCCATCGGCACCGGCGGCAAATTGTGGGGCCTCGACGAGCGACGTTGGCTGACGACTACCGAGCAAGCGCTAACCTACCAGATCATTTACGGCGGGAAGCTGGCGATGATCTCGCTCGATCAAGGGGGACGTCCGGTCGGAGCGATTCTCGAAGATCCGAGAATCGCCAACACGCAACGCTTCATCTTCGATCAACTGTGGGCCACACTCAAACCGTCCCATGCGCGTCTTCGCTGACCTCCACATTCACTCACCCACGCACCACTCTCTCCCGCCTGCTTCGATTTCGTTGAAGCGAAGTCGGGCAGGTCGTTCGGGTGCGGGGTTTCGTTCAACTCGAAAGTGCAGACACGTTAGGATAGACTGAGGGATGCTATGAGAGTTTTTGCTGACCTTCATATTCACTCAAAATACAGCCGCGCCGTGTCCCGGGACATGGACTTATCCCACCTCGACCACTGGGCCAAGGTTAAAGGCATCAATGTCATGGGTACCGGCGATTTCACTCATCCTAAGTGGTTCCAGTCAATTGCCACCGAGCTCCAAGAGGACGGCTCGGGATTGCTGCAAAGAATTGGGTCGGACGAGAAGACGAAGTTCCTGCTGACCGTCGAAATCTCATGCATCTACTCACGCGCTGGTAAAGTGCGCCGCATCCACCTGGTCGTGCTGATGCCGGATCTTAAGAGCGCCGAACTCTTCAATGCGCGCCTGAATGCCATCGGCAATATCCGTTCGGACGGACGGCCGATTCTCGGGCTTGATGCCGAGGAATTGGTCAAACTGGCGCTCGAAATTACGCCGCGCGCCGCCGTCATTCCCGCTCATATCTGGACGCCGTGGTTTTCGCTGTTCGGCTCAATGTCCGGCTTTGACAGCGTGGCGGAGTGTTTCGGCACAATGGCAAAACACATCTTCGCGATCGAAACCGGACTCTCCAGCGATCCAGCCATGAACTGGCGCCTGTCACAGCTTGATGCGATTTCCATAACGTCATCCTCTGACGCGCATTCACCAAAGCCGAACAAGATGGGTCGCGAGGCCACCGAATTCGAACTCAAGGAGTTGACTTACGACGCCATCATTGACGCCCTGAAGAGCCAACCGCACCGCGCTGACCGGCAATTACCGGCAAATCATATCATCTCAACCATCGAGTTTTTCCCGGAAGAAGGAAAATACCATTGGGACGGTCACCGCGACCACGGCCTGCGATTTTCGCCGGCCGAAACAAAAAAACTCAAAGGCCTCTGCCCAAAGTGCGGCAGCCGGTTGACAATCGGCGTGGAGCACCGGGTTGATCTGCTGGCTGATCGGCCAGCCGACTACCAACCGACCAACCGACCGCCATTTTCGCGATTGATTCCGCTGGAAGAAATCATTGCCGAGGCGCTCGGTCAGCAGCCGGGCACGAAGCGTGTGGCGCAAGTCTACGAACGGATGACAAAAGAAACTGATGAATTTCACATTCTCCGGGATATGACCGAGTCCGAACTCTCCGCGATCACCGATCCCATGTTGATTGAAGGTATCCGCCGAGCTCGAGCTGGAAAAGTTAAGATTACACCCGGCTACGATGGTGTCTTTGGGACCGTCCATATTTTTTCGGACGCCGAGCGGTCAGCTCGAGGTCAAGCAAAGCTCTTCTAGCAATTTCATGGTCATCATCGTCCTGCTTCTGTTTATACTAATTGCTTCCGCCGTCGCGCTCGTGCTTTCATTGAACGCGCTCATCAACATTTTCCGCGATAAAGTCCCGTACGTTTCCACCCCGAAGTGGGCCATTGATTGGCTGTGTCAGCACGCTTCCCTCCTTTTACAAGGAGGGGTGGCACGAAGTGCCGGGGTGGTCTACGACCTCGGCTGCGGCGACGCTCGTGTTCTAATCGCGCTGAAGAAATACTTTCCAGACATCACCGCCATCGGCTACGAGCGCAACTGGTGGCCATACATCCTCGCGAAAGCGAGGATCCGCAGAACCGGTGTCAAGGTTTATCGCCGAAACTTCTACAAAGCCGATCTCAAAAACGCCGACATCGTTTTCTGCTTCCTCATCCATTCAGTCATGCCCAAAGTCGAAAACCTGTTGCGCTCACAGCTCAAACCCGGCGCCACGGTCTATTCCTACGGCTTCACCTTTCCGAATTGGCAGCCGACCGAGCGCATCGCCAACCCAAACAACCCGAAAGGCAGTAAGATTAACGTCTACCGTGTTACGGAACGGGCCAAGCCCGCCACCTTGAAGTAACATCGATGTTCGACTACCCTTGGTCACTGATCCACGCGATTTCTGGGTTGATCATCGGTCTTTTGCTAAAACGCCTCCCGCCGAGAAAGGCCGTCACCTCTCGCCTTGCTTTTGGCGTCGCCATACTCGTACTCTGGGAAATACTCGAAATGCTCCTCCGCACCATCAATCGATCGCTACCAATCCTGGCAAGTGATCTGCAGCGCGTCGTTCCGCGAGCGTTCTTCGCACCCGAGTCCGTCGCGAATGTAGCCGGCGACCTGATTGTAGGAACAGCTGGGCTTCTCGTATCTTCCTTGCCCATCAGCCGTCTTTTCCGCTCCAGGTCTTGATTGATAACTTGAAAACCGCTACAATCCGTTCGCTTTGGAGAGGTGGCCGAGTCCCCGTACAACTCGCTCCGCTCGTTTACGGGGCAGGGGTTGAAGACTTACAAAACAATAACGGTTCTGGGGCGGAGGCGTGCCTGAGCGGTTGAAAGGGACGGTCTCGAAAACCGTTATACCTGAAAAGGTATCGAAGGTTCGAATCCTTCCGCCTCCGCCCCGAAACCGTTCGAATCCCTGCCCCGTATTTGCGCGAAGCGCATAGTACGGGGTCACCCTCTCCGCCATTCGATTCGCCGCTGATCGCGGCTCACTCATGGTCTTCGTCCTGCGCTTCGCTCCGGACTTCGACCAGTAAGTATGAATCGAATGGCTCGAGCGAAACCCTTGAGCAACGCCGAAAGGGCGAGGGCAAGAGCCGAGAGAATTAAGTATCGGATGAACCCACATCCAAAATACTCTTCTGCAAGAATAGAACTTCATGATTGAAAACAGTATCGTTTATCGAAATCTGAAAAAGTATAACTTTTTTCGGGTAGCCAAAGCCGAAGGGGCGCTTCTATGGGATAGAGACGAAAAAAAATACATTGATTTCACATCGGGTTGGAATGTTACGAATCTCGGCTGGAATCATCCGGA
>JACQKH010000043.1 GCA_016204585.1 Candidatus Kerfeldbacteria bacterium
GCGCCACCGTGCAGGGCGGGCTGCGCATCCTGGAAAAACTCGAGGCCGGCGTCGTGTTGACCGGCCAAGAAGTCAAGTCGGCCAAACTCGGAGGGATTTCTTTGCAAGGCAGTTACGCGCGGCCGGCCAAAAACGAAATGTTCCTTTTAAACGCTCACATCAAGCCCTACCAGTACGCGGGCAAGCTGGAAGGATATGATCCGGTCCAAACGCGCAAACTGTTACTCCACCGCGCGGAAATTTTCAAGCTGCTTTCCCGCACTGACGCTTTAGGCGCAACCGTCATTCCGCTCGAGGCCTACGTAAAAAAAGGCAAAATAAAAATCCTCCTTGGCCTGGCCAAAGCCAAGAACAAGGCGGACAAAAGAGAAGCAATTAAGAAAAAAGAAGCCGACCGGAAAATCAGGAAGATAATCGCCCGCTGACCGCAACCGGCTCTTTGAGCCGCAACCCGCCGTGCCGGCCCAAAAAAAACGGATTTGCAACCGCCGGATAAACCCGGTGCTTGGCTCTTCTGCGGAAAAAATTTCGCGGGAAATTCAACGCAAACAGGTTGTTTACAAATCTCCTCTAATATCCTAGTATTGAGCCAGTAAATTCCCTCTTCCTAGGAGGAAGTATGAGACTAGCCGAAATTCAGAAAATGCGCTCTGTGCTGTTTGCCGTGATCGCGGCCGGCGTGTTGGGCCTGGTCTGTGCTTCAGTTTTCGTATTCTGGAGCGGACTGGCCGAACGCCTGGTTGCTACCCCCGACCTTGCCCAAACTTTTGTGGAGTTTGCCGCCGAACAGTACTGGCGGGAAACGGGCATCACCACGATCGTGCTCGATCGCAACAATGACCGGTTCGACCAACTGGAAGCCAGCGGCGCTCTACGGCCCGTTGCAGAAAACATCTTTAAGGTCAATCAAGTTGCTGCTGCTCCGTTCGTGCTGCAAGCCAAAGTCGCTGAACTGTCTCTGCTCGCCGACCAAAGAATCCTGCTCCTCCTCTACCGACCGACGTCGGCGAAAGATCCGGGCAAGCCCAAGCTTGACCTTGGCCAAACGCCGATTAAGCGTCGGTTTGGTCCGTTACCCCCCGGGCTGGTTGTACCCACCCTGGGTATGAAAACCACGATTGACCAAGCGAAGCTTGCACAACTGGACTGGAAACACTCCGGCGTAGCTGATCTTTCCTGGTTTTACCCGGCTTTTGCCTACTTTTTCTGGCAAAAAAAAGGAAACGCAGCAGTGTGGAAAAGGGTTGATCTGGTTACCAGCGAGCGCCAGCTTCGAGAACGCGTGCAGGCGCCTGTGAAGTTGAGGAAACGGGCGGTAATGTTCGTTTTTCTGCCCCTGTCCGCCCTGCTCACCGTTGCCGGGTGCCTGTTTATGCTGTCGCTCCGCGTCGTAGTATCAAAGATCACCGCCGCCGCCTGTCCCCAAGACCTTGCAAGTTTCGCCCTGGAACACACTTCCTCAATCCCGCTGCGGGCGTTCTTGCGTGCAAGGAATCTCGCGGCTCTTTCCGAAGTCACCGTGGAAAAGGCCAAAACAGCGCGCGCGACCAAACTCAAAGCAGACAACGTCGCCCGCTGTCAGGCGGCGCTGGATCGGGCTCTCGAGCGGCTTGCCGAACTGTTCCCGGCCGGATCAGAAGCAGCAACAAAACTGGCCGCTGTCCGCGCAAGCGGCACTTTGGAGGAAAGAAGTGACGCCCTAAAGGTCTGGGCCAGAAGAGTACCTCGCAAAATCCGAACAGTAGATCATCAAAGCCGAGTCGCGCAGCTGTCCTCGCGCTGCTTGCAGTTGGTCCTGGAAGCAAACTCGGAGCAGGCCCAAGGGCTTTATGACTCCGCTTCAGCGCTTGCCGACCCTCGCGATCAAATCCGCGCTTTCAGCCGGGCGATCCGTACGCTCGAGGATATGCTCTACGGCGACACAACGAGCGCCATTGCCGGTCCGACCGTCGCCCCTCCTCCCACACGACCCCCCACTCCCCTATCCTTTCCCCTGGCTCTTGAGCGACTCATTAACGAGCAACTTCCGGTGGAACGGATCGCAGACTTGTGTCCAGACAACATTCAACCGCACGTAGTTCGAGCGATTATCCTGGTGCTGATGAAGCCCGGCAGCAAGGACAACCGCGTCGGCGGCCACTACCTCCCCCGCACCAACATCATCAGAAACGCCCAGAGGCGGCTGGAAAGGGAAGGATTTTGTGCAACCAACCCCCAACAGTTGGGAAGGACGATCGGCTGGTTGGTCCGAGCCGGGCTGCTGCTGGATCACGCAGGAAAGACGCAACAACCTTTTTCCCTGGCGCCCGGCGTACCGGCCGACGTTCCCGAGAACATCCGTCAGCTGTCTTTGCTGATCATGAGCGCCGCAGCCGGATTTCAGCGATCGACCCGCTAACCTTCCACGAAGAACTCCCTCGTGGATTTTTTTTTTGCGTTGGAGCCCCACGTCCGCCTAGGCGGACGTGATACCCTTTATCCGCCAGAGGCAAACCTTACGCAAACTTACACCACATGCGATGTCCATACCGCCCTCGGGCAAGCCGAAGGGGCCGGAGGCGGATAAAATCAGCATGTACGCTTTTTTTGCGATCGCGAAAAAAGCGTACATGGAAACTTCGATCCCAACTGTGAATTACGAAACTCGATATTGTTCGAGCTTGTGGATTCGACTTTGCCCATTCGGCTCCGAGCTCATGGCCGAGGAGTCACCACCATGAGCCTGCC
>JACQKH010000044.1 GCA_016204585.1 Candidatus Kerfeldbacteria bacterium
AAGCTAATCCCTAACACCTAAAACCTAACACCTCATCTCATGCCCCGCACCATCATCACCATCCAAGCTCCAGCCGGGGCCGATCTTTCACCAGCGCTCCCCTATCTTGATCGTGCTGGTGACGTGGAAATTAGAGCGCCATCGCTCATCTATCTCAACGCCGGAGTTTCACCGAGCGCGAAGAGACTGCGCCGCAAGTTGGTGCTGCTTCGCGAGACCGTCCAAGCCTTGCTTAACATCCATGTCCGCCTCGGCGCCGCCAGCAGCAAGACGGTCAGTCTCGTGGCCGCGCGCCACTCCCCTCCTGGCGGCCTGACCATCGTGCCGAACGGCGACGAAGCAAAATTCCTCGAGGCCGTGGTGATTGATCTGTTGCCCGGAATTGGCCGCCGCACCGCCACCTATTTGCGCAATCGCGGCGTGAACACTATTGGCAAATTCGCCCGGCTCCCGCAAACCGCGGCGGTCCAGCTGTTCGGTCTGGCCGGAATCATCTTGCGCGAGTTCAGCCGCGGGGCTGACCCGCGCGACGTCATTCCCCATTCGCCGCCACCGGCCATCAAAATTGGCCGGGGATCGCTGCTGTCGTTGTTCGCCACACCACTAACTTATTCAACACTCGGCGTTGGCGCCGGCGCCAGGCCAGATTCAACGCTAGGCTGAGACTGCGGATTGAAGGTCTGGACCTTCAAGATAGCAAAGACGAGCACCAGTCCGGCCACAATCTGCTGCCAGACGAGCGTATCGCCGAGGAAAATCCAGTTCAAGACGACGGCCGAGAGAGGAAAAACAAGTTCGACGATCGTGGAAACGCTGGCACGCGTTGTTTTCAATCCGCGGTAGTACAGAAGAATCGGGGTGGTGCCGGACACGATCACGATCCCAATCAGACCAAGGAAGGACTTCTGGCTGATATTCGCAATAGTACCGAGGTGGCCCTGCGTAATCATGATCACGGCCAGCGTGATGACGGCAATGGAGAAGCGAAGCGCGCTCATGGTCGAGTACGACACTTTCTGAATGGCTTGCCGGCCGAAAACGGTTGAAGCGCCCCATAGGATGGCCGCGCCTAAGGCAAAGAGTACGCCGCGCGTCCCATTGTCGTATAGCGACCAGGTAAACTTAAGGTTGGGAAAAGAAATGACGTAGGCCGCGGCCATGGCCACCACTGCCCACGCCCAGAATCGCGGTCGAAGCTTTTCACCCAATAAACTCACGGCCAACAAAATCGCGATCAGCGGTTGAATCTTTTGCAGGAGAATGGCGACCGACGGACCGACGTACTGAAAGGCGCTGGTAAAAAGCACGGTGGCAATGGCCGATCCGCCAACGCCCACCACGATCACGGCCAGCCAGTCTTTACGGCCGAGATTCCGGAGTTCACGGAAGCGACTGGCCAGCAGGGGAAGAAGAATACCTAAACCAAAGAGGTGTTCGAGGAAAACGATCGCCGTGCTGCTGACGTGGGCGGTCAGCGGCTGACGAAACAGAGCGTCGGTGCTCCAGAGAAACGCCGCCAGTAAGATGAAGACTGGCCCGTAGTTGGTCATGGTCGCGATATTACGCTATGCTGATTCTCCCGTCAAGCGCGGTAAAGTCTGCCGTTGATGTAATTTATCGACAATCACGATCTTTGGATTCTCCAGGATGGTGTAAAGAAAGCGGTCGGTCAGGTCGTTGCGGTAGCGAAACTCAGATGGCGTCATGACCGTATAGTTCAACGGACGATCAAAATCTAGTTGGAAACGACGGAGCAGTTTTTTTAATTTCAGTCGGTTAATGCTGCCGACGATTAAGACGTCGGTCACAGTGTGTTCGAGGCCGCTAAAGAAACCGGTCAGGCAAAGATATTTAATCCGGCCGATGCGCTGGAGTTCGCGTAGAGTCTTCCGCTGCTCGAGGACTTGCGCCTTGAACAGTAAGGCTTTAAATTCCGGAAACAATCCGTGCTCGGTATTAACCTGGTAAAATTTCTTCTTGCCCTGATTAATTTCTCGAACAAAACCGATCCGATGCAAATTCTTCACTTCACGACGGACGGAATTTAAATGTTCGCCAGTCTTCCGAACCATTTCGCGCACGAAATACGCTCGATCTTGATTCAAAAAAAACAACTTCAGGAGTTTGACGCGGGTCCGCGAGCTAAGGAGTTGTACTAGCATGAGAACGTCGGGTTGACGACTTTATTGCGAAGAAATCATCACCTCGAGTATACTGGATACAGAGCGGAAAGGAAAGAATACTATGCCAGCGCTGGCGTTGGAAAGCGATACACTGCTGCTCTCTGACCCGGTCAAGAGTCGGAGTACTGTTCATGTTGGCGTAGCCCACCCGACGCCGCCCGCCGAATCAGTTTTCGGGAAGATTTATGTTATTGTTGAAATTGATTCACATGATCGCATCAACCAGGATATTGTAGCCGCGCTGCAAGAAGAATTTAAGACCGCGTATTACCGCTCTCCTGACATGGCCATGGAGACCTCGTTCGAAGCGGCCCTTCAGCAGGCCAACACGCGACTCCATTCATTCATGACCCAGGGCGTGACCGAATGGTTCGACCGCTTCAACGCAATCGTGGCCGTAGTTAAAAATGATATCATACTCCTAAGCCACGTCGGGCGCATGCATGCCTTTCTGTTTCGGGGCACCAGGATTGTCGACATCATCGGGAAAGCCGGCGCCACCGAACAGTCACGCAATCCGCTGAAAATTTTTTCGAACAT
Source organism: Candidatus Kerfeldbacteria bacterium (assembly GCA_016204585.1). Lineage (GTDB taxonomy): Bacteria > Patescibacteriota > Patescibacteriia > SBBC01 > SBBC01 > JACQKH01. The sequence goes on from JACQKH010000044.1 coordinate 2,724, forward strand.
CCTGACCGGTAAAGTTCAGTCGCACGATCGTCTGATCCTATGCACCTCCTCGCTCCTAGACTTTTTCTCCCTAGAAAAGCTAAAGCGGCTAATCGCCGAAGACCTGCCAGCCGGGACGGTCAGTAAAATTGAACAGACCTTGCTGGCCAATCCGGCCCCGACGGCCTTCGCCGCCATCCTTTTCGTCTTTCTTGAATCGACCTCGACGGCGACGACTCGAGTGTTCCCCGCGAACGCTCCAACCGCTCCCCAGCGCTCGATGGAGGAGCTGATTGCGAAGGAACGGGCTACGGAAAATCTACTCTCGCCGTCACTTCTACCAAATGTTGGTGGACTATTCCGATCGTTGTTGGCGAAGCTGGAATTGTGGTGGAGGTCGGTAGTGCTTAAAAAACCGCCTCGTCGAAGTATCCCGCAAAGCATCCAATCAACTTCTCGCTACGCCAGGAAATCGCGGGTTCGAGGCTCACTTGGCTGGCTACGACAAATATCTATTGGCGCGTTACTTGGCCTCTTGTCCCTGCCGAGAATAATTGTGTCAATTTTTCGCCAACGACGTAAGATTACTTCGACGGTCCAAGCCGTCCCTGGAAAAACTTCGAACATTGCCCGACGAACAATCTTCTGGCTGAGATCGCTGTCGGGTCCACAGAGAATTCTTCTGCTGGCCGCAATTACGGCGCTTTTTTTTCTGAGTCAAGCGGTGATTAATGCGAACTCGCAGCAAGGGCAACGTCTACGCGGTCGGGATGTCGAGAGCGCGATAACGACGATTGAGGATGACGTAAACAAAGCGGCGGCGGCGATGACTTATGAGGACGTAGCCGGTGCCAAAAAACTCCTGACGGAGGCGCAAGATCTTTTGGCCAAACTCCCGAACCGATCGCGACCGGAAAAAAACCGCCGACAGGAACTGACCGCCAAAATTGAATCGGTACTCGTACAGACTCGTCTAATTGTGGAACCAACCTTCACGACCGTGGCAAATCTTGAGCAAAGCCTGGGGGCCGCCGTGCCGACGAGTCTGGCTATCGCGGGGAAAAATCTGATCGTCGGCACCAACGCGAAAAACAGCATCATCGTGGTCAACGCCGCCGATGGGAAAATTGCGGCCGCCGATGCCGCCGGGCGGCCAATAAAGTTCGCGGTCGACTTGGACTCCCGGACCGTCCTGCTGATCGACTCGTCCGACGTCGCCGAATTTAACTCTTCCACAAATTCTTTAAAAAAACATGATATCGATTTCCCAAACGTCGATCGAACGTTACAGGCTGGAGCGGTGTTTCAATCTCGTCTTTATCTACTTGACACGAAAAACAACGCCATCCTGCGATCAAACCGGGCCGGCGCCGGATTCGGACCAGCCACTCTCTGGCTCAAGGATGAAACGGATGTTCGCGACGGAATATCACTAGCCGTTGACGGTCGCATCTTTGTTACCACCAGCGGAGGACAAGTCATCCGGCTGGCATCGGGACAAAAGGACGATATCTCGTTCGAGACCATCGATCCGTCGCTCTCCTCGCCAACGGCCAGTTGGACAAGCGAACGGTCGCCCTTCCTCTATATCCTCGAGCCGGCGGGGAAGCGGCTGGTAATCTTCTCGAAAAAAACTCAATCGCTGAAAGTGCAATTCGTCCACGACGAACTCAGCGCGGCCGTGGCCTTCAGCGTCGATGACCGCAGCGGAACTGTCTACTTACTGACTAACTCGAAGCTTATTCAGTTCACTCCATCCCTGGACTAACTCTACCGCCGAAAACCACGGTTGGTAGACCGTCGGTTACTTCAAGGCTACCTGAGCGCCTGCTTCTTCGAGTTTTTTCTTGAGTTGCTCGGCCTCTTCCTTCGTCGCTCCTTCCTTCACTATCTTCGGCGCGGCGTCGACCAAATCTTTCGCCTCCTTGAGGCCTTTGCCCGTTGCTTCGCGGACCACTTTGATCACCGCAATTTTGTTGGCCCCGGACGAGGTCAGCTCGACGTTGAACGACGTTTTTTCTTCGGCGGCGGCCGTTTCACCACCAGCACTAGCCGGCGCCGCCATCATCATCGCCGGCGCCGCAGCCGACACACCAAACTTATCTTCAAGCACTTTCACCAGCTCGGCCAAATCGAGCACTGACAGCTGTTCAATTTGTTCAACCAGGGCCTTGAATTTTTCCGGCACCTCGCCCCTCGACTCGGCTCGGGGCGACCCTGAGCTTGTCGAATGGTCGACATCTTTTTTTGCTTCGTCTGCCATACGTTTCAGTCCTTTCCTGAATGATTATTGGGTATACAAAGTTATGATGCCGGCGCGGCTGCCCGGCTGGTGCGAACGGCATCGATGACGCGGGCCAAGCCGCGAAGATTACCAACCATGACGTTGATGAAGCCGGAGAGCGGCCCGGCAATCGTGCCGACGAGTTGGCCGCGTAGCTCATCGCGTGTCGGAAGTTTCGATAACTCGCTGACTTTCTGAGCGTCAACGAAATGGCCGTCTAGAATCCCTCCTAAAAACTTTACGGCCTCATGAGTCTTAGCAAACTGCGCCAGCAATCTGGCCGCCATTACTTCGTCGCCGTATCCAAACGCCATCCCGAAGCTGGTAGCGATTGGATCGAGGTTGAGGCCGGATAGTGAGACGTCCTGGAGTCCTCGCTTGATCAAAGTTTTTTTTGCCACGGCGAATTCTATGCCTGATTTCCGAAGCAACGACCGAAGTTCGGTGCTGTCCTTGACTGTCAGTCCAGCGATGGAGGTTAGGATGACGACCTTCATCCGGCGCATCTTATCGGTCAGGGCCTTGACTTCCGCTTGCTTCTTTTGAAGTGATTTTGCCATAAGACTTAGATGATTACTAAAATTCGGGGTCCCGAAGAACCCCTTAGTGCTTTACCGCTTGCCTGCGTCGGCGCTTCCTGCCCACCATTCGCTAGCGCTCGGAGAGCGCTGCGACCGGGTTTCTGGCATTATCCCCGCCTTGGGCGGAGACCGACGGTCTTGGGGTTCAAACGGAATGGAGGGAGTATACGGTACCCATGAAAAACCGTCAAGGGAACGGCCCGTCATGAGGGACCGATGACGGTACCGACGAACGGCAAGCCGTCGAGTGCGCGAGCAAAGTTAGCCGTATCCTTCGACATCACCACGACCCGCACGCGATGCCGCGCGGCCGCCCTGCTCGCGACCGGATCAAATGGTGCATGCATGCTCGGCATCAGCGGGCTTCCGATCAGACGCAAAAACCCGCGCCAGGTAAGCGCCGGCAGGAGCCGCGCACGGCGCGAGACCCTCGGATCGGCCGAATACACGCCGGCGACATCAGTGATGTTATAGATCGTCGTTGCCCCGAGCGCACGGGCGAGGACGACGGCGCAGTAGTCCGTGGTGCCGCCGGGTCGCCGCCCCGCGGCGACGACGATACGTCCGGAAAAACGCGTTCGCTCGCTGTATGAGGTGATTACGGGTCCCCTGACGCCGAGCGCCGCGCGGACGACCTCGGCATTGGTCGCCGTCTGCCGTATACCGATCCAGTGCAGATCTTCATTCCGCCGGACTCCCAGCGCGCGCGCCGCGGCGGCCATTGACCTCGCCGCCGCGCCGCCGCCGCAGGTGATGGCGATGCGCCGCGACTTCGACAGTTTCCTGATCAACGCGACGAACCGTTTCAGAAAGCGGACGTCAACTCTGCGCGGCACGATCACCGATCCACCGAGCGAGATGACCAGCGGCGGTTTCATGGCAGATACTTCTGCTTGTTGGCCAGGTGTTCCTCGTAGGTCTTGGCATAGTGCACCGTTCCCTGAGCATCAGTCAGAAAGTAGAAATACGGATTTGGCTCAGGTCGAATAGCGGCGGTAATGCTGATGAAACCGGGATTGCTAATCGGTCCTGGCGGCAGTCCTTTGTACTTATAGGTGTTGTACGGAGAATCCGCTTCAGTGTCGGCTTGGGTTGGTTGAAGAAGGTTCTTGCCGGTGACGTAGTTGACCGTGGCGTCAGACTGCAGCGGGATGCCAGCGGCCAGACGCCGCCAGAAAATATCGGCCACCAACCGTCGATCGGCCTCAGTCCGAACTTCACGTTCAACAATCGAGCCCAGGGTAACTACGTCGAATAAACTGTAGCCGCGCCGCTGCGCCTCGATTTTCAATTCCGTCGTCACTTTAACGTTAAAATTCTGCAACATTTTCTTAACGACGGTGGTGGTGGAAGCGTCGGGAAAAACGCGATAGGTGTCTGGAAACAGGTACCCTTCCAGCGTGGCCGCCGGCGGGCGGCCGCCGAGGAAATCGAACTGATCATCAGGCAGAACCGTTCGTGAATCATGGGCCCGGGCGACTTGCTGAAAATCGTCCGAAGTGCCAATCCCCTGCCGCTCTAGGTAATCTCCGATCTGCTTGGCCGTCCATCCTTCGGGAATGGTCAAGACCACTTCCTTGACGCTACCTTTGGTCAACAGCCGGGCAATCTCGGTCGCGCTCATGGACGGTGCGAGTTCGAAGGTTCCAGCCTGCAGATTTTTGCTCAATCCGGCCAGCCCGACCGCCAGCTGAAAAGCAAAACGATTACGAATCAGTCCGTCGCCTTCAAGTTGTTGCGCCACACCCCGGACACCGATATTCTTGGCAATTACAACCATCTGTCTGGTTGAGTCATTGGGCTTTAACGCGCGAAGCTCGGAAAAAAACCACCACACTCCGGCCACGACCAGCGCCGTAGGTAGGACAAACGAAATTGTCGACTTGAAGACGGTTGTCCGGCGCGGCATGATTAGATGTACTTTTTTAACTTCCGGCGCTCTAGTTCGGCCACGATTTTCTTTACGTCCTGCGCCCGGTTGCGCGGACAGACAAGAATCGCGTCATCGGTCTCGACCAGAATCATATTTTTTACGCCGGCGGTGGCAATCAACTTACCAGTTTGACTGTAAATGATGTTGCCGTGCGAGTCGTGGGTAATATGCAAGCCACGGACGACATTGGCTTGGCCGCGTTCAGTAAGCATATCATAAACTGCGGCCCAGCTGCCGATATCAGACCAAGTCAAATCAGCCGGGATAACCAGCATGGCGCGGTCTTTTTCCATGATTCCGTAGTCAATGGAAATCTTCTGCATCTTCGGATACAGTCGTTTGACCGTCAATCGCTCTTGCGGCGTACCGATGGCTCGGCGAATTGTCGTCAACAGTTTATAGGTTGGATTGAGCCAGCGCCGGAATTTCTCCAACATCGCGTCCACCCGAAAAACGAACATGGCCGGATTCCATAAGTATTGCCAGCTGGCCGCGTAACGCTCGGCCGTTCGTTGATCCGGTTTCTCGACAAACCGATCAACCAGGAATACCTCGTGCTGGCCGATGGTCTCAACCTGGCGTTTCATTTTGATGTAGCCCAAGCCGGTATCTGGAAAGCGCGGCTTGATGCCGATTAAAACGGTTTGGCTGGGGTGCCGAGTCACTACTTTGCCGGCGGTGCGGACCAGACTGACGTACTCTTTCACTTCTTTGAGGTAAGCGTCGGAATTGGCCGTGAACATGATCTCCCGAGGATTGCGCCGGTGCAGATACGTGGCCGCCAAGCCGATGGCCGGCGCAGTGTCGCGGCGTTCGGTTTCGAGAATGAAATTGGGGCGCTTGAGCTGCGGCAGCTGTTTTTGCAACAGGGAAAACTGGGCCGCGCCGGTGGACACCAAAATATCCGCCGGCGACCAGCCCGACCGCAAACGGCGATAGGTTTTTTGCAACAACGTTTCGTTGTCGCCGAACGGCTGTCCCTGCTTCGGCGTGTTCTGCCGGGACACCGGCCACAGTCGGGTGCCGCTGCCGCCGGCCATGATGACGGCTTTCATCCCGTTAGTCCCGTTAGAGAGTCC
>JACQKH010000047.1 GCA_016204585.1 Candidatus Kerfeldbacteria bacterium
GCTTCTGGCTTGGGAAATATTTTCGGGGACGCTACGACCGTAGTAAAATAATTCGGCGGCGCGCCCCGCAGAGCGGGGCACCCCGAAGTAATCCTCATAAACTCGGACACTACGGGGCAGGCGAACCCCTCGGGCGGCGGTAAAATGCGCCCCTCGGATTCGCTCGGGACGGGACGGCGGGCGGACCCGCCACCACTCGCTCCGCTCGGGTACGGGGTAAAAATTTCCCCCAGTCCCCCTGGAGTTTACCCCGCCGGATGGCGGGGCCCGCCCGCAGGCTAAATTTCGCCCTCAAAATAGGTTCGTGCGGCGTTCAGTAAATTCGACCATTGGAAACAATTAGAGCGTTCGGACAGCAAAATCCACGGGTTAGCCCATTCCCACGCAACGGAACGGTCAAAGAGGCGGCGGTTTCCCGATATTCATCGGGACAGGCCGTTCCCTGCCTGCAGCAGGCAGGGAATTTTTCTGCGTGATGGACAGGCCATTGAATCTTTGATTTAGGTATGGGACAATAAGCTAAGATTCGTATAATAAAGAAGATTTATGAGAAAACATTTCTTTATGGTGGCGGTCGTGGCCGGATTCGCGTTGCTGGGAGCGGCTTGTGCGAAAAAAACGACCACCACTACAACCATTGGCAATTTACCCTCAACCCGAAACATCATACCGGACACGAACACATCGAATGTCAACAGTGCGGCACCGTTATCCTTCACGTTTTCCGACCCGACCAAGAGTCCGCACTACGTTTCCAATGCCCCAGCGCACGGTGCGGTACTGGCTGGTGCGCCGATCAACGTGGTGATTGATTTCAATTTCGACCTAGCCGCACCGTCGTCAATGGCAATCACCAAAGACGGCATTGAGTATGGAACCGGCAGTACGACCATTGATTCGAGCAAGCTGGCATTGCGTCGAGCGGTTGATCCGACGGTGCCAGACGGTCTTTACACCAGCAAGTATAAGGCCTGCTGGCCGGACGGTAGCTGCCACGACGGTCAGTTTCAGTTCGCCATTGATCGTAGTCGGGTTGAGGCGGCCACTGATTTTCGTTCAATCGACGCGGTCACAGTACGACTTAAGAACATAGCCTTCGCGCCGACAGACATTCGCATCACACGCGGGGCCACGGTCACCTGGGTCAATGACGACAATGTTGAGCATTACGTGAACACGGACAGCCACCCCGGACATACTTATGAACTCGGTCAGAATTCCAGTGCCCTGAAAACCGGCCAGTCATTCAGCTATACTTTTGCCAAGCCAGGCGTTTATCCTTATCACTGCAGCGCGCACGCTGGGACAATGGCGGGTACAGTCATCGTTGAGTGAAAGTGGGTTGGCGTGGGCCGGTCGTTTGCCGATACCGGTTGACCGATGATTAATCACCGGCTACACTATGATTGACAGTTCGAGCTGAATTATACGTTCACCGGAGGGTCAGCTTCCTTCAGTGAAGCTTGATCGTTCCATAATCTAGGTCTCGCGTCTGAACACGGAGGTTCCGATGTCTGCGACCGCGGCAGTGAAGCGCCAACGCGGCTCAACCGAGTTTGCCGGTCTTAGTGACGAAGACGTGATGCGGGCAGTCCAGGCCGGTTCAGTGTCCGCCGGTAGCGAACTAGTTCGTCGGTTTTCCAATCGGATGTACCGGCTGGCCTGGAGAACTGTACACTCGGATGAAGATGCTGAGGACGTTGTTCAGACCGCCTGGCTGAAGGTTTTTTCCAGGGCGCAGCAGTTTCAGTTCAGGTCGAAGGTCGGAACATGGCTGTATCGGATAACTTTCACCGAAGCACTGTTGTTGCTTAGACGACGTCCATCGCGGCTGAGCCGCCGGGTTGAGAGTTTGGAGCGGTTCTCCAAGCAGAATCCGGATCATCGGGCTTTAGTCTGCGATCGTGGGCAAGAACCGGATCAGCTTCTGCAAAAACGTGAGCTTTGGATGGCCGTGGAGCAGGCCGCCAGCAAACTCGAGAAGTTGCAGCGTCAACCGTTCCTGTTGTGTGTGCTGGGAGGGATGTCCCCGAAGACGTGCGCGATCGTACTTGACATCTCGTATCCAGCAGTTAAGTCAAGGATCCACCAGGCCCGCCTGGCGATTCAGCGCCAGCTACAAGAGCATCTGACTGGGAGGGTAGCCAAATCGAGAAAAGTTTGATCAGTGATTTGCCAGGGGCTCGACGCCAGTCGAGCCCCTATTCTCTGTTTGGCGGTCGACGATTTAGCTCCAGTGCGCTACCATGAGGTTGACGAACAACCTATGTGGTTTTACCTGCCGATTATCGGCATACTTGTCATCCTCAAGGGACGATTCGTCGCTCAGTTCTTATTTTTTCTGTGGAAAGTGCGAACTGGCCGCGGCTTGGCCCGATCGAGCCAAGCGTTCCAGCAGTTGCGACCCGATGGCCGGCTGCGGATTTTATTGATTGGCGACAGCACCGTGTTTGGGACGGGCGCGGACGATCCAAGCGCCACAATCGCCGGCTGCTTTGGTCGTGATTTTCCAGAAGCCCATATCCGCAACCTGGGAGTGAACGGCGGAAAGGTAGCTGGATTGGCTGGCCAGTTGGCTCAGGTCAGGGATGAGCAGTATGACCTGATAGTGGTGCTGGTTGGGGGTAACGACGTGATTCGCAACACGCCGCTGGAAGCCGTGGCTCGCGACATACGCACTGCTTTGATGATGGCCCGGCAGATTGGCCGGCAGGTCGTGCTGCTGTCGCAGGGCAACATCGGTAACGCGCCCATCTTTCCTTGGCCGCTCTACCACATCTATACCAGACGCGCCCGCCGATTGCGGGACATGTTCATGACCGTGGCTAACGAGCAGAACGTGCGGTTCGTTGATTTGTTCCTTGAACGAGACGCCGATCCTTGGCGGCGAGATCCCAATCGTTACTACTCAGCTGATCACTTTCACCCGAACGGTACTGGATACGGGGAGTGGTATGAGAAAATCAAAGAACGTTTGACGTTTAACAAGTGACGTTTGACCAGCGGCGGAATGTTGGCCAGGCCAGTCAGTAAACAAAATGTTGTGAGAATAGTGATAGTGCGATATACTACCTGGCGATGAAAATCACCGTCATTGGTGTTGGATATGTCGGACTGGTGTCATCCGTCGGCCTGGCCGAGATGGGCAACGACGTCACCTGCCTGTTGCGCGATCGCAACCGATTGAAACGGCTGCAGGCCGGCGATCCGATTATCTACGAGCCCGGCCTGGCCGAACTGTTGCGCCGCAACCTCAAGGAGGGCCGGGTGGGGTTCACCGTAAACAAGGAACGAGCGATCCGCTCGGCCGAGTTGATCGTGATCGCGGTCGGCACGCCCCAAGGCGACGACGGCCGGGCTGACTTGTCCGCGATTTGGCAGGTGGCTAAGGATATCGGTCGATTGCTGCGACGCCGCACGGTTATTGTTACTAAATCGACGGTCCCGGTCGGCACGGCTGATGGGCTGAAGCGAATGATTCGCCGGGCGATGGGCAAGCGGAAGGTAGCGTTTGACGTCGTTTCCAACCCCGAATTTTTGCGCGAAGGTGCCGCGGTCAAGGATTTTCTCAATCCCGATCGGGTGATTGTCGGCGTCGACAATACTAAAACGGGCGCGGTCATGACCGAACTCTACCGCAGCATTACCCGAGCCGAGCGACCGGTGTTTGTCACTGACCTGCGCAGCGCCGAGCTGATTAAGTACGCCTCCAACTGCTTCCTCGCCACCAAAATTTCGTTCATGAATGAGATCGCTAACTTCTGCGAGCGGGTCGGGGCGGATGTCACTGAAGTAGCCAAAGGCATGGGTTTTGACGAACGGATCGGCTCGCGTTTTTTGCACGCCGGCCTCGGCTACGGCGGATCGTGCTTTCCCAAAGACGTCAGCGCGCTCGTCCACTTGGGCCGCGACCGTGATTTTCCGTTTACCATTTTGGAAGCGGTGTCGGGCGTCAACCGGGCCCAGCGTGAACGAGTGCTCGAAAAACTCCGGCAGTTCGTGCCTGATCTCAAGGGCAAGACCGTGGCCGTCTGGGGTCTAAGCTTTAAGCCGCGAACCGACGACGTTCGGGAAGCGCCGTCACTCGACATCATTGGTGAAATTCTCGAGGCTGGCGGGTCGGTTCGGGCTTTTGATCCGGTGGCGATGGCCCAAGCCAAAGCTGCCTTGCCGCGGACGCCGCGGCTGCGGTATGCCAAAGATCCGTATGATGCCTTGCCGGGTGCGGACGCCTTGCTGCTGGTGACTGAATGGGACGAGTTTCGGCAGCCCGACTTTAAGCGGGTCAAGAAGCTGCTCAAGTCGCCGGTCGTGATTGACGGCCGGAACATTTACAATCCGAAACAGTTGCGGAAACTGGGATTTCGGTACGCTAGCATCGGTCGGCCGTGAACCGAGCCTCGGAGAGAAAGCCTAGCCCCTGCACTGTCATCCCGAGCAAGGCGAGGGATCTCCGCAACAATCTATGGTTTTGTTGGAGATCCTTCGGCTCCGCCTCAGGATGACAGCGACAGTGCGGGGCTAGGGGGTTAAGAGTAAACTTTTCTAATGTATGAAAGTTCTTGTCACCGGTGGTGCTGGGTTTATCGGCTCGCACGTGGTTGACCGGTTACTTGAGGCGGGCGATGAGGTGTGGGTGGTTGATAACTTCAACGACTACTACGACCCGGCTTTCAAACGTCGCAACATCGCCCACCATGCCGGCAGTCAGAAGTTTCACCTGCACGAACTGGACATCCTTGATGAATCAGGGATGAGGCGTGTGTTTGCCGAAGCGAAACCGGAGCTGACAATTCACCTGGCCGCCCGCGTCGGCGTCCGGCCGTCGCTCGACCAAGCCCTACTCTACGAGCAGGTCAATGTCCGCGGCAGCACGATCGTCCTGGAACTAGCTAAGCAGCACGGCTGCCGCGAGCTTATTCTGGCCTCCAGTTCGTCAGTCTACGGTCGTCAAGCCAAATCGCCGTTTTCCGAGGATGATCCGGTTGATCATCCGGTTTCGCCGTACGCCGCAACCAAACGGGCCATGGAGCTGGTGGCCTACACCTACCACCACTTGTGGAAGCTGGACATCGTCTGCCTGCGGTTTTTCAATGTCTACGGCGAACGCGGCCGGCCCGACAACATTCCGGCGATGTTCACGAAACTGGCCGTCGAAGGCAAACCAATTCCACGTTTTGGCGACGGCACGACTAAGCGCGACTACACCTACATCAACGACATTGTGGCCGGCGTCCTGGCCTGTCGCGGGAAAAAGTTCGGTTTTGAAATAATCAATCTCGGCAACCACACGCCGGTCAGCTTGAATGATTTTATGACAACGATTGGTCAGATCACCGGTCGTCAGTTGGACGTTCAGGCTTTGCCGCCGCACCCGGCTGACGTACCGATCACTTTTGCCGACGTCAGCAAGGCCAAACGGCTGCTCGGCTGGGAACCGACCACGACGCTGCGGGATGGACTGGGTCTATATCTCGAGTGGTATCAACACAACCAGTTGACAAAACGTGCGATCCGATAGGCTCTTGACCGGCGATCGTGATATGTGGTAAAAAATATAATTGTGCGAATGATAATTAACGAGACAGAGCGCGAATGAAACTTGCGATTGTTATTCCTGCCTTTAATGAAGAGCGGGTGATTGGGTCCGTTCTCAAACAACTCCCCCGAAAACTTCCCGGGATCGACAGCGTTGATACGGTCGTGGTGAATGACGGATCAACCGATAACACCGAAAAAGTGGTCAATAGCTTTGACGTCATCATCCTTAATCACATCATCAACCGCGGGCAAGGCGCTGCATTGAAAACCGGAATCGAATACGTTCTCCAGCACGACGCGGACATTATTGTGACCTTAGACGCTGACGGTCAGCATCCCGTGGACGACATAGAACACCTCATTGCTCCAATCCTTGCGGGTACGCACGATGTCGTCCTAGGTTCACGGTTTTTGAAAGATGAGTCGAACATCCCCCCGCTACGTCGTGGCGTGTTGAAACTGGGCGTGATCTTCACGCGCATTCTCTCGCGGATCAAAGTCACTGATACGCACAATGGTTTTCGTGCCTTCTCACAAGATGCGGCATCAAAGATCAAGATCGTGCAGGATCGGATGGCACACGCATCCGAAATTCTCGATGAAATCGTCCTTAATAAACTGCGTTATACTGAGGTTCCGGTGACGATAACTTACAATGCCTATTCCCGCACCAAAGGTCAGAGCAGTTTCGCGATGTTTAAGATCGCAATGAAGTTCATTATTGCAAAAATCACACACTGATCATGATTATCAAGATTCTCGTTACAATGTTTGTCGCCTTTGTGCTCTCTCGCGTGATTTTCCGGTACCGCGACGGCAGTATGGGGGTGGCTGGTTTCCTTATCTGGACACTCTTGTGGCTCGGTGTTGAGGTGTTCTTGTGGGTACCGCAGGTTAGCGACTTGTTCGCACATAAAATCGGCATTGGCCGCGGCGTCGACGCGCTCGTGTATATCTCCATCATTGCCTTGTTCTATGGGGCATTCAAACTTTACATCAAACTCGAATCAGTCGAGCACGATCTCACGAAATTCGTCCGCAACCTGGCAATCAAAGACCGCGAGGCCAAGGACCACAAACAGTGACGGTCCACATGAGCGACACGGATGACGATCGTCTTCGTCAGCGAGTTTTTCCCTGAATCCGAGCACGGTGATGTCCGCGGTGGCGTGGAAGCGCGCTGTTTTTCTATGGCGTTAGAACTTACGCGGCGTCACCGCGTGGTTGTTATTGCCTCACGTGAGCCAGGACTCCGGGATCGGCAAACGATTGCTGGCCTCAACGTCATCCGCGTGGGGCGTCGACGCCGGTTCACGCAGAGCGGAGGACTCTTCGCCCGCCTGATGTTCATAATTTCAGTTGCGTTTACACGACTTCCGGAGAAGCCGGACATCGTGGACGCGCAAGCGATCATGGCGTATGTACCGGCGTATTTCCTCGCACGGCGCTACCGCGCCCGCGCCGTGGCCACACTTCACGATTCTTGGCTCGGTCGATGGGTGAAACTCTTCGGTCCGTTGGGATTCGTCGGTGAACTCTATGAGCGCTTATATCTTCACTTCAGTTGGGACGGCATAGTTGCGAATTCTAGAGGGACGCTTGAACGTATCCGCAGCAGAGTGAAGGGGCGCAAGACGACCGTTATTCATAATGGCGTTACGGTGCCGTTAATATCAGCTGTCGAACCGCGCGAAAACTCCGTATGTATTGTCAGCCGCCTCGTGAAGTATAAGCGCGTCGACGATGTTCTCCGGGCGCTTGTGCTCTTGCGCGACCGAGGCCGTCGCGTAACCTGCACCGTCATCGGCAGCGGGGCTGATGAGCGCGCGCTCCGTTCATTTGCACAATCAGCCGGGCTGTCAGAGCAGGTTCGTTTCCTCGGGCGCGTTGAGAAACACGATGACGTGCTCCGTGAGATCGCTGCGAGTCTCGTGTTTTGCCTGCCGTCGGAAGTCGAGGGGTTCGGTATAGTGACGGTCGAGGCAGCGGCCGTGGGCAGACCATATGTGAACAGCGATATTCCGGCAACGCGCGAAGTAACGGAAAATGGCCTCGGGGGTATTCTCTATCGTCTCGGCGATGTCCGAGCGCTCGCCGACGGCATTGAGCGACTTATCATAGACAAGGCTTTGTACCGGGCGAAACAGGTAGAGCTTCAGAAGCTCATCCAGCAGTATCAGTGGAGCGAACGTGCCGAGGAAACGGAGCGCTTCTACGGCCAGCTTCGGCTTGCTTTCGGATGAGAAACTTGGTAGTGTTGTGATACATCGAGGTGGTGAGCTTTGTCGTTAAGATCCGGACGACGCTACACATTTCTCAGAACGCATGGTTGAACGATACTTTAAGGAATCGGCAAGACTGTACTCGTCGATTCTAACCAACACCGACTTTCTCCGGCGCATCACCGAGGCGGTTGAACTTGTAGTCATGTGTTATGAATCGGGAAAGAAACTGTTGGTTGCCGGCAACGGTGGTAGTGCTGCAGACGCGCAGCACTTTGCGGCCGAGTTCGTCGGACGCTATAAGCGAGAGCGGAAAGCATACCCCGCAATTGCACTAACGACCGATACATCTATCCTGACTGCTTGGAGCAACGACTATGAATTCGCATCGGTGTTTGCACGGCAAATTGAGGCCCATGCCCAGTCCGGTGATGTCTTCATTGGAATATCGACAAGCGGCAACTCCAAGAACGTCACGCAGGCCGTGGAGAAAGCGAAAGCTATGGGTGTGAAGACCATTTGTCTCCTCGGCAAGGGCGGCGGTGAAGTAATGAATCGTGCCGATCTCTCGATCGTGGTTCCTTCGGACAATACCCCGCGGATTCAGGAGGTGCACACAACCATCCTCCACATCATTTCCGAAGAGGTCGAACAGAAACTTTCACGAGTATGACGCTATCCCTCACCAATTTTGTCCATCGCTTTCGCGGCCGCCACGTCGGCGTCATTGGCGACCTTATGCTTGACCACTTCATCCACGGCGAAGTCGAGCGGATTTCCCCGGAAGCGCCAGTTCCTGTCGTGAACGTGACGCGCGAGTTCTATACGCCGGGGGGCGCAGGCAACGTCGCTGCAAACATCACGGCGCTTGGCGGCAAGGCGAGTCTCATTGGTCTCGTAGGCGCTGACGCGGCTGGCGTAACACTTCTCCAGGAGTTTTCCAAACGGCACATCGACTGCTCCGGGATCGTCCGTCACCGCAACCACCGGACTATCGAGAAAGTGAGAATCGTTGCGCGCGGTCAGCACATGGTCCGTCTCGACCGTGAGGTTGTGAAGGAACTTAATGGACAGGTTGAGCGAAAGGTCCTTGCGCATCTTGTTCGTCAACTGCCGACATGGGACGCCGTCGTGCTGTCCGATTACTCGAAAGGAATGCTTACAAAACACATAACTCAGCGGATTATTGCGTACGCCCGGCGCCGGAAGAAATTCGTAGTCGCTGATCCAAAGCCAGCACACGCGCGGTACTTCCGCGGGGTGTCGATTGTAGCCCCGAATCTCAAGGAGGCCCGCGAGATTGCACTGGTAGATGACTTGAAGCGCGCTGGGCGGACCGTCCGTAGACTTCTTCGGTGTGACGTGCTTGTGACGCAGGGGGCCCAGGGTATGACCTTGTTTACTAGCTCGGGAGAACGACACTTTCCAGCGAAGGCGCGAGAAGTTTTCGACGTCGTCGGTGCAGGAGATACCGTCATGGCAACGCTTGTGCTCGGTCTGGCTGCTGGCGCGAAGCTGGCCCAGGCCGTGACGCTCGCGAATCACGCCGCTGGCATCGTTGTCGGTAAGATTGGCTCAGCCACGGTGTCAGCGCAAGAACTTATCAACGATCTTGCTCAAAGGTAGAAAAAAAGTTTTGTCGGAGATGGCGCTCCTGCGCCTAGTTCAGCGTCTCCACAAGCAGCGCAAGGTCATCGTAACGTACAGTGGAAGTTTCGACCTTATACACCGAGGTCACGTCCGCGCGCTGCAAGAGGCAAAAGCCCAAGGCGATGTACTTGTCGTCCTTCTGAACAGCGACAGATCGGTCCGCAGCTACAAAGGCCCAAACCGTCCTATTCTCAACCAGCGCGAACGCGCGGAGATCCTGGCAGCCATGAAGCCCGTGGATTACATTGTGATTTTTGACGACATCAACCCAAAAAGGATTCTCCGAGCCATCCGTCCAGATGTACACTGTAATGGACCAGATTGGGGGAAGAATTGCGTCGAGCGAGATACCGTCGAAGCCTACGGAGGAAAAATCCACGTACTATCTTGGGAGCGCGGGCGATCGACCACGAATATCATAAAAAGAGTTCTCGATGCCCACTCGCAGCCTAAGTCCACGGCCATATTTATTGACCGCGATGGAACCATCAACGAAAACAATCAAGGGTATACCCACCGAAAAGAAGATTTAGTGTTTGCTCCACAAGCTATCAAAGCACTAAAGGAATTATCAGCCACTAATCACAAAGTCATCATCACCACAAATCAATCAGGTATTGGCCGCGGTTACTACCGGACGCGTGACATGGAGAAACTGCATGACTGGATGCTTGGATTTCTGAACAAACGCGGGGTGAGGATTGATCGAATTTACCACTGCCCGCATGCGCCAACGGCGGGATGTGTTTGCCGAAAACCGAAAGCCGGCATGCTCATGAAGGCAGTACGTGATTTTGGTATTAGTCTCAACGATAGCTGGCTGATTGGTGACGACGAGCGGGACATCATGATGGGCAGAGAGGTTAATGTCAAGACCATTAAACTTGGCCCGCGCATGTCAAAAACACTGAAGCTTGAGCCTCACTTCTACGCTAAGAACTTGCTCGAGGCCGTCAGGCGTATTCGAACATCAACCGTATGAGCAAAGAAAGGGCACTCATTGTCACTGGCGGCGCAGGTTTCATTGGCTCGAACATCGTTAATGGACTGAATGAAGATGGCCGGTCGAACATTTTTATCGTTGATCATCTAACTGAGGCAAAGCGAAAAAACCTCGACGGCCTCCTTTACCGAGAACTCTACGACGCGCAAGACTTCCTTAAACTCGTGCGAAACAACCAGCTTCCAGAAAGCGAAGCCATTTTTCACATGGGTGCCCGCACCGATACTGCCGAAAGCGATCGTTCGTTTATGCTCCGTAACAACACTTTATATAGTAAGGAACTCTTCGAATACTGCGTACGCAACGATACGAGGTTGATCTATGCTTCTTCCGCGGCGACCTACGGCGACGGAGGTCGCGGGTACAATGATCAGGAGAGGAATCTGCAACCACTCAACGTCTACGGATATTCGAAGTATGCTTTTGATGAAATGGTATTGAACAGCTTACAGCGACCACTACAATGGGTCGGCTTGAAGTTTTTCAACGTATACGGACCGAACGAATACCATAAGGGCAATATGGCATCGGTTGTTTTCAGGGGTTTTAATCAAGTCATGAACGACGGATATCTACGGCTGTTTAAGTCCTACCGGCCGGAGTTCTCGGATGGAGGGCAGTTGCGCGATTTCATCTATGTTAAGGACGTGGTGAAGATCGCTCTCTTTTTTTTCCATCACCCAGAGCAGAGCGGAATTTACAACGTCGGCACAGGAAAGGCACGGACGTTTCTTGATCTGGCCCGAGCGATTTTTCTGGCGCTTAGGCGTGAGCCGAAAATCGTGTTCATCGATATGCCCGAGGCCATTAGAGAAAACTATCAGTACTCCACAGAGGCAGATACTACAAACTTAAGGGGCGCTGGATACACTGATAAATTTTTTGATATCGAAGTGGGAGTCAAGGACTACGTTCAGCGGTATCTCCTTCCGCGATCACCCGCCTCTAACTCGCCATGAAGAGCGTAATCGTTTCCTTGGGGAAAATCTTATTCCTCTTCAAAAAGAGAATCCTCAGAGGCTCGCCAAAGAAGATTCTTATTATTCGTAGCGCGGGAATTGGCGACGTGCTCATGTCGACTCCGCTAATCCGCAACTTGAAGGACACATTCCCTCAAGCAGAAATCGTCTACGTTGTGGGCGCGTGGTCAAGGGGCGTACTAGAGGGGAATCCCTACATTTCCAAAATCATCGACTTTCCGGATGAGGTGATATGGAAAAAACGATGGTTCGAGATCGGCAGACTAATTCGGGAAATCCGCCGCCAGCGGGCTGATCTCGGCTTTGTCCTCGAACGACATTTCCTGGCCGGAGTTTTTGCATTCCTCTGCGGGATAAAATTCAGGATCGGACTCGATCGAAGGGGCGAGGGTTTTGCGAATAATCGCAATGTCACATACGGACCAGTTCGCCATGAGGTTGAGTATTACTTGGACCTCTTGCGGAGCGTCATCGACCGGCCGTATAACAACCAGCTAGAGGTGTTCCCCAGTGACGAAGATCGAGGCGTTGCCCGTAGCTTACTTAAGCGTTTTAAAATCGACACTGATCGAAGGATTGGAATCATGGTCGGCGGCGCAGAAAACCCTGGTCAAGCCGCCTATCTAAAACGATGGCCGCTCGATCACTACCGTTCTCTGATTAGAAAACTTATAACGGCGAGCAGAGATGTCGTAATTGTCCTGTTTGGTGCCCGGTCGGATAGGCCTTTGAACGAACAACTTATTACCAAGGGTAACGATCGCGTATTCAACGCTGCGGGTGACCTGACAGTTTTACAGTCGGTTACTCTTATGGCTACCTGTAATTTGTTCATCACCCACGACTCTGGACCAATGCACATGGCCGCAGCGTCAGGCGTTCCGGTGATTTCGATTTTCGGACCAACTCATCCGAAGCGGTACGCACCACTCGGTCCACATCACCGCTACCTCTGGAAACCGGACCGGCCCGGAGCTTTGACGTACGATGAGGGTAAATTTCCGCAAGATCTAAAAGAAGTTGAATGTATGAGGGCCGTTACGCCCGATGAAGTCATGGCCGAGGTGAAATCATACTGGGCGGTAGCAGACGGCATGACAACTACCTCAGGATTTTCATAAAAACCTTAGTTTTAAGCTGTTTGGGGCGTAGCTGCTTCATTTACTCTTCTACAACGTCAGTCATTGGAATACTTTCGGTTGTGTACTGTGTGTTTGACAATTGGCGTGGTAAAAACGGTTTTCGTTTAGGCAATCAGTCAGATTCTGATGCGGTCTCATAGAAAACTTTTGGACGGCCGATAAGGTGCTATACTTTTAAATACCTTTATGAGGCACGCAATTCTAGTCGGAACTTCGCAACTCGCCGTCCTTGCCTTGACTATCGTTTTCGTGGTGTTTTACTACAGCGCCGACCATCGCTACCCGCCGTGTTGTGATACCGCCCATACATTGGTTCGGGCGAAGGCGATCTCGATGAACGGATCGACCGAGGGAGTCTTGCCGTATAATCCATCGTATCGAGAGCCATTGTATGGCAGCTTTGTGTCCGAGTTCCCGGTACATATTCTCCTTTCTTTGTTTTACCAAGTTCAACCGGATCTCGTCGGTGACTTAACGTTTGCGAAAAAGTTTTTTGTTGTTTTTTTTGTTCTACCAGCCTTTTCTATCTACATCCTTGCCAATCGCCTTCTCCGCTCATCCGTGGCCGGTGTTGTAGTCGTTCTTCTTGTCTATTTTGCCTATTTGTTCGGTAACTCTTATTGGAGCGGCCACGTCGCCCAAATTCTCGGCATGTTTCTTATTCCCTTGTACATATATTTCATTTTTCGCTATGAAGAGGAAGGGAGGACTTCTTTCCTCTATTTTGCTCTGGTCTTGCTCCTCTTTTCTTTTTGGGCGCACGTCCTGACTTTCCTCATTCTCCTGCTGGTCGCTGTTAGCTACGCGGTAATCAAAATTTTTTCGACCAGTGGTAAAGTAAAGGCGACCATCGCTTTCACTGCATTTGGCGGCGGCGCCGTTGCCTATTTCTTGCTTGTTCCATCAAGTTTTCTGCCTCACTTCGCGACTAATCCGCAGTACGAACAATTCGGAAATGTCGTCGCCAATTCATTCGGTAATGTGATTTTCCTGACGTTGCTAATTATCGGATGTTTTTTTGCCATCCGCCAGAAAAGAATACTGATCGTTTGGTTTCTAGTGACGTATCTTTTGACGCAGTCAACCTGGCTCGGCGTACCCTTCTTCGGCTTTCGCTTTACCGAGTTCATTATCACGCCGGTTGCCCTGTTGGCGGTTTATGGCATGAAGGAATCTTTTACGGCGCTGGGAATGAGAAAAACCGGTTCGGTGGCGATAGCCGTTCTACTTATTATCTTTCTTCCTTTCGGTTTGTTGCAGCAACAACACTTGAAGTCGTGTTACGTGAATAATTGTCTCGGCCTCAATCCAACGCAAATCCCGCCGGATGATCTTAGGGCGTTTTCGTGGATCAAAGCAAATCTTCCCGAAACGAGCGTCTTCGCCGGGCCACAGAAGTTCGGTTATTACCTACCCTTCGTCACCGACAACCCAATCGAGTTCCCAATAATTGAGCGAATATTGATTTTTACTGCGTCGACAGCTGCAGAACGATGGCGGATTGCGAAAGACGTCGGCATCAACTATGTTTTCTGGGACGCTATTATTGATTCGTATAAAAACGAACATCCCGACTTTAAGAATTATGCGATTGAGCCGTTGGAGAACGAACAATACTTTAAGAAGATCTATGACGAGGGAAGCGCAAAAATATTCGCTGTCCGTTGAAGAACGGATAGTTTCCGTCACAGTTTTTCTGGCCGTGGCATCGCTGTTTATTTGGGTTGACGTTCGCGCTGGAAACATCCCCACAGTTCTCCAATGGGTGGTTTTTCTGCCCCTTCGTCTGGTACAACGGTTGAACGCCATGCTCCCGTTGAAGGACGACTTCGAGCTTCTCCTCTCTATTCTCCTGGGAGTACCGCTTCTTTTGATGTATTGGTTTTACCTCTATACCTCGGTTGAGTCATTTCTGCGCTATCTTGCTCGGGACGCCAGTCAGTCGTCGAAGCATTAAGTGAATACGTATTTTATAAGCCGACCGTTCCTTACCAGTCAACGGATTCGCACCTAGGTTGATGGCTATCGTTCCGGCGTAATGTAGGCGCGTCGGATGAGGGGTCGCTCGATGTCCGTGATTGACACCCGACGAACGGCTTGGACGGCGCCGCGTTTGGCGAGCATCTTTGGAATCCCTCGCAGGGCATCCCACTTGGCGCGGACGATGACTTTCATGCGCCGCCGTTTGGCATAGAGCAGGAAGGTGCCCAGCTGGGTAGCGATGATGCCCGGCAGATATTTCCACCACAGGCCAGCCGGGAAATCCTTAACCAGGAACCAGAGGTTGTTGCGGTGACCGTGGTAAATAGAGAAATCTGAAGATGGGCCACCAGATGTCGCCCCATCTTTGTGGTAGCCGACTGCCCCCGGCGCGTAGGTCGCCGCAAAGCCCGCCATCCGGAGTCGGAAACCGACATCTTGCTCGTCGGAGTAAGCGAAGAAGTCATCGTCCCAGACTTGACCGTCGGGCATCATGATTTGGCGAAAACCCTCGGCCCGATAGAGACCGAGACCAGAGCACGGGCAAAAGATAGGATACCATTCGCTCTTGCGATTATAACCTAAACCGGCGGTGGTCATGGCAATGCCCAAATTGTCAATTCGATCGCGCCGGAAGTAGTTCATCATTCGACCGGCGACCATCCCAACCATTTGGTTGGCCTCGGCTGGGGCGACGAGATGTCCGATCGTTTCCGGTTCGACCAACAGATCGTTGTTCATTATGACGACGTACCGCACATCCAAATCTTTCAATGCTTGGCGAATACCAGCATTGTTGCCACCAGCTACGCCGAGGTTCTTCTCGTTCTGTACGACCTCGATTGTCTGGCTGAACTTGTCTTTCAGGCGGCCACCTTCGCGATTGGCGGAGCCGTTGTCAACGATGATGATTTTCAGGTTTGGGTATGATGACCGTTGCAGTGCTTCAACACATTCAACTGTCAAGTCGTAGGTGTTCCAGTTTAGGGCGACGACGGCGACTTTTGGTCGCTCACTCGTGGTCAGCAATCCACGTTGACGCAATTCTTCAAAGGCCTCGTGAAATCGGTCCGTTGCTGTCTGATCTTTTGACCAGTGGTAGAGTTCGGTGATGCCATCGACAAAGTCTACTCGTGGCTCAAAACCAAGCAGACGACGAATTTTGGAGATATCGGCTTGGCTATGCCGAAAGTCGTTTTTGCGAAATTCGCCATTGACCACCGGCTCCATCGTCGCCCCGTGTAGTTTGATCAGTAGTTTTGCCATTGGCAGAATCTCAACCCCTTGGCCGGTGCCGACGTTGAAAGTCTGGCCGTTTGCCTCATCCTTTTCAAGTGCCAAAACGCAAGCCCGGACCACGTCATAGACCGACACAAAATCCCTCGATTCACGGCCATCCTCGATGACAATTGGCGGTTGGCCGTTTTTTATCCGAGAGGAGAAAATGGCGATCACGCCAGTATATGGATTTGACAGCGATTGTCGCGGACCATAAACGTTAAAAAAACGGAGAATGGTATAGGGGATTCCATAGGTATTCGCTACCGCCTCGAGCAGTTCTTCGCAGGATTTCTTGTTTAGACCGTAGACGAACTGCGGGCACAACGGTTGGGTTTCGGGGATTGGCGCCGGAGTCATCACGCGCTGGCAGTGCGGGCAATGGATTTCCCAGTCCTTCCGCTCCAGTTGTTCGATGGGACGCAAACTAGGGAACTGCAGCCCATGCTCGGGGCAGGCGTGAGCGCACTCGCCGTAGCTGGTAGCGCTGCCCGGGAAAATTATTTTTGGGCGGGCACCAGTTTCGACCAGGATGTCGAGCAGATTAGACAGGCCGCCGATGTTGACGGCCGAGTATTTGGCGATTTGGTACATGGATTGACCTGTACCGACCGCCGCGGCGAAATGGAAAACAGCGTCGACGCCTTCAAGCGCTGCTTTAAACGTTTGTCGATCGCGGACGTCACCATGTATGAATTCGGCTTCTGGATTGAGGTAAGCCGGCTTGCCCTCCGAGTGAATTTGGGGATCGAGGTTATCGAGGATGCGGACGCGATACCGGGCCTCAAGCAACCGATCAGTCAAATGCGATCCGATGAACCCAGCCCCGCCCGTGATAAGGACAGTTTTAGCCATTGATCAGAGAAGCGTAGAGCTGCTGAAACTTCGGTAGGAGAACGTCGATGTCGTAGTGATCCCGGATGAAGCGTCGAGAATTGGCGCCGAGTGTCCGGCGTTGTTCTTCGTTGCTCAGGAGATCAGTCATTCGTCGAGCCAGCAGTGTAGCATCTTCGCTCGGAACCAGCAAGCCCGTTCGGCCGTCTTGAATGATATCGGTATTGCCGCCAATGGCTGTGGCAATTACCGGCAGGCCGGTGCTCATGGCTTCGAGCAGGGCATTCGACAGGCCCTCACGTCGCGAGGAAAAAACGAAAACATCGGCCGCCCGCAGATAGTCGACGACACTCGGTTGTTCCGGAACGAAGCCGACCGAATCGTTGAGTTTATCGTTGCGGACCGCTTCGCGGAGACGAGACTCCATACTATCGAGACTGGT
Organism: Candidatus Kerfeldbacteria bacterium; assembly: GCA_016204585.1. Taxonomy (GTDB): domain Bacteria; phylum Patescibacteriota; class Patescibacteriia; order SBBC01; family SBBC01; genus JACQKH01. Next base: position 17,073 of record JACQKH010000047.1, read on the forward strand.
TGAACCGCTGCCAACAAGTACCAAATGGGCAGAACTCCGGTCCGGCAATTGTTTCCAGGCTTGCAGCATCACATCAATACCCTTGCGATGAATGAAGCGTCCCGTAAACAAAAAGATTGTTTTTTCCGAATGAATGTTTAACTGTTGCCGAAGCGCTTGTTTTTCAGCCAAGCTGGCTGGCGCAAAGGTTGCGGTGTCAACAACGTTTGGTAATATGACGAGTTTTTTTGGGGGAAACCCGTGCTGCTTCAGTTCCCTTTCAATTTCCTGGCTTAGACAAACGATACGGTCGGCGCGTTTCAGTATGATGTTAATGGCGCGGTTGATACTGCGGTGCATTCCCGAAGGCCGACCCAATGGATTATCGGTTGTTTCAATGCGCTGCTTGGCAATGTCACCGGCCGTGGCAATCTTGACGACTGTTTTCTTGCGCAATACTTTGGCCAGCATGATTGTAAGCGCGCCGGTGAACGATGTGCCGCTATGGAGGTGAATAATGTCGTATTCGTGGCGGTGACGGATTAGCGTCCGCGCCGCGTTTAGGGCAAAAAAAAGTTCCTTCCAAATGCGTCCAAAACCACTGGGCGGAAGCCGAATGATCCGTACGCCATCCATTATTTCGTCAACCGGCAGAGACCGGTGAATCCGGCGGGTGATCACAAAAACCGGCAGTCCGGCCTGCGACAGCGCTTTTGTCAGCAGTCGGCATTGGATCTCAGAGCCGCCAACGAGCGGCCAATAACGTTCGATGAGCATGCAAATCCGGGGGTTCATGCCTTGAACTCCTGATGCCAGATGCTGAAACAAAGAAGGGACCAGAGGCGAATTCCGTGATGCGCCCGCTGTTGCTCATGTTCCGACATCAGACGGTCAATGAAAGAGTGATTGAAGTATGGCAACTGACGGAATGTCGGGTCGGTGAGTCGTTGCCGGAGAAAGTCTTTCAGCTCGCCGCGCAACCAGGCGTTGACCGGTAGGTCGAATCCGCGTTTCGGCTGTTCAAGCAGTCCGGCTGGCAGAAGATGGCCAAACTGCTTCCGCAGCAGGAATTTTTGCACTCCGCCGTTGATTTTGTATTCGTCCGGCAGCGAGGCGGTGAATGACACGACTTCGTGATCGAGAAATGGTGCTCGGGCCTCGAGCGAATTGGCCATGGTGGCAATATCGGCTTTCGTCATCAGACCTTCCGGCAAGTACAGGCGGAGGTCGAGCGCAGTCACGCGATCAATAAGCGAGGCATCGGTCGGCAGGTCGCCGATGCGCTCGGCGGCCAACCGATCTGGATCGTGATGAGGATCTAATCCAGGCAGCAGGGTTTTCAGTTGCCGGCGCGAAAAAACGGCGAACAGATCGTTGTAGCGTTCAGTCAGGTTTGCGGCAAAGAGGTCGGCCGCTATCATCAGGCGTCTCCTCTGGAGCGGCGGCATGGCCATAACCGCTGAGGACCCAATAGCCGCCAGGACTTTTCGTAACGGTTGCGGCAGAACATCAAACGACTTGAGTTTCAGGAGAAAGTCGTACTTTTCGTAACCAGCGAAGTTTTCGTCTCCCCCGTCGCCGGTCAGGGCCACCGTCACGTACTTTCTTGTTTCCCGCGCCACGTAGTAGGTGGCCACCGCCGATGAATCGGCGAACGGTTCGCCGTAGTGCCGCATCAGCATCGGCAACACGTCGCTGACATTCGGCTGGACAATGAGTTCGTGATGATCGGTGTTGTATTGCTTCGCGATCTGGCGAGCGAGCGGCAGTTCATTGTGACTTTGTTCACTGAAGCCGATGGAGAAAGTTTTGACCGGCTCCTTGAGTTGACTGGCCATGATGGCGGTGATGATGGTCGAATCAAGTCCGCCGCTTAAGAATGTGCCGAGCGGCACGTCGCTGGTAAGCCGAAGTTTAACTGCCTCCCGAAAGCGCCGCTCGAATTCCTGACCAGCTTCTTCGAGCGAAATGCTCTGTTTCGTAAAATTGAGCTTCCAGTAGGGCTTGATGCTGACCTGTCCGTTCTGCCAGGTCAGCGTGTGGCCGGGTGGAAGTTTATTGACGCCCCGGTAGATGGTGTGCGGGCTGGGAATGAACTGCAGACGAAAATAGTACTGGAGCGCCGCCTGGCTGATTGAGGGTTTGGGAATGGCCGCTAGCAGCCCCTGAAGCTCCGAAGCAAAGTAGAGGCTGTCGTTCTGGACAGTGTAGAAGAGTGGCTTTTTGCCAAATCGATCGCGAGCCAAGAAAAGCGTTTTCTTTTTGCTATCCCACAAGGCCAAAGCGAACATCCCCCGGAAATGATCAACGCAGCGTTCGCCGTATTCTTCGTAGGCATGGATGACGGTTTCCGAATCCGTCTGAGATCGAAACGGGTGGCCGCGTCGTTTCAGCTCCGTCCGCAGCGACTGGAAATTGTAGATTTCGCCGTTGAAGATAAGCCACAGCGTTCCGTCCTCGTTCGACATTGGCTGGTGGCCTCTCGGCGACAGGTCAATGATCGACAGGCGGCGGAAGCCGAGTCCGGCCTGGTCATCAAGGTACTCGCCGTCATCGTCCGGCCCGCGGTGGCGTTGGGCATCGCGCATGCGGCGAAGCGCCGATCGATCAATCGATCCGCGGGTAGTTGTCACGATGCCGTTGATGCCGCACATGGTTTACTCCGGTTGCTCCGTCATTGGTCGGGCAAAGGCCTGGATGTAAATCCCTCCGTTGAGGCGGTCGATAATTTCCGTGGCCAGACGTCCGAGCATCCTAAGCGGCGGCGGGAGTGTACGGTAAGGGACGTTGAGTGAGTAAGTGGTTACCTCAGCCAGAAATCCGGCTCGACGCAGTGCATCATCAAGCGTTCGTGGCGTGAAAAAGTAGACGTGGTGCATTGATGGATGAGTGGACGGTTGAAAGCGACCCAAACTCCGACCAAGGCGGACGAACCAGTTATCGAACTCGTGCGGGACCTCAACAACAACAAGACCGGTCGGTTTTAAGAACGAGGCGATTGTTTTCAGCATGGTTTGAGGGCTCGGGACGTGCTCCAGAACATGGCTCAGGTGAATGATATCAAATGAATGTTTAGAAAATGGCGCTTGATCGAGCCAGCCGTGGAAAATGTCAAGCTGGTGTTTCTCTTTTGCAATAGTTACAGAAGAATCGGAAATTTCCGTGCCGCTGACTGTCCAGCCTCGCTTCTTTGCTTCTACCAGGAATTCGCCGGTGGCCGTGCCGACATCAAGAAGCCTGCCGGGTGGTCGCTGTCGCTGTTCAATTTGATCGAGTGCGCGGTTGAACTCTCGGATTCGGGATGTAACTAAAAGATCTTCATAGCCGTATTCGTTGAGGTATTCTTTGCTGGCGTAGAAATTCCGGTATTCCTCCGCGGTCATTCGCGGGTTCATAAAAGCCAATCCGCAGTTTCGACAACTAACCACGGCGTATGGTGGTTGGAGTGCGATTGATTGTGTTGCCGTTCGGTCGAAGACCGTCTGGTCACTGTGGCATGAATCACACTGGACAGTTTCCATTGCGGAGTTGGGGTCTTTTAGCGATAGCCAAAAATAAATTGAGCAACGCCCATGAGTATATGGTATTCGTCGCTGTACGTCAATGATTAGACTTGATAATCTGCCTTTATTTCGATATGCTGTTCAGGCCGTATGCGCATTGTGTACTTGTTGAGTTACTTCGAACTCGTTGGTGGCCAGGAGTTTTTTCTCGCGCGACAGCAAGCAAAGCAGGGCCACGAAGTGTTTGTCGTCGGCTCCGACTTGTTCTATCCCGTCCCCCGAATTCGTGAACGCTATCTTATGGACGGGTTCGGACAGGAATGGCTTAAGCGGCGTCCCGGCAGAAGTAAGTACGAAGGTTTGACCATTATTAGACTGCCAACAGTTTTCCATTATCAGGATTTTATCCTAGTCCGCGGAGTCAAAGAGGTGTTGGTCGAACTGCGTCCTGATGTAGTATTTGGTCATGAGCCGCGGACTATTGTTCCCATCCTCGGCGCTCGCTACAAGCAGCAATTCGGTTACCTCTACTATCTGGACAGCCACGATTTTTTCCATACCATTCAGAACCATCAGTGGTGGCAACGGTGGCTGCGCTACGCCGAATATTTCTGGTGGCGCCGGTGGTTCGTTGACTACGGCCTGCGTCAGGCTGACCGTATCATTGCCGTGGCCGAAGAATGCCGGAAGTTTTTGGTCAAACGTCATGGCGTTCCGAACGATCGCATTGATTACCTGCCCCTCGGCGTGGAGACTGATTTTTTCCAGTACGACGAAACTGCGCGTCGTGAGATTCGACAGAAACTCGGCGGCGGTTCACGGGACATCATTCTGATCTTCGCGGGTTACATGTTTCGTCGCAAAGCATTAGAAAGCTTAATCGATCTGATCGCTCAGGTGCGTGACATCTCCCTGCGTCTTGTTTTTGCTGGTGAGGGACCAGCTGATTACTTAGACGAACTCAAAAGTTACGCCCAAAAGAAAGGTGTGGCTGAGCGCGTTCACTTTACCGGTTTTCTATCTCGACAAGAGGTCACTCGGTACTATGCCGCGGCCGACATTGGGATTTGGCCTGGCAATAATTCCTTGGTCATCATGGAAGCCATGGCCTGTCGTTTACCCATTATCATGGCTGACATGCAGTTAGCCCACCTCGTCTCGCACGGCAATGGGTTCAAGGTGCCATATGCAGATGTTGGATTGATGAAAGAAGTCATCAAAAAATTGGCCACCAACCCGGAGCTTCGTCGTGAGATGGGATTAGCCAGCGAAAAAGCTTCACTGGAACATTACAGCTATGCCAGCCTAGCCCGGCAGGTATCAAGCTGGATGGAAGCGGACCTGGCTAAGCTGAAGCGTTAAACTTTCTCTCCGGATATTGCCACCGGCAGTTCGAGCACGCGAACGTTTTTTAATCCGGCCTCTTCAAACCAGGCGAAAACTTCATGGTCGGTATGCCACCATTGATATTTCGGCGAGTACCAGTCGAAAGTGTCGAGGACGCGCCAGCGCCAGTCGGGCCACGGCGCGGTCGGCAAGATGGCGCGGAAGATGTGGCGGAGGAAGGGAACCTTGAGCAGGTAGTAATAGGGAATTGCAATGTAGCACAGGTAGTAGAGCAGCCGCTTCGGTAAGCGGGTCGTGATCCGGCGGTAGTAGCGAGACATGATGATCGGCAGGTGACTGTAGTAATCGTAAACCCAGATGGCGATCTTGCCTTGTTTTTTTAGTAGTCGGGGCAGCCGCAAGAAAGCTTCTTTTGTGTTTGGGGTGTGGTGGAGTACGCCAATGCTGTAGATTGCATCAAAAATCTCCGGTTTGAAGGGAAGGCGGAAAATGTCGGCTTGAATAATATGAACCTTTGGGTTTTTCCCAAAGTTGGCGAACGCCGCTTCAACGGCGTATGATAAATCAATGCCAATTACTTCACCACCGCACTTTTTTGCGATTTCCAAGAAACGACCGGTGCCGACGCCGACGTCGAGAACGAGTTTGCCGTCCAGGTCCGCCCGCCTGAAGCCGCACTTCTGCCGGAAGGTGACTTCCGAGTCGTCACGTTTGGTATGCGAGTCAATCTGCGTCGTTCGGTTTCTCAGCCACTCCAGGGAGAAGTTGCCAACGTACTGATCGCTCTCGACGAAGCGCGGGATTGATCGCATGACCGGGAAACGGTGTCCGCCGCGTGAGCAGCGAAGTTCACCGCTTTTGACCTCGTCGCTGACCCGCTCGGTCACCTCGAGCGTGAAGTTGCCCCCACACTCCGGACACGCAAGCCACTGCACCAGACGTTCTTTCATAGCAAGCGCATGCTGAAGATTGCCTTTCGTCTTTAAGGTATCGGCAGTATATCCATAAATTGTCAGAAGGTCAAAGGGGGATGCCGGGAGTACTGACTTTTAACTCCGTAATCACAGTCTGGTTTTAAGAGAAGCCGCGAAAGTGCTGTCAGAGGATAACAGAACCCCCGAGAGTTTCCCCTCGGGGGGTTTGAATCAGTTGATGACCGCCACTTTAGCCGTGGCGGCGTGAAAGTGCGACGTCAGCCGGACGAAGTAGATGCCGTTCTGAACGTGTTGTCCATTCAGCCCGGTCCTACTCCAGACGAACGAATGCTGACCTGGCCCAAATGCCTGCTCGGGCATCTTGGCCACTTCCCGACCGTTTACATCATAGATCGTGAAGCGAACATGATCGGACTGAGGAAGAGCGAAGGTCACCGTGGTCCCAGACTTCATCGGATTGGGAGCGATGTTCAGCGAGAATGTGGTTGGCACTTCCTTCGGTACTGGCCTAGCACGAGTTGGCGGCACGCCCTGTCCGAGCTTCCCCCAGTTGTCGAGCCACGAGCCAGCCGTAGCCAAGCCGCTCTCACCGATGAACTGGCCGCCCTGGTTGTAGGCCACGAACCAGCGACCCGTCTGCGGGGTGAACACGACGAGATCATCGACGTTATCACCGGAGACGTTGCCGGTCATCACTTGCCACAGTGCCCCGTTCTGCTCCAAAGCCCAATTATCGAGCCATGAGCCGTTGGTCGCCGGACCGCTGGCTCCGTTAAAGTACCCTCCCTGATTGTACGCCACGAACCACCGCCCATAAATCGGGGTGTAGGCCAGCAGGTCAGCGTAGCCGTCACCAGAGAGGTCAGTGACGAAGCAGCGCCACTGGCTACCGTCTTCAGTGGCCCAGCCCGTGATCCAGGAACCATTGGTGGCTGGTCCAGAGGCATTCTGGAACCTTCCACCTTGGTTATAGGCGACGAACCAGCGGCCGTAGAGCGGCGAGTAAGCCAGGACATCTGCCACGTGGTCACCAGAGACATCAGCGGCAAAGACTTTCCACTGCTCACCGGTTTCCTGCGCCCAGGCATCAAGCCACGAACCGTTAGCGTTCGGTCCGTTTGAGGCTTCGAACCGGCTGCCCTGGTTATAGGCCACGAACCAGCGGCCGAGCGAAGGATAGTACACGGCAATATCTGCCGCACCGTCTCCGCTAAAGTCACCGACGAGCGGCACCCAACCGTTTCCCGTTGCCCAGTTATCAATCCAGCAGCCGTTCGGACCTGGACCGTTTTGCTGAACAAAGGAAGTACCTTGGTTGTAGGCCACCCACCAACGACCCGTGTCTTTGTGGTAGGCGCAGATGTCGGTGTACCCGTCCCCGCTGAAATCGCCGGTAAGCATCTGGTACTGTCCCATTCCGGCTGCCCAGTCCATGAGCCAGTACCCGGCCGGATTGAATCGGTTCACCGACGCATCCCGCAGAGCAATAGACCAGTCGCCGTTGACCTTGTCCCAGACGCCGACGTCCCACTTGGTGTCGGTGTTGAACTTGCCGGTGAAGGCTTGGTACCGGTTCGGGTCAAGGACATTGATCGGGAAGTTCATCTGACCCCAATCAGTCATCAATCCGCCAACTGGATGGTACACACGGAAGTAGACATTCCGCACCCCAGGAGTCGTGCCAAGCGCCACCTGACCATTGAACGTAAAGGTAGCGGTTTGCCCTGGAGCAACGCTTGATTCCACCATTCTGACCGGCGTGGTCTCGTTAATCCAGTTCAGCGAAGCGACGGTCGGGGTGTTCAAGAAGCTGGGCACTACCACGCCACCGTCCTGACAGGACTTCAGTTCCACGTAGTCGTACGGATACGCATTCGGGTCATTCCGCCAGGTGAACTGACCGGTATTCTTGAACCGAACGGTAAACGACGTCCTGGTACAGGGCAACATGTCGTATTGCCCAGAAGGCGTTTGCGACACGTACTCGGTGGTATACGTCGAGTGCCAGCACACCACCCCGCATGGAGGCGGAGGCGTCTCGTCGTAGTACATGTAGTGCTGCTGGGTTTCGTAGTGCTGCTTTTCAGAATCCCAGACTCGGCGGACGAAGAACTGGATCGCATCGGTACCACTGGTGTTGTACTCGTCCCGGGACGGACAGCCGAAGGCTTCGTAGCCGCCGTGCGCGAAGTAATACTCGTAGAAGCCGGTGCGCAGCAAGTAGGCTTCGTTCGTGGCCATGGAATTACCCGTGGAGTTATTCGGGTCGTACATGATACAGCAGTTGCCGAACGAGCCGCCGGAGAAATCCTGACGCCAGTAGGGACCGTACTGGTGCACCATTCCACTATGACCATCGTCGGTTTTTGGAGAACCAACGGTGTTCGCTCCACCGTTCCGTTCGTAGGCCAGGGCGAAGAGGTACGAGAAGGTGTTATCCCAGTAACCGCCAGGGCCGACCCAACCTGGCGTGCTTGCCAGATAGTGAGCCGTCACGTCCCCATTCTCGTACTTCAGGTACCCGCGCTGGAAGTCCTGCCTGGCGATACCGTTCCACGTGTACTCATTCGTGATTGGTGAGCCAAGCCAGTACTGGGGGCCGCCGTTCTCCGACCAGCCGTCGCCGGTTCCAGGGACGTCAACTGTCTCCTCCCAGAACCCGGTTCGTACCGTGTACGCCTTCCGCGCTCCTCCGAGCGCATCGTAGACGATACCGGATCGGTACCATCCACCGGAGTTATTCTGGTACCTCTGCCAGAAACATGTCCTGGCTCGACCATCTGCGTAGTAGGGATTGGTATAGTCGTATGGTGTTACCCATCCGATCCCGATCAGTACGCTTCCGTACGTTGCGTCCTTCCCCATCGAGTTGTACTCGAGGTCGAAGATACCTGCGTTCTGCGATGTATAGTTCCCATCCTCGACAGGAACTCCGACATCCGCAAAAGAGGCCTGGATACTCGACCCATGAATAGACGACTGCCACTGAAGATGAGTGTGGTACCCCGACGAGTATCCACTGTTACCGAGTCTCCCAACGACCTGGCCTCGGTATACACGTTCATGAAGTCGGACAAAAACTTCCATGAAGTGTGCCAACCGCACGTAGCGCCCGTCGGTCTGGTGGATCACTACGTATCTTCCCCATCCAGTCGCGCAGTCGCCGCATTCATAGACGACTTCGTCGACGGTGCCATCTTCAGGGGCAAGGACTGGCTCACCGACGTCCGAGTCGGTACCGGGCATGTTGAAGTCCCACGCCCATGCCATACCTTTCGATGCGTAGTGGTCATATTTGTCTGGATAGTTCGGATCGTACGGCGCATTATTCCCCTGCGAGCAGTTCCACGTCTCTCCGGCCATGAACGGCATCATGCTGCTTGCATGTGCTGTCGAGCAGGCCAGGCTCAACGCAAAGACCAACGCGATTCTTCTCATGGTCCCTCTCCTTTCGATGTTTGGGACCTCGTCTCTTCTACCCTATATTTTAGAGTAGAACTTTCGGATTGTCAGCGAGCTTTTTTCTTTTCGCAAAAACCTCCGTTCACTTGAGTAACTTGATTGACTGAACAATTTTCTCGTAAACGTCATTTTTTCCATCTCTATCAACAGGAAATGCAATCCAGTACTCGGAATACTGATTTCCCAGATTCAGGGGAGAAAACAAGTAACGTTTGGTGAAGTGAGTTACTTTATTTGTCTCTTCGGAGGATACCACCCACTTTACCGCCTTACCGTCAATAGTCGTTGATCCATTTTTTAGTATGGTTTCTTCCTCAAAACCAACCGCGCGGTTGGTTATCATTAATCCACTACCAAGGGATGGATCATTACTGCCCAGATCAATACTGAAAACAGGAATGTCGACTCCATTCGATTGACCAATATCCTCAGTCACAGTGTAAGTGTTGGGGAACCTAAATGAGATACCGAGTTGATTGTTCATATATTCTTGCTCGCTCGAAGAATACACCGCTATCGATCCATTGTAGTTTATAGAACGGTTTACATTAGTTGTATTTACGGTTGAGTAATTTGCATTCGGGGTCTGACTACTTTTGTTTTTATCCACCCCCCACCACACCCCGACTCCGAGGAGCAGGATAACGGCGGTTCCAATAAGGACTTTTGTTGACTGATTCATAGTTATACTCCTTTAGAAATCACGGTCACGCCCAAGCTAGGTGCGCCACCGTTGATTTAGAAATCTATTAATGAGTTAAGGATAGAACGCATGGAAATTGAGTCAAGGTACACGTTATGCACAAGCAAGGAAATGGGTTGTTTTGTGCTCCAGGTACCCGCGCTGGAAGTCCTGACGGGCGCCATACGAGGTGGCGTATTCGTTGGTGATCGGCATGCCGAGCGTGGGAATAAGCGTTCCGTTCTCCGACCAGCCGTTACCGGTTCCAGGGACGTCAATTGTCTCCTCCCAGAACCCGGTTCGGACCGTGTACGCCTTGCGCGCTCCTCCCAGCGCATCGTAGACGATGGCGCAAGTGCTATAGGTACTACCCCCGACCAATTTTGAACGTATCCATTGTTGGCCAGGTTGTTCGCGCGGTACAAGTTGCTGCCGTCGTAGGTGTAGTGCCAGTGAACACCATCGTACGTTCCGGTTGGGTAATAGAACTCCGTTGAGGTCTGATCCAGCGCGAATACGTTGGACTGAATCGATGCCACAGCGATCATTGCGAACAGCAGCCGTTTCATGCGGCCCTCCTGTCTTGTGGCGAGATTCGCCGGGTTTGACAGCGCTTGTTACTATGTTGTCAGGGAACTATTTCTGTTTTTGGAGGAACTTCTGGTTACTTGGATATCTGTATTGAGTTTACTATTTGCTCAAACACTTGACGTAACGTACTTTGATCAATTGTTGGACCATCAGTCTGCTCTAAAGAATCTCCTGTATAGCTAATACTGACCGAACTCTTGTTATCTGCTAAAGTAAAAATGTAAAAACGACTGTTGCCGCAAGTCGGGCAATTCGGGTATGCTTTGTAGCCAGCATATCCGTTGATTGTCACTGTTGACTTATTCTTGGCTGGCAATAAAGACACCTCCTCATCTGCCGTTTTGGTAGTAGTACCTACTGAAATAGGGTAATCAATGGACCCCTCAAAATAGAAGGTTGTATTTTTGGGAGTGAATCTTGGAACTTTTCCGGGTTCTCCAACTATAGTCCAGTCAGCAGGGTAACGAATTGAAAACCCATTGCCTTGATATAACTTGGTTTGCGTATTATTTACATTTACGTTGTTATTTGTTCCAAGACTGTTGATATTCGAATTGAGAGCTATCTTATTGACATTATTTGTATTCGAGGTCGTACCCTTTTTTCCAACGGCATACCAGATGCCACCGATAGCAACAACTGTCGCCAGAAGACCAATGATCACTTTCTGTTGAATTGGCATAGA
>JACQKH010000045.1 GCA_016204585.1 Candidatus Kerfeldbacteria bacterium
ATCATATATAAATTACCTGTCGAGACCCTAGTCGAAACGAATTTCGATCTGGTCTTTGTCGCGCATGACGTAGCGGTCGAACTCGCTGTTGGCCTGTCCGTTGACCGTCATAGACAATTTGCCATCTGGCCCATTGCATTGGTCAAGAACGCAGGTCGAAGAGAGCTGTTTTCCCCAAAGCTCGAAGAACCGTTTCAGTCGAAGGTCGTCGCGGAGCACGCGGCCGCTGAATTCTAGGTGGATAACCTGCGGGTCTTCGTGCGTATGAATGCTGCTGTGGGCACCAGTGGTACCGAGATTTTTAGGGATGGTGACGGGCGAACCTTTGATCGCCACGTTCATTTGCGGATGCCAGTGGAGGCCGTTACGGGAAACGACATCGGATTCAGGCACCGGTGGTCGCCTGGCCACATCCCAAATTCCAAATCCGCCCGCGCCGACAGCCACTACGATCAGTCCACCCCAGAGGACTACCCGACTGAGTGATCGAAGTTTTGTCCTTCGCGCCTGGCCCTCGGTTTTAAGCTGACGACGAAGCAGCCGACGTTGCCGCTTGGTCAGCGGCTGACCGGATTGGTTAAGGTTGTCGTTCGGGTTCAACCGGGTAGCCTTCGTTAGACAACGTTTTCGCCAGGGACTTCAGGTCGAGCGAGTCATCGTGCTCGACGGTGAGTTGGCATTTTACGGCGTTGACTTCAGCTTTCTGAACACCCGGCGCGTCCTCGCAAATGCCTTCCATCACCAGGGCGCACGAGGCACAATCGTAGTGCAAGACCTTGAAAGTAGTTTTCATGCCGTGGATCTAGGCCGATGAATCGGCACGCTACAGTTTTTGGTCATCCCGTTAGACGGTCCCATGTTAATGTTTCAATAATTGTTCCATCCCAATCTTTTCAAAATGTGCCGTCTAACGGGATCATACCGCGTTGATGGTACCGCTGAACATGCCCATGCCGCAGGTGAAGGTATAGCGGCCGGGTTTTGGAAACGTGGCGGCGATGGTGGTCGGCCGATCCTGGGCCACGGCGGTTTCTAAGTTGAGCTGCGGCAGGCGGAAGATGCTGGTACAGCCGAGACGGCCTTGTGCATTGAGACTGATCGTGACTGGCTGGCCGGCTGGCACCGTTAATTCATTCGGGTCGTAGCCGGTAGGCAGAACGCTGATGACGAGATTGGTGGCCGCCGCGTTGTCCTCGGCGCCCGCACTCTCGCCGCCGAACGCTAAACGCGCGCCAGCCATCACGTTCTGAAAAGAGTACGACGATCCGGACGCCACCAGCGCACCGTTAAAGCTGTACAGGCCAAGACCGACCACCAACGCGGCGGCCGCGTACTTGAGGCGGCGCTGGAAGAAGGATGTCTCTTTTGCCAGCACGCCGATGATGAAGAAGAGCGGGACCGTGCCAAGGGTGAAGGCCAGCAGGATGGCCGCGCCTTGCCATGCGCTGCCCGTGGAAATGGCAGCCAGTTCCATGGCTTGGGTCGTGCCGCAAGGAATGAGGATAGTCAGGAAACCGAGAATGGCCGGAGCAATCAACGCCTGGCTCTTGGCCCGCTGCCTGATGAAACGGCGAACTGCGGCTGGCGGGGCGATGGTCAGCCAGGGCAGCCAGTGCGGAGCGATCAGCCGAATCCCGGCCACCACCATGAATAGACCGGCCACGACCTGCAAGGTTATTTTCATGCCGCTGGAAATGGTCAAACGATCGCCCAGCCATCCCAAGCCCAATCCGAGCACGGTGTAAGCGATGATTTTCGCCACCAGAAAGGCGCTGACCGGCAGGAACAGCCGACGCCAGCCCCGGAGTTCCTCGTCACCATCATTGCGGCGAGCGAGCAGGCCGACGAGCAAGCCGCCCTGGACCGCAAAGCAGGTTAATCCGCCGGTAGTCAGGCCGGTGATGAGTGCGGTAAAAGGGGACATGTCGTGTGGATAAATTAAGCTAGCCTACTACACAGTGTAGTACAGGTCGGCCAGCCGAGTCAACCGCGCCGCGTAACGACTACTCGGCTGCAGCCCGGTCCGTTTCAGGTTGCGCCACCTCGACTTTGAACTTCAATCGGCCACGAGGATTACCAGCGCCCGGGGTAAAGTCATCGTCAAGGTTGACCTCGACGCGCTGGAGCTTAAAAGCATACTTTGAGTCAATTAAGGACCGTTCAGCCGGCGCGGTTTTCACGAGTGACGGGGTCGGTAGCTTAGCTTTAAAAATTTCAGGCATGTCGTCGAACGGCCACTTGCCCCACAAGTGATAATCTTTTCCGCCCCAATCAGCCCGCGGCCCACGCGCCACTTGAAGATGAACTTCACGGCCTTTAAATTCGAAGACCCTATCGACTTCATTGACAGACGGATCGGCCTGTACTTCGGAACGTGTCTCAGTCAACAGTGTTTCGTAGTCGGAAGATTGAGGAATCTCAGGCAATTCATCGAACTCCGCGTCGCCCCAGATTTGACTGACTTCCTGGCCGATCCGTTCTTGCCCGAGCCGGATATTTTTCATGGTGACCGAGCCGATTTCGGGTATTTCGGCCGCTTTGGTTAAGCCCTCGATTTTTAAGCTCTCGTAGACTTTGCCGGTTGCTTCGTCCCAACCACGGGCAATATCTGCCACGTATCTTCCGACCTCACGCTTAAGACGGATATCCGCTTTCGGCATTTGTTCGATGGCGGTTATCTTTTCTTCCGGCGTCGAGCCCGGGATGGCCTCGTAGGCAGCTTGCGCTTGCGCGCGTTTTTCCGGCTTCGGATCGTCGTAGCCGGCTAAACCGTTTAACGTCTCGGGTGCGGTTGATGAATATTCGGTTTCGATTGATGTTAGCTCATCCGGTTCTGGCGGAGGGCTGTCGAACTGGCTCATATGGTAATGGCGGGTGAATGATTATTGGTTTAAAAATACATGAGGATACGCCAAAAAACAATTTCCGTCAACGTTACATGACCGAAAAAATTCGAGCCCTAGACAGGAAGACTGGGACTCGGTGTAGCCGGGCGTATTCAGTTGTCTTGTGTCGAACTGCGAACCACTACTCACCAGACTGCTATCTCCGGCTGCTCGCTAACGAACCACTTTCTTTGTGAAGAGGAGTGTACGGTTTCTGTCGAAAACGGTTCAAGATTCTAGAGCCAGACTTGAATTTTTAGTACGTCATGCTACCATAATCCAGCTGTGCGCCCGTAGCTCAGTCCGGATAGAGCATCAGCTTGCGGAGCTGGGGGTCGCAGGTTCAAATCCTGCCGGGCGCACCAACTGATGGTGAAATTGAGACGTAGTCGCTGAGAGTTGCAAGCCAGCCTCGTAAGATTCGAACGAAGTGAGAATCTGTACGGGTTCAAATCTCAAGCGAAGCGAAAACCCCGCACCCGACGTGTAAGGAGAGGTGCGGCAGTTGCCGGGCGCGTTTGGTTTAAAAAGCAAAGACAGAAGTTGATTGTGGAGACCCTTCGCAACGCTCAGGGTTTGACGCTGCGCCTCAAATTTTGAACAACCGTCCGACTGCGTCCGAGGCCGGTTCCTCTTCTTTTTCCAAGTCCTCGCTTAAAAACCGAAGAAGTTCTCGGCGGAGTTTCACCGGGTCTGTACCCTCGAGCGGAATACCGAGGACCGGCCGGAGCGAGCTCTTGAAGCGAAGGTAAAGTGTCTTGGCTAGTGGTGGTTTGTAGATAATCCAAAACCTTGCCAGATCATCATAGGCGTAGAAATTCTTGGCAATCTCAACGCCGTCCTCGGTGATGTTGATAGTTAGGATGTTTGGTTTCTGGCGAGACTGGAAAATGATGATGGTGAAAGCCAGGACGATGATGATGGCGAACAGGGGGTTGCGGTCGTAGATTGACCAGACCAGCACCAGCAGTACGAAAACTGACATGCCGATATACCAACCGCGACTCCGTTGATAGCGCGGAACCTCCGGGAATCTCCATGATATCAACGTTTTACCGTGGTCGGTTGGTTGAATGGTTTGTCGGTCTGGCATAGGATTGTTGATTATGAAAACTGCTGTTTTTACCGCCACTTGTATTATATTATACAACCTTTTCAAGGAAGGCGGGATCCCGCCTCAGGCGGAGGCGGTAGCCCCGCACCACTCTATAGTATTCGGGTGCGGGGTTTTCGAGATTCGCCTAGCACCATGGCGGAGAGGGTGAGATTCGAACTCACGGTGGCCTTTCAGCCACAACAGTTTTCAAGACTGTCCCTTTAAACCGCTCAGGCACCTCTCCGCCATGGTGCTGGGTTCAAGACCGTCGCTTTCGACCGCTCAGGCACCTCTCCGCCACGCTGCGGGACAAGACTGTCCCTTTTCCTGCCACCTTAATCTAGCATTTCTTAGGAAGGCGGGATCCCGCAGGAGGCGGGACAACCGCTCCGGCATCCAACCGTGGCGGGCCACATGAGTTAAGTACCCAACGCGCCTGCCTACCAGCAGGTAGGCGCAACCATTATAAGGCTTTTCTGAAGATTTTTCTAGGAGACAATTGAGGCATGTGGGTCGGGATTATCTCTGACGACTTAAGCAAACTTGCTCAACAGAATTACTGATGTGATTGCTGCAATAATGCCGATAATTTCATAGACATTCAACTTTTCGTGAAAAGAGAAAACTCCAATTGCGACGAGAAGTAAAACGGTTGTCAGAGAGTAAATAACTCCAAGAGAAGAAAGTTTAATGTGCTTCATTACATAAAACCAGCCAAAAGCAGTTGAAGCATATATTATAAACCCAATTACAAACCACTTGGTTTCAATGAACCTTTGTCCGTGGCCCGCCAACTTAATAAAATAGTCACCAATGACACCGACGGTGCTTAATAGGATAATTACGAGAATAGGATTCATATGTTAGCCGAATTGGTCACAATTATTTATCCAATAAATCCAGCATTCTGCTTCGACCAGGCGCAACTACTTTGAATGCTTGGGTCGCTCGATACTAAGTTCTATTGGCTCTCGGCTCCGCTCGAGCCACTCGAGTTAAGTGCTCAACCCGCGCAAGCATGATAAGGGTCTTTCGACGTTTTTTCAAGGAACTGATTTGAGGCACGTGGGTCGGGGTCTAAAACTTTTATTTTAGGAATTCGGGTTTGAAGGGTCGATATAAATTATCAAGCTTTTCCGCTGTGCCCTCAGATAATTTGCCCTGATCCCTTATTTCTTCTTCCGCCCCTTCTACCGCGCTTTGAATGTCCTCAAGCCGATCGCCAAAAGCCTCTGGAGAATTAGCCAGAACCATTTTGATTGCTTGAAGAACAGTTGCTTGCTCAGACTCTCTGTTCTCTCGTATTTTTCTTTCCATATTGATGGTTTTAATGAATAAAAGTGAATTAAAGCGTCTCTTTTCCCTGTGACCCGCAATTGCCATATATTCCTGCGCACCGGGTCGCTCGAGCCACTCGATTCGTTCCCATACAGATGGTTGGAGCCCGAGCAGTGCGAGGGCGGAAACCACGAGTGAGGAGTCACGAAAGTGACGACGAATCGAGTGGCGGAGAGGGCGAGATTCGTCAGGTCATCCGACCTGACGCCGAGTCGAATGACTCGGCGAACTCACCAGCTAGGCGAGTCAATTCGGTATCCTCGCGAGTATACACCTGGGAAAATAATACTACATGAGTCGCATGGCGGAGGGAGTGAGATTCGAACTCACGATAGGGGTTTAACCCCCTATAACAGGTTAGCAACCTGCCGCCTTCAGCCACTCGGCCATCCCTCCGCCATGCGACCCCTCTTTGTGGATTTACTCGCCGATAGCATCACGATATTGTTGTCTAAGCATTCTTCGCCCTTCAGTTGTTTTCAGGAAGGTTTCTCGACGGAGGGCATCGCTGCGATGTGAGTAGTACTCATACCCGATCAATTTTAAGGGCAGGTACTTGCTTGTGGATGTGACTCTGCCAGCTTGATGTTGTTTTATTCTATCCTTAAGGTCTTCGGTCGAACCCTTATAAATATCTTTGTTGGATAGTTTCAGAAAGTAGACGTAGGTCATAGATGGTACATGACATAGATAATATGCGCCACCTATTTTTTCACTCGGTCGGTCCATCCGACCCGATCCGGTCGAATATGTCCCGTCGTTATGACGGGGTGACCGGCCACCTCTCCAAGTGAACATTTGACTTTTGACCATTCGTCTTTGCTCAGGGTCATCCTGAGCTTTGTCGAAGGATGACATGTGACATTTGACAAACGCCTCTAGTCACACGTCAAACGTCAATGGTCAAATGTTTCCTCCTATCCCTTGGCAATAGTCAGGACAGTGATGTGTTTCATTCCTGCTGAACGGAGTACGGCCGCCACTTCTGATGATGTGGCACCAGTAGTGAACACATCGTCCACGATTATACCATTTTTCGGCAATTGTCCAAGTCCTGGCTTGAGACGAAATGCAGCTCGGACATTAGTCAATCGTTCATCCTCAGCCAGCTCGACCTGGGGTTGGGTGTGGCGAATGCGATCCACCGCCTCGATAAACATCAGATTAAGGCGCTTGGCCAGAGAACGCGCGATCAGCGTGGACTGATTAAATCCGCGGTTGCGCTGGCGCTTGGGATGTAGCGGCACCGGAACGACCGCGTTGTCAGTCAGCTCACGACCAAAGGCGGTGGCCAGCGTCTGCCCGATCGGTTCAGCCAGCACCTGTCCGCCGTTGTATTTAAGTTCCTGGATGATTCGTTTGAGCACTGGGATATCGTACGAACCGAGCGTTAGCAGTTGGTCTACCCGGGCGACCGGCTGCGGGGTCCGTCTGGGTTTGAGCGGGGCCAGACACGGCGCGCAGAGCCAAGCATCCTCCTGGCCGCAGATCCGGCAGGATGGCGGGAAGAGAAGGTCTAATGCCAGGGTGGAGATTGATGCAAACATTGATGGCGTGATTATGCGCCACCTTTGTTGAACGATTGTTCGACGCTATTTACTTTTTCTTACTGGTTTTTTCGAGGATGATCTTGCTGTTTCGGACAGCGACCCGTACGACTGAACCAGTCTTGACGCTGCCGATCAGGAGCCTTTCCGCCAGCGGACTTTCGACCGTGTCTTGGAGCACGCGGCGGACAGCCCGCGCCCCTTGGTCAGGACTGAACCCTTGCTGGGCGATGAGTTTTCTAGCCGCGGCGGACAGCTCCAGCTTGACTTCTTGGGATTTGGCCCGCTCGACAATCTGGTTGAATTGGAGCTCGACGATTTTTTCAACTGAGCGGATCATCAGCGGTCGGAAGGTGATGACCTTGTCAATGCGGTTCAGAAACTCCGGCCGGAATCCACGCTCGAGCTCTTGCAGTTGTCGTGCGCGCACCTCGTTGTACTGCTCGGCAATCTTTTGCTCTTCGGCTTTGGTTTCCGCGTCAAAGCCGATGGCCGCCACTTTGTTGAAGTTCTGCAGTCCGATGTTCGAGGTCATGATGATGATGGTGTTCTTGAAGTTGACGCGTTTGCCGGTGGCGTCAGTCAGGTGGCCGTCGTCTAGGATTTGCAGCAGGATGTTGAAGACGTCGGGGTGGGCTTTTTCGATTTCGTCAAAAAGTACGACCGAGTACGGACGGTGTTTGACGGCGTCGGAGAATTTGTTGCTTTCACGATAGCCGACATATCCGGCCGGCGCGCCGATCAGTTTTGAGACGTTGAAGCTCTCGCCAAACTCGGACATATCAATGCGGATCAGCGATTTTTCATCACCGAAAATCCGGCGCGCCAACTCCTTAGCCGTTTCGGTCTTGCCGACTCCGGACGGTCCGATGAAAATGAAGGAACCGATCGGACGGTTTGGATTTGACAACCCGGCGCGCGAACGGCGGATCGAGTCGGCAATGGCGTGAATGGCCTCGTCTTGGCCGATGATCGCCTGCTTCATTTGATCTTCGAGGTGCAGCAGCCGCTCGCGCTCAACCCTGACCAGGTCGTACACCGGAATACCGGTGATGCGAGCCACTACCTCGGCAATGTCCTCTTTGCCGATAGTGCCGACGTTCGGCGGCAGGAACTTAGCCTCGCGCTCGCGAGCTTTCCCTAGCTTTGTTTCGATTAGTCGTTCTTGGGTCTGCAACCCGAGCGCGGCTTGAAACTCTTCGCGGGAAACAGCGTTCTTCTTTTTTTGCCGGAGTGAATTGAGCTCTTCCTCGAGCAGTCGAATCTTGCGCATCGAGCTGGTGCCAGGCGATTCGACCTTCGTCTTCGAGGCGGCTTCGTCAACCAGATCAATCGCCTTATCCGGCAGGAACTTATCCTGGATGTAGCGTTCGGACAGCTCGACCGCTGCCTCGAGCGCTTCGTCCGTGATGGTCACGCGGTGGTACTTCTCGTAGTTTACCTTGATGCCCTTGAGGATAGTAAGTGTTTTCTCGGTGGTCGGTTCAGCCACCATAATCGGTTGGAAGCGCCGTTCGAGCGCGGCGTCACCCTCAATATGCTTTTTGTATTCGTCGAGGGTAGTAGCGCCGATGACGCGGACGTGGCCTTTGGCCAGGGCCGGCTTCAAGATGTTGGCTGCGTCCATTGAGCCGGAGGCCGAGCCGGCGCCGACGATGGTGTGTAATTCATCAATAAACAGGATGGTGTTCGGATCGGACTTCATTTCGTCGATGATCTGTTTTAAGCGCGATTCAAACTCGCCGCGGTAGATCGTACCGGCCACCACCAGCGCCAAATCGAGCGTCAAGATGCGTTTGTTGAGAAGCGCGTCCGGCACCTCGCCCTTGACTATTTTCTTGGCCAAACCCTCGACAATAGCCGTTTTACCGACGCCCGGGTCGCCGATCAGCACCGGATTGTTCTTGGTCCGGCGCGCCAGGATATGGACCAGTCGCTCGATTTCTCGTTCGCGGCCGATGACCGGATCAATTTTTTTCTGTTGCGCGACGTTGGTCAGATCGGTCGCGAAGTAGTCAAGGGCCGCCGTTTTTTGGCGCTCCTTGGTCGTACTCGTCCCTTCGCCGTCGCGGACATTGCCGTCGAAGAAACCGGAGATGTCGGGGAACTTCGAGGTGGACCGCAAAATCAATTGAAGATGCTGCTTGGTTTCCTTCGGGTTGACGTTGTGCTCGGCAATGAACTTTTCAACGGTGGCGTCGTTGATCTCCAAGATTCCCCACAGCAGGTGTTCGGTGCCGACGTATTTATGTTCGTAATGGTTGGCGATCAGGACAGCTTTTTCCAGCGCGCGCTTGGCCGGCAACGAGAAACGGAGGTCGCTGATCGACAGCGGGCTGGAGCTGACCGAGTCGTTTCGTTCGCGGATGCTGGTCTTCAGACGGGCCACGTGGAAACCGGCTCGGCTGAGGATTTCAAAGGCAATTCCGCCTTTGGCCTCGGCCAGTCCGAACAGCAGGTGTTCTGGATTGATGTAGCGGTTACCCAGCTCTAACGCCAAACCGGCCGCATGCTGCAGCGTATTCTTGAGATGCGTCGTGAATTTGTTGAGAATGTCTGGTTGCATGGGGTAGTGATGGGGTAGTGAGTAGTTTGGCAGCGCGTACTTTAGTGCGCGGTTATGGTAGTGCGCCTTTAGTTTTAGGTATTAGCGTCAATTACAAAGTGTAGCAGAAAAGACGGCGGCAGCAAAACGTTGTACCACAGCGGCTTTTCGATGTCAAGGATTTTTACTCGCCGAGTCCATTTGGCGGAGCGCGCGAACCCGCTCCTCGATCGGCGGGTGGGTCATGAAGAGCCGTTTAAGCTTGCGACCAGAGTTGCCGAAAGGGTTGGTGAAAAACATGTGAGCAGTGGCGTCGTTGGCGGTGGCTAGCGGCCTGGAGTTAAGACTCTGAATTTTTTCCAGCGCCTTGGCCAGACCCTCGGGATATCTAGTCAACAGCGCGCCCGAAGCATCGGCCAGCAACTCGCGGCGGCGCGAGACTGCAAAATGCACGAGCTGGCCGATGAGCGGAGAGAGAATCAGGAGGACAATGCCGATGAGCGCCAGTACGCCGGCGCCGCGATCGCTGCTACGCCGTCCGCCGAAGCGACCGGAGTAGAAGAACCAGCGGGCCAGCAGCGTGACTGCGTTCACCAGCATCAGCACCAGCATCAGGTAGCGGATGTCGAAGTTCCTGATGTGACTGAGTTCGTGGGCCAGCACTCCCTCAAGTTCTTCGTTGGCGAGCTTCTCGATCGCACCCGTGGTAACGGCGATCGAGGCGTGCTTTGGATCTCGGCCGGTGGCGAAGGCGTTGATGGAGGGATCGGTTATTAGATAGAGCTTGGGCATCGGCGTCCCCGCGGCCATGCCCAGATTTTCCACCAGGTTGTAGAGATAGGCATTGTCCGGTTTCGAGATCGGACCTTTCGCGCCGGCGACAGCCAGAGCGACCCGATCACCGGCGTAGTAACCACCAAGCGTCATGCCTAGAGCGATGAGGAGAGCCAGGAAGAGCCCGCCCAGGCCATAGTCGGTGAATTCGCCGATAATCCAGCCGAGCCCGGCCACGAACAGCACAAAGAATGTAAGCAGCAGGGCGCTCTTGAGCTTGTTACGCGAAATGTAGTCGTAGGTCGTGGGCATGAGTGGGTGAGCTTGTAGCTTTTAGCTGATAGGTGGCAGCAAAAAATTGAGCCGCTAAAAGCTAACAGCTACCAGCTAGAACTTCACTGCTACCGGCTGTTTCTCGGCTTCGCCTTCGACCTCGAAGAACTCGCGCGGCTTAAAACCGAACGTTTGAGCGAGCAAATTGGTGGGGAAAGTCTGCTGGCTGGTGTTAAAGTCGCGAACATTGCCGTTATAGAATCGGCGGGACGCTTGGATTTTATTCTCCGTGTCGCTTAGTTCGTCTTGGAGTTTGGCGAAATTCGCGCTGGCTTTTAACTCGGGATAGGCTTCGGCGATGGCGAAGATCGACTTAAGAGTTTGCGACAGCGCGTTTTCGGCTTGTGCTTTGTCGTGCGGCGTTTGCGCACCCATGGCCGCGGATCGCGCTTTGGTAACATTTTCGAACGCTTCGCGTTCGTGCTTAGCGTATCCCTTGACTGTTTCCATCAGGTTGGGAATCAGGTCGTAGCGGCGCTTGAGCTGAACATCAATATCCGACCACGATTCGTTCGTGCGGTTGCGCAGACTGATCAGCCGGTTGTACATGGTCATGATCCACAGCAGGATCAGCACGATGATACCGACGATTATCCAGGTGATAGTCATAAAGTTCTCCTTAAATTGTTTCGTTAACGAATGGACAAAGCAGTTAGCAATTAGTTTGTAAGAATATCGATCCGGTCAGCGACCACGCTCGTTTGGCCGTCAATCACGTCAATTGAGTGGACGTCCACTGAACCGCCGACCTTAATATCCGAGAAGGTCGCCGCGGTCCGCGGTCGGGCGGCATTCGCGTCGAGACTAACCGGCGCTTTACCGATCGTGGCTACTTCGGTGTTCTGCAACATGTTGACCAGGATGATCTGCTCGCGGGCGTTGCCGTTCACGTTCTGGAAGAGGCGAACCGCTAAGCGGTTGTCGTTGATTTCCTTGATGATGCCGACGAACGAATGGCGGCCGGCCGGCGCATCAGTGGTGATTCTGGTGGTCGTGTTTTGCGCGGCGACCGAACTTCGCGTTGCCTGGACGTTGACTGGTCGATTCTTGTACCAAATCGTGAAGATCGAGAGGGCGCCGAGCATCGAGGTCAAGACTATCACGATTGTTACTAAATGTTCATTACCCCATAGTCGTGCGCCGGCACGAGTTTTTTTTAAGGAGATTTGTTCCATTGACTTTTCGAGTAGAATGTGGTTTTGCCGAACGTGAAAATCTTGTCGACAAAACCGCTTTCTTTTGGTAGTATATGTAGGAAGGCGACTGTCTGTCAAAGGACTAAAACAAGTCGTTAGCTTCAACCATGCGAAAAATTCAAACACGCTCTAAATCAACCAAGCGTTTCGTGCTCATGGCTGTGCTCGGCGTACTTGGGATTTTTGTTATCTTTAGCATTCCGCTTAAAGTACGTTCAGTAACTTACGAGGCGCCGAGCGGCTCGCCGCCGGTAAGCGACAGTTCGGCAGCGCTCAACGTTTCGTCCTCAATCCAGACCAAGATCGGAGGTTTAACGCTTAACAACGGACTGACCATTGGGAACAATTCAAACTTAAACGTCTTTGGCGACGTTTGCTGGAATGGAGTTTGTAAGAATTCGTGGGCTGAGGTTTCCGGAGTGTCGGCCATCGAGAGGTTCGTGAAATTGATATCGGACCCTACCGACCCAAGCGGCTGGGCTGACCTAACTGGATCAGACAACGCCACGACTTTGAAACTCAACTCGCCGGTGCCGACGTTTCCGGCCGCTGCTCCGGGAGTGGATGCCGGGGTGTTTGGTCAGGACGACGGCTCGAGTGCTTCGGCGAGCTACGGAGTGGCTGGTTATGCTAGCCGGAATAGCGACAAAAGTTATGGCATCTACGGTACTTCGTCGGCAACAAGTCCGTCCTGGGCCGGGTACTTTGCCGGAAACGTGGCGGTAAGTCCGGACAATGACCTGATCGTCGGCGGATCGATTACGCAAGGCAACGACTCGAACGTGAGCGAGTTGTGCATCAATGACGTCTGCCGTTCGGAAATCCTGCTGACCGGTGACCAGTACTGGACCGTCAGCGGCAACGACCTTCAAGTCGCTGATACCGGCTTGAATCTGGCGGTCGGCGGAAAAGATTCGCGGGCCAGTTTTTTCGTCCAGAACAACGCCAGCCGTTTGAACGTCACGCTTAAAGTGAACGGGGTCGGCAATAGCGCTGACCTGTCGCTATGAACAAGTCACTGGTCTATGCTCCGCCGATCGTAGTAGTGACATTTGTCACGGTGCTGGTTGGGCTGCGCGTTTCCGCCGCCACCTTTTCAGCGCCGAACTTGCCCGAGCCCGGCGGAAATATCTCATTGCCGTTGAACACTTCTTCAAGTCCGCAGACCAAGGCCGGAGGATTGACCGTGGAGGGGGATGCGACAATCCAGAACGGCTTAACGCTCGGTCAGGCCGGTGGCTCCAGCAAGATCTGCTGGAATGACGACGGTACCGGCCTGAACTGTCGTAATAACTGGGGCGAGCTCAGTACGGTCACTGGTTACTTGCGCTTGAACTCGGGCGGAGCTGGTCCAGCCGATACCGGACACATTCAAATACAAGGCACCTCCGGATCCAGTGATCCGGTCGCCACCGTCACGGTTCGCGCCGGCACGACAACCGCACCTTCCGAGTCGTCTTACGGCGTTTACGGAGTAGCCGTTGGCGGAGTTCCATCCGCGATAAGTTACGGCGTTCTCGGTCAAGCCACGGTGAATTCATTTCAGCGCGCCGCGATCTTTGGGAGCAGCGCCGGTTTCCCGAATGCTTGGGCCGGGTACTTTACCGGCGGCGACGTGGGCGTGGCAGATCAATTTGATCTGGCTGTTGGCGGCACCGCCGTCCTGAATAACACCACTCAGCTATGCCTCAACAGCACTTGCATTGATAGTTGGCCGCCTGATGCGGGAAGCGGTTTCTGGGAGCGAAGCAGTTCGAATCTTCACCCGCTTGATCCGACCAAGTCAATAACCGTAGCCGGCAGCGTGTCGACGGCTCCTTTTCATGTGGCGGTCATCTCGGACGGCTCACCGCCAGATCCGGACAAGGCAGATCTGACCATCATTGCCGGCACAGCTAAATTCAATCAGTACATTGTCGGCACTCCGCCGCCGTGTAATGATCCGCCTGGCACCTGTTACCTGCCGGCCGCTGATACTTGCGGCGATGGAATATGCAGCAACAAGGAATGCGATTCCGGAACGACACCGGGCTGTACCACCGCCGACCCGAACCACTGCCCGGCTGATTGCGACATCACCCCGCCGGATGACGTCGGGGTTGACACTGAGCTCGAGGTCTGCGCGGGGAGCGGGTGTCCTCCGCCAACTCCGCCGACTCTCTACGTTAAGTGGACTAACCCAGGTAATTCGGATTTTGCCGGTACCAGAGTCATCGTGAGTTCCGACCGCTATCCGACCGGGCCGACTTACATTGGTGACCTCGGGATCATGAAAGATATCGCTAAACCCGGGACCACGTATAGCGCACCATGCAATCTTAGCACGCGGTACTATGCTGCTCTATACGCTTACGACCAAATGGGTAATTTCGCGCCCGGCATTCTCTACGATCCGCTCTGCACCACGCTGCCTGTCCAGTAGCGACTTGGGCTTTTGAAACATGAAACATATATTACGTCATAATTCAGTCCTCGTCATTCGCCTGACCACGGCCTTGGTCGCGATGGCTGCTGTTTTAGCGGCTGGCCGGGTGGCTGCTCAGATCAATCCATTCAGTCCAACTGAACCGCCAGGAAAGCTTCCCGGGTATTTCGACGTTCTTCCCTTGAATACATCGTCATTTTCTCAGGTTAAGGAAGGTCCTCTTACGGTCAATGGGCCGTTCACCGTGGGCCGCAGCATTGTCGGCAGCTTCTTGAACGTTAGCGGTTCGATTCTTTGGAACAGCGACCGGCGCGACAACTGGGAAACAATCGGCAGTCGGAATTTCGTTCACCTCTATGACCTTTCGCATCCGGTCGGAATTGCCGATGTGGGCGTCGCGTCTGTGGTCGGTGACACCAGCGGAACCGCAACTTTTACGGCCAAGGCCGGCACCGGGAGAAATACCGCTGGGGTTTCCGGCTACTCGGCGGCCACTGGTTCCGGACTAAGCGCCGGGGTGGTCGGTGAAACACAGAATCCGACCGGTTACGGCGTTTACGGAACGGTTGGGTCGAACACCCAGGCCTGGGCTGGGTATTTCTCGGGCAACGCCGGGATTGCCGCGCCGCGCGATTTAATCATCGGATCAGTCGGCGGCGGTGTTTCCGCAGCCCGGACGAACGTTATTTCCGAAGTCTGTCTTAACGGCGACTGCCGTTTGACCTGGCCGCCATCCGGCGGAACGCTTTGGTCAGTCAACGGCGCGACGCTGTGGCCGTCGTCGGAAACGGTCAGTCTGATCGCGGGCGGCACTGAACCAGACGCGGTAAAGCGTTGCGTGACAAATCCGAGCGTACCGGATCCCAACAAGTCGAAATTTAGCGTGATCAACAATCCTAATTTCACTTCGGACGTCTGCCTGGTTAGCGGGACTGCCTCGTTGGGACAAATTGTTATTGGCGCACCAGTCAGCGGAACGCCGACCGCCACTACCTGCGGCGACGGGATTTGCAATGGCAACGAGACCGGAGGCTACGGCCAGCCGACCTATTGCGGGAAGGATTGCGACTTCACTGCACCAAACTCGGTTACCGGCGCCACTGCCAGCGGTTCGCCGCAGGTCACGATCAGTTGGACCAACCCGGCGGCCTCGGATTTCTCCGGCACCAAAGTGGTCATGACCATCGGTACGCCGCCGTCTAAGATTCAGGGCGCCAGCCTGATCGGAACGGAAGTTTCGCGGCCGTCAAGCAGCTTCACCAGCGCGCCCCTGACGCCGGGCACGTACTACTTCGGTCTCTACAGCCACGACCAGGCCGGCAACTTCGCGACCGGAGTTATTGTTGAGGTCAGATTACAGTGATCAAACCGATTCATGAATAGAACAAATCAACGCCGACCAACTCCATTTCGCACACTCGTTCGAGTTCACGCCCGAACCGGTTTGGCGGTCGCGGCGGTTCTCAGTATGATCGGATTTCTCCGCCTGGCGCTGCCGGCTTGGTCGGCCACGATTACCCCGGGCGCCAACCAGAAGGTGACGGTCTATCAGGGCGTGGCGATCGTGGCGCCTGGCGACCCGGGCGCCAGCATCATGGAGATTGGAAACGCCGGCCGGGACATTGCCAGCACCGGCAGCATCTTCCTCCGGCCGAACAGTACCGGTTCCGGCACCCGCTTCTACCAGTGTACGGCCGGGTCGTGCTTCGGACTTCAGAATCTTGATCTGACCGGCGATTTAACCATTGGTAAGGACTTGTGTTTTTTCGGCGGGGACTGCCGTTCGAGCTGGCCACCTGGGACGACTGAGTGGAAACTAATCAACGTCTTCGGACCGGTGCTCCAGCCGAAAGTGCTGACAAACGCCGTCCACGTCGGCAGTCCCGGATCGCCGGTGCAGGGCGGCCCGGCGCTCAACGTGGCCGCGCCTGGCGGAGTCGCGACGTATGTGAACCGCGGTTCCGGTTATGCCGGCCTGTTCGACGGCAACGTGTCCACGACCGCTGACGTCAAGGTTTACGGTACGATAACCTCAAACGGACGGCCGGTCTGGGATGCTTCAAACGATGGTCAGGGGTCGGGATTGGACGCCGGGAAAATTGACGGAATGGTTGTGAGATACGAAACTCCGGACAGATGCACCGACGGTCGAGATCAGCAAGAACATCTCTATTGCCTGTGTTTTAGCGGCCGCCAGGCGGACGGAATAACGCCGCTTCCCGGAGCAGATTCGTTGGGCCGTGATTTCTACCGTTGCGCCCCGCTGTTTAATTACTTCTAGATGCCAATGCGAAAGCAAGTGAAAAAACGTTATCGGCAAAGCACCAGCCTTCTCCGCAATAGTTTGATGGCCATTTTGCTCGTGCTATTGCTGACGGTGTTCCGGTCAACCCTCAACGTGAAATCCGCCTCGGTGACCGGCGCTCCGGAGAAACTCAAGGTAACGGCCGGCGTTCTGATCGTCAATACCGGCGCCGCCAGCGACAGCATCCTCGAACTCGGCAACGCCGGCCGGGATATCGTCTCAACCGGCGACATCTACTTCCGGCCGGACAACACCTCAGCCGGACTCCGCTTCAGCGGGAATACGACTGATAACACGCAGGACTTGCTGGTGACCGGCGATTTGAGCGTCGGCCGGAACATTTGTTTGGGCGGCGTCTGCCAGAGCGCCTGGCCGTCAACAATTGATCTATGGGAAACAGTGACCAACGCCGGGTTTACCTACCTTCAGCCGAAGCAAGATGCCGGAATCAACCCGGCCATCCAGATCGGCGATCCGGTCAAGTTCTGCGCGATTGACGGCAACGAATGTACCTACTCGGGCGATTGTCGTCAAGAGAACTGCATTGCCAATTCATGCGAACAAAGCGGCGGCTATTGCGAAGATTACACCTGGTGTCCGAACCTGGCTTGCACTGGCGCAGGCGGGGTGTCTGGCAAGAACGCCCTCGAGGTCTACGGCCGCACCACCGGCAGCGCGCTGCAAAGCGGCGCAGGTTACACCTTTTTCGGCGAGTTTGACGAAGCAGGCAATCCCATCCCCGGCAGCGGCAACGTCAGGGTCAGCGGCATTCTCGACGTGAATAAACGTGATGTCAACTGGCTGTTCAATGATATTTCGAACCGTTCATCTCTGAAGAGGCTGGCCGCAGGAGTTGATGTGTTTACCAAAGCGTTCCACTACCTGAACAATGATCCATCCCCGTTCGAGATGCCGACGGAAATTGACGCGGACACGCTTATCGCTGAAGCAGCGACGCCTTTCACCAATCCGTCAACCAAGAAAAAGGACTTCTTTTGGAAGAAAAAAGACGTGACGTCCCAATCGGAGGGCTATACCTACCATTATGACGCGTTGTGCGTGGCTTCGGATTATACAAATCTTTGTCAGGGAGGGACTGCCAGCGGAAATCCCTGTGTTACCCCGGCGCAGGTGACTGCGTGCACAAATGGCGGCGGAACCTGCAAAACCCTTTGTAAAAACGAACAACAACTGTGTAAAGCCGAGATGGCCGGTCGCTGCGCGGCTGGCAGTGGAAAGGATATAGGGCTTGGATATAACGTTGACTTTGAAAATTTTCCATGTAACCCGGCGGAAAATGGGCCGCTACCCGGCGGATTAAATCCGGCCTGTGGAACCGGAACCTGCACCACCTCATCTTGTCCTTCCGGATACAACAACTGCTCGCCGCCGATAGTTTCAGGCGAGTGTCAGAGACTAGCATCGAACGGAGGTATTACTCTTACCGGAAGGACTTGTCGAAGTTCGAATGACTGTCAATCTACGACTAACCCGCTTGATAATTGGTATCCAGGAGAAATCTGCGTTTTTGGCAAGCTTTTTGTCTATGAACCAGGGGCGGGAGCGGTTTCCTGTCAAAATAGTGAACAGACCTACGGCAGCGCTTCTTGCGAATATAAATGTAAGCAGACAAATACCGCCGATTGGTATAATAATATCCCCGGGGTCTATCCAGCTTGCACCGGTCAAGATCAATGCACGTCTTTGAACCCTGACGACATAAACATTTATCGAACCTCCGGCTACTGCACCTGGCGAAATAGCTATCCCCAGGATCGGACCGGCCAGCGGTGGTTCTGCGATTGCGTTCTCCATGAATCGTTGCCATACACCACGACCACAACCGGCAGCGGCGGAGACCTATGCACGAATCGGTTTTTCAGGGAGCAACTTCCAATTACTGCGGTTTCACCGCCATGACAAAAGCATTAAAAAACTCTTTCATCATAATCTGGTTGGTGGCGGCGATTGGGATTTTCCGTTTCAGCCCGTCCGCCTTTTCCAAACCGCTAACCTCCGGCGCCAGCCAGAAGCTGACTGTTTACGAAGGCGTTATCACCATTGACCACACCCCTGGCGGAAACATCCTGGAGCTCGGCAACGCCGGCCGGGACATCGCCTCAACCGGCGAGATTTTCGTCCGCCCGGGAAACACCACGGCCGGCACCAAGTTTTATGCCGCCAGTCCATCCGAACCGCAAAATCTGTTGCTGACCGGAAGACTGACGGTCAATAAGGGTTTGAACTTTAACGGCCAATACATTACTGGCTGGACTACCGGCAGCTCCTTCTGGTTGCCCGCGGCCGGCAATTACGTCGAGCCGAACCCGCTGGCTTACGGAGTTCAGTTCAACAGCGATACCAACGTCTTGGCGAATAACGGCGCAAACCAGAGCGCGCTGTACGTAGTCAACTATGACCTGTCAGGATTGGCCGCCAAGTTCGAATCCCCGCCGCCAATTAATCAGACAATCAACATCTACGGCAACCTCGAGGCGACCGGAAATATCAGGAGCGGCGCTGAAGGCAACCTGTTTGACGTTTGGACTGACTCGAACGACGGATATAAGGCCGCGCCGACCGGACCTGATTATCTGGATTTGCTGGATGCGGACTTGCTCGACGGGGTTAACCTTGACCTGGCCAAGGGAATCGACCGCAATCCTCCTCAGAATCCGGCTTGTGATATTAATCTTGAGGCCTCATCTAACATGTCGTGTCTGTGCCGCGCAAATCCCAACAATCCGGCTGTATTCGAGTGCATCGAACTCACCTGCAACAGACCGGGAGATTGTGTATCATCCTCCTAATAGCCACCATGAGAAGAAAGTTAGTAGAACCCATCTCAAAATTCCATTCCGGCTCTGCGGAGCGGAATTTCGGGCTGCGGGACTTCGTCTCGGATTCGAAATATCACGGATATTCCTCATCCTCCGACTCGTCCCTCGCCACGAAATTCCGCCCCTCGGCTCGAAAGCGAATTTTGAGATGGGTTCTAATCATTTCAGCGGCGTTTAATCTCAAGGTTCTGAAAAGCTTCATGCTGGTTGTGATGGCTGGAGCGATTTTTGTCACCATTCCCTCCAGCAGCCGGGCCAGCAATTTCGTCAAGGTCGGCTCGCCGTTCAGCGCGCCGATCAACCTCTACGGCGTGACCACGCTCTACGACCGGGCGGAGAAAACTTACAAGGCCTGGGCGGTTGGCGGTCTGGTCTTCACCGATCCCGCTACCGGAACGGAAACCACAACTACGGCAGTCATGATGTACTTCAATGGTTCGTATTGGGCAAAGGTGCCGATTCCCCCCGTCGGCCGGCCGCTACGGTCGGTTTCCGTTATCCAGTATTTAAGAACAATTGACTCGGCCGGAAACAGACTTACCCAGCCGAAATGGGCGCTTTCCGGCTGGGCCGTAGGCGATAAAGTGCCGGATCCCGACAACCCAGGCATGTATATCGGCGCGACCATTTTAAAGCTCGATCCGGACGTAAACGCCACTAATCCGCTGGCCTTCAACTCCTGGACCAAGCAGCGAAAGATTAAACCGCCTTCATCGCTGGCTGGTAAACCGTGTCCCGAAGACTTTGTTGAAAATCTGACCCTGTGCACCAACTGGACCGAGAACAATCTCAAGGCCGTGGCCGCGGTTAACGATCGCTTGGCCGTGGCCGTCGGCGAGGCCGGCACGGTGCTGCACTATGATTTGTCGTTCGATAAGTCTATTTACACTTCGCCGTCGTACGATACAACTGTTGAGTATTGGAATTCGCAATCAGGATTTGCTCCAACCGACACCATCAACGCGGTAACCTTCCTGGACGAAGCTCATGGCTGGCTGGCTGGAGCTAACACTAGTGTCAACGAAGGCCGGGTTTGGAAGTACACCAAACAAAGCAATCAGTACGACACGATGGGATCATTAAATATTCCGGACATTATTTACACAAGCATTGCAGCCACCCTTCGTCCTTCGCTGACGTCGGGAGACCCCTTAAAAAGCGTATTGTGGCTAGGTACAACCTTTAGCGCTATCCCGTCCTACGGCCTCATCCGTTTCGATGAGAAACTTAATCGACTTTCTTCTACTTACGGGACCGGCGCTCCGGTTAGCGGCATAAGTTTGACCAGGCGCGCCGGCGGCCAGGATCAGAACCTCCTCCAGAACGGTTCATTCAACGCCGACCGGAAAGACGAGAGCGTCAGTAAGCGCATTCCGGACGGCTGGGAACTCAGCAGTCCGTATTACGGCGGGTCAACGAATTTTACTTCGCCGCTGAATCTCCAATCAGCAAATCTAGTTGATCGAGTGTCGGGCAATCCGGCCTATGTTGGCGAGTCGGCCCAGTCAGTGACCAAGACTGACGGCGTAACTGCTAGAACGCTCGTGATCCACCACTCAGGACTCGCCGATTATTTCAATGCCTTTTCAAACAATTTTCCAAACGATACCTATGCGAGTTTTTCGAGTGGATCAACGCCTGTCAGTTTGCAGATGGAAGATGCGACAACTCCGCTCATGTCAACGCTAGTTCCTGGCCAGGGTGATTATTTCTCACTCCCTACCCACGCCAACAGCAACGGATACGTTGGTCCGCCGGTTCAGGTCGGCCTATCCATCAACGGATTTTTGCGTATTCCCGGTGTGGAGTCATCCGATCGGCAGTACGAGTTTAAAATCGAGCATCCGAAGGGCTGGGTGAATTTCGATATTGAGAATGATGTCAGCGGCGACACGCTGGTCTGCCACGGCGGCAGTAATCACGGCGCAGCGTGCACCAGTTTGTCCGATCCGTCCTGCACCAGCGGCGGCGGCGTCTGCAGCCCGAGCTCCCAGTATCCGGCTAACAGCGCTGATCCGGTAACTGACAATTCTCTGATTGCTTGGAACCCGGGAATTTGCCAGAATGATCCGTTGATCCCTACCAGAATTTGCGTGGGGGGAAGTAACGAAGGCGAAGTCTGTGATGATCCGACTGACTGCTTGGACGGCGGGACCTGCTTCCCGAGCACGCAAAAGGTTCAGTGCTTCAACAACGACGAGTGTAACATCGGCCGGTGCTTTGAACCGAACTACTACAATAGTAATGATAATAATATATACAGCGTGGGGCCAATTCGCTGCACGAATGATGAAACATGCCAAAGCGTATATGGCAACAATGCCAGTTGCGTGCCGTTTAATTCCCCCCCGAATTGCGTAGACGCTCCGTCAACGGGAGAATCAACCTCTAAGCCAATTGAGTTCAGGCAAGGAGACGGGTTTAAAGCCCGCGTCTGCGACGGTGGTGCTAATAGCGGGCGGTCGTGCGTAGACAGTTCACAATGCCCCGGCTCAGCGTGCGGGCTGAAGGGACTGGGGTGGTTTCCGTTTACTCTCCGTTATTTTCAGCCGTGGAAAAGGGCTTGCTCGGGGAGCCCAATGATGCGTTGTTATGACAACTCTGATTGTGTCGCGCCGGCAATCTGTGAGAATACGGATTTGAGCTACTACTATGAAGGGCAATGCACCAAGAAAGACGGAACAGTGACTGGAACATGTTCCAGCAATGTCAATGATGCAAATGGCATTAGCCCCTGTGGTTACGAAAACGACGCGTACGGAAATCCCACCGTCAAGATCAACTGTCAGAATATACGGACTAAACCTGACCGCTCGAGCTTGAAGGTGTCCTACCGTGAAGTTGGCGCGCCGACTTGGAATCCCGTGCAAGATTCCGACCTGCTGGTGTCGGCCAACCCTAACTTCGTTCCGGGCGAAACAGATCGCGCCTCGATTGTCCAGGAAGTTCCATTTACCACGCTGCCGGGCACGAGTTTTTCCGTCAGCGGTAAATACAAAATCGAATTTCCGAACGACTTTCTACCAGCCACCGCTTCGCCCAGCGATCCCCGGCAGCCGAAGTCTCCGCAAGCCGGCATCCGCGTCCGTTGCACGAACGGGACGAACGACGCCTGCGGTTACGACGTACAAACCTTCCAAGCTAACTCGGCGATTGGCGTGAGCGGCCCCGGGACGTCTTGCCGACGTCCGGACGGAACGACCTACGGCCGGAGTTGCACCACCAACGCCCAATGCGACGGTGGTGACACGTGTGTTGGACAATGGGTTGATTTTTCCGCCACCGTCACCAAGCAGAATCGTAACGCCGGTACCGGTCTGCGCACGGCCGACGATCCGAGCCAGGGCTTGGTCATTGAATGCTTTGCCGACTATGGGGCGCGCGTCGGTTGCGACGATATTACGGTGGTGCCGCTAAGCGAAGCGGCCCTCAGTGGCTTTGACCAGGTTGACGCCTGGGCCGTGGATGAGGGCGGCGCAGTCTATCAAAACACCCTGGATTTCAACAACTCCTTGCCCGACCCGGACCCTTGGAGAGTAGTCGTTCAACCATCGGCCGTACCCCTCCGCAGCGTGGCGGCGGCTGATTCCTATCATCTCTGGTCAGTGGGTGACAAGACTTCCGACGCGAACGCCACGATTCTTCGCTTAAGCCCGGGAAACGTCAGCGGTTGGGCGTGGATCGGCGCTTCCAGCTCGGCCTCGTCCGGCGACGCGCTCGGCTGGATTGATTTCAACTGCGGCAACCTCCAGTCATGCGTGAAACAACCCTCTAACTTTGGGGTAAACGTCGAGCTGACCGGCGACGAGGCTGGCCGGATTGCCGGCAGCGCCTGGCAAGGCACCGAGGATCCGAATGACGTCATAGATTACGGCCCATGCATTGGTGGCGACGGTTCTCCGACAACTAGTCCTTCTTGCGACGTGGTGTGTTCGAATAACAGTTTGCGCCTTTGCTCGAACAGCAGTCAGTGTGAGGGTACTTGCAGTAAAAACCAGGGATTTAGGTGTAGCACGGACGCCGACTGCCAGGTTAGCTGCGCTGCCAATCCGGTGGCCTGCCGGTCAATCGGCTGGTTGTCATTCGATAAAAAGGTAACCGGCACTCCGCCTGAACTGCCGTACAACACTGCTTATGACCCGGATGATCGTAGCACATACTATACCGCCAAGTTTGACAACGTTACAGACAAAATTGACGGTTGGGCGCGCTTTGAACTCGGCCAATGCAGCGTCTCAAAGCAGTCATGCTTCCAGTCAACTTCCTGCCCATTACGCCAGAGCTGCGAATGGTCAGGCGCAGCGTCGGTGCCTGGACAGATTCCGGCCGCTGAAGCGAACGCCAAAGCCGGTTGGGTTAAGCTGCGCGGCGATGATAATCCGTCATCTCCGGTGACCGGCGACTTTTTCGGTTGTCAGGATTGTACTGAGATTGTGGGTGGAACTACTCCTGGGTATTGCGGTACTACCTCAACTGAGTGCGGTATTGACCTTGATTGTCTAGATGCTGGATATACCGGCCCGGATGCACAATGCTTAAAGACATGCAAGATTTGCACCAAGTACTCTAGCGGAGCCGTGGCTACTGATTATCCGGCGTGCAATTCCTGCTCGCGGTGCACCCTCAAACGATGCAAGACCCAGAACGCAAATCAACGATGCACAGGGGACTATCAATGTAACGACATCGCCGGCGATTGCCAGAAGTACGGCATCACTGACGACGGAACGGGAAATATCTGTTTCGGCGATCTGGCGGACGGCACCAAGTGCGTTATCGGGGCGCAGTGTATTTCCTGTAACAGCTGCAGCAAGTACGGCGTGTCACTAGATGTCGGCGATACCAAGAATTTCAGCGGCTTCGCCTGGAGTCCGGACCTCGGCTGGATTGACTTCAGCCTGGTGACGCTCGGCGGGCAAGCGTTTTTCCAAACGAAATTCGGCGACATCTACGCTGGCGGCGATATTGGCAGCACGGCCACCGGCCTCCCGCCCGGCTACCCGGGTGGTTCAGCCCAATGCAACGCCACTTACCGGATCGTGTCAGCCGGCACCATCACCAACTTCTGCTCGGCCGCGCCGGGCGGGCTGGCCAGTCCCTTTATCGAACCGGGGGCGCAGCTCTTTCCGTTGCCGGTTCCCGAAAACCGATTCACCGCCAGGATCGGCTCGCTCGACATTGAAGGTTTGACCGCCGTGGCGAAAACGGTTGGCAGCAAGAACTTCAACAAGTACGGGGACGAGGTGGTGGACGTACCGGACGGAGAGGAACTCTCCCACGTTTGCGACGGAGCGGTAACGGCCGGTCGCTGCGATAATAACGATTCCAAGCTGCTCGGGAAGGTTTATCATGTCAAAGGAGATTTCGTTATTGATCGTGACTTTTCGTTCAACGCCGGAGTGAGCTCGGTCGAGAGCGGAGCAGGCACTTTCGTGATTGACGGCGTGCTACGCGTGCAGGGAAATACTTCCTATCCACCGGCCGGTGCGTTGATTCAAAACCGGCGGCAGCTCCCGTCAGCCGGATTTTTCGTGCTCGGTCCTGGCGGTATTACGGTCGAACCGAATGTTTCCAAAATGGTCGGTGCCTACTACGCCAACGGTCAAATCACGGTCAATTCCAGCGGGTCAGGCGGAGACAATCAATTGGTGGTCAGCGGTCTGATGGTCGCAAAAACCTTCGGTTTCCAGCGGACCTTCCGGGGTATCTCCGGTGAGCAACAACCGGCCGAACAAGTGATCTACGACGGTCGCCTGACGGTCAACACGCCGCCGGGCTTCTCGCAGCTGGCGCAGGGTTTGCCGAACTTGCAAGAAGTTGTGCCGTGAGGCTGACTCTTGACATTTGACCATTGACTTTTGACGGTCAAATGTCACATGTCAAAAGTCAAATGTTTTACAGTAGACAGATAGCTTTTTTTGTGCTATAATTTTTGCATGGAATGTTACTTGCCGAGCACCGTTTTTGCGGGTGGTGGTATACATGGCACTCTTTAAGGGTCGGGGAACAAGTTTTCTCGGAGTTGACATCGGAACTTCGAGCATCAAGGTGGTGGAATTCCGGAATGAGGGAGGACGTCCGCGACTGGCAACCTACGGCTTTCTCGAACGGCCGACGAACATCATCAAACTCGATTCGGTCCAAGAGCAGAACGACGTGGCCGCGGCTTTGACGCAGATCGTTAAAACGTCGCGGGTCAACACCAATCGGGCCGTCGCCGCCCTCCCGAATTTTTCAGTCTTCACTTCGATTATCAGTTTGCCGGTGATGCCCAAGAAGGAGATGTACGCGGCCGTGCGCTGGGAGGCGAAAAAATTCGTGCCGATGCCGATCGAGGAGATGGTGCTTGATTGGCGGTTGTTGAAAGAAAAGAATAAATCACCTAGTCAAACCACCGAATCGGTCAGCCCCGAAGATGGGAAAGCGACCGAAGAGAAGGGGCCCAAAAACCTGCGCGTTCTGTTGACCGCCGCACCGAAAAACCTGGTTAAGCGGTACATCGACATTTTTAAGAATACCGGCTTGCGCTTAGTCAGTCTGGAAACCGAATCATTCGCGCTGGAGCGCTCGCTCCTCGGCGGCGAACCAGGATCGTTCATGATTGTTGACGTCGGTGCCGTCGCCACCAACATCACCATTACGGTCAACGGCGTGCCTCTCCTCAATCGCTCGATCGACGTCGGCGGCGACACCATCACCAAAGCCATTGCCAACAGTTTAAATGTTGACCTTGAACGCGCCGAACAGTTCAAACGAGACGTCGGCGTCCAAGGGGCGACCGGCGGCGCCAGTCAAATTCCCCGCGCCATCGAATTCGTCATTACTTCCGTCGTCAACGAAATTCGTTATGTCCTCAATCTTTATCGAAACCAAGGAGAGAAACCGATCGAGAAAGTCATTCTGGCCGGCGGTTCGGCTTTCTTGACGAACCTTCCCGAATACCTGTCAGCCACTCTGAACATGCCAGTCGTCATCGGCGACCCCTGGGCGCACGTCATCTATCCACTCGATCTCAAGCCGGCGCTCGATGAGCTGGGTCCGCGCTTCGCCGTGGCCATCGGGTTGAGCATGCGCGAAATCGTCTCGCCCTAAAAAACATGCCAGACATTAACTTGCTAGAAGAAAAAGAAGAAGCCGACGAAAAATCGGCCGCCAAGCCGAAGATTCCGCCGGCGCGGATTGAATACTCCAGCCCGGAATCAAAGGCCGAACACGGGCGACTACTAAAGAAGCCGTCTACTTTTAGTCTTTGGTTCCGTTCGCTGTTTCGCCGTCCGGGCGCTCAACATCCGCGGCCAACTCCGCCGGTGACCGGTGAAAAATCTGCTCCTCGCCGTCCTTCTCCGGATACGACCAAATCCAACATCGCCGAGCCGGAGGATATTTTTGCCGACCTGCCGAGTTACGGCGGCGGGCCAGTCAAGAAACCAGCTGGGCCGTCACCCCAACCGCCGGCGCCTTCCGGTCCGAAGCCAGGAGACTTTCCACCGCTGCCGAGGATGTCTGAATGGACGCCGACGACCGGGCAATCACCGCGGAAACCGCCGGCAACTCCGAGACCCCCCCGCCCCCAAACTCTTGGCGAATCATCTCCTTCATCATCGCCGTTATCTCCGCTGATCTCCCAAATTAAGCGGAAGCCTGCCCGCCAAGCGTTGCGTCAACGAGCGCCGGTTGCCGAGGAAGATGCCGGCGTCAACCTGTTGCCGGAAGAACTGGTGGTCGATTTCGAGCCACGGAAAAAACTCACCACCCTCGGCTTGGTGGCGCTGGCGGCCGCCTTGGTCGTCGGCGTGATTGACGTCTCGCTTCTTCTCTGGAAGGAAACTCAGGTCAAGAAGACGAGGGAGAAGGAGGGTGAGGTGGCGCAGACGGTGCAAAGGATTAAGGCGCTCGAGACAGAGCAACGACGGGCGATCGCCCTCCGCTCGTCCACGCGGACGATCCGCGCTCTTCTAAATACGCACATTTACTGGACCGAGTTTCTCAAGAAATTTGAAAAATATACCCTACCGACCGTCATCTACCCGGGTGGAATAACGACCACCTTCCGCGCCGGAATTACACTGACGGGGAGAGCGCCCGACATCGCCACCATCACCAAGCAGCTGGCGGTCTACCAGCAAGCGACTGACTTCATTAAGACTGCCAAAGTCGAGAACATCATCCGCAACCATGAGAAGGGGAGCGAGGGAACCTACAACTTCATCGTCGATCTTACTTTCGTCGACGAGGTCTACAACAATCCGGTTGATGCCCTAACGGCCCCGACCGAAATCCAAAAGTCACAACCAAAACCATGAAACTTCCGCCGATAGCTCGCAAACTAATAACGCGGCTGATGACCTCTTACTTCCGCTATTTGGTCTGGTCAGTGGTCGGGGTGGTGTTGCTGCTAGGATTGTTAATGGTTATTAAACCACAGTTTGAGAACGTTCGTTTGGTCGGTGTCCTGGCCCTCGAGGAAAAAAAACAGCAACTCAAGGATCGGACTACCTACTACGACAAGGTCAAAGCAATGGTCGAGAAGTACCGATCGCTGTCTGGCGAAGAGACCGAAAAAATTTCGCGAATCCTTCCATCGCGACCGGAGGTTTCCGATCTTTTCCATTCCCTCGAGTCACTGGCGACTGCTTCTGGCATGACGCTCGAATCGGTGGCGGTCACGAAGGGCTCGAGCGCGGCGACGGCCGCCCAACCGAGCGGCGCCGCATCGGCCCGCCGGGAGGCGACGGCCGGAGCGCAAAACAGAACCGCCTCGTCCGATACCGTACAATTTCTGGATGTTAATTTGAGCGTCAGCGGACCGACTGATTACGCCACGTACAAGCGATTACTGCAGAACATTGAGAAAAGTCAGCGCTTGTTTGACGTCGGCAGCATCGCCTACAAGCCCTCCGAGACGAAGGTCCAGTTAGCCGGCGAGGAATCGGCTACCGGCAATACCATCACCATCACCTTTAAAACATACTATCTCGAGCCAGCCGGATCTTCGCCTTCCTAACAATTATGGCCCTCGCCCAAAAAAGAAATACCCGACAGTCGACATTGCTCTTGATTGTGCTGGCCGCCATCATTATCGCCGGCATCATCGTCTATTACTCGCTCCGGCCGAAGACGACGACCACTGGCCCCGGCCGATCAGGTGGCAGCGCCAACGACCTCGAAACGTTTACTGATTTCGGGGAAGATCTTTTTACCGAGGACCAATTTAAGTCACTGCGTAATTTTTCTAACACCAATATATCTACCCCGCCGTCACCGCCAATTGTCGCACCGCCGGGCGATTCGACCGGGAACCCTGATCCGTTTCGTCTGCAGTAAATCTATGCCGCCGACCGTTGCCACATCGTCCATTGGACCAGAGACGACACTCGTCGATCTGCTGCTTAAGGATGGCCTACTCACTGAGGATCAAGTGGATTCCCTTCTGCAGGAGAGTCAACGAACGCAGCAGCCGGTCAACGAATTGCTCGAGACTAGAAACCTTGTTCGTGAGGAAGACCTCGTCCGTGAAAAGAGTAAACTCTATAACATCCCATACATCGATCTGTTCGGCCGGGTTGTTCGGGCAGAAATCCTGAACGTGGTATCAAAAGAACTGGCGGAGAATTACCATATGGTGGCGTTCAACAAGAGTGAGAACGAGCTGTCGGTGGCGATGGTTGATCCGTCGAACTTCCGAGCGCTCGAGGCGATCGAGTTCATCGCGCGGAAGAACCACTTCCGCATCAAGTACTACCTGACGTCGCAGTCGAGCCTGAAGTACATCATCCGCCAGTACGAGAGCCTGTCCGCGGAGGTGGAAGAAGCCCTTAAGGGCGCGGAGCAGGAGTCCGAGCTCCAGAAGTCAATGTTAAAAGTTGAGGAGAAGGGGCTGGAAGAAGTCGTTAAAACCGCGCCGGTCTCGAAGATGGTTTCCGTTATCCTCCGCCACGCCGTCGAAGGCAAAGCCTCGGACGTTCACATCGAACCGGTCGGCGACGAGACGCGAGTCCGCTTTCGGATCGATGGCATCCTTCACACTTCGCTGGTATTACCCCGCAACGTCCATCAAGCCATCGTCGCCCGGGTTAAAGTTTTATCAAATCTAAAGATCGATGAAACGCGCATTCCGCAAGACGGCCGTTTCCGGATGGTCATCGAGGGTCACGACATTGACTATCGAATCTCGACTCTGCCGCTGGTGAACAACGAGAAAGTGGTGATGCGAATTCTCGACACCTCGGAGAACTTGACCAATCTTGACGTCCTGGGTTTTGACGGCAAGACGATGCAAGCCATGAAAGAAAATGTCAAAAAGTCGCACGGCATGTTCCTGAGCACTGGGCCGACCGGCTCCGGCAAGTCAACGACGCTCTACGCCCTGCTGGACATCCTGAACGAGGAGTCGGTCAACATCGTGACGCTGGAAGATCCGGTCGAGTACTTCATGCGGGGTATCAATCAATCGCAAGTTAATCCGGAGGTCGGGTTGACCTTCGCGGCCGGACTTCGGTCAATCCTGCGGCAGGACCCCGACATCGTCATGGTCGGTGAGATTCGCGATAACGAAACGGCCGAGCTGGCCGTCCACGCCGCCCTGACTGGCCATATCGTCTTCTCCACCCTCCACACCAACGACGCTTTCGGCGCCATCCCCCGTCTGATCGACATGAAGATTGAGCCGTTTCTCATCGCCTCGTCATTGAACGTGGTGATGGCTCAGCGGTTGGTGCGTCGCGTCTGTCACCACTGCATCAAGGAGGCC
This sequence comes from Candidatus Kerfeldbacteria bacterium, assembly GCA_016204585.1. GTDB lineage: Bacteria > Patescibacteriota > Patescibacteriia > SBBC01 > SBBC01 > JACQKH01. The sequence goes on from JACQKH010000045.1 coordinate 30,035, forward strand.
AAGATACCGGAATTGCTAGAGAAGGAGGTTTGGCAAGAGATTACCAATGTCGGCGAGAAGAACGTGCCGCCAGGAATCAAGCTGACAAAACCCCTCCGGTTCTTCCAGGGCCAGGGATGCGTTCGCTGCGAGAACTCCGGCTACAAAGGACGGATCGCCATCGCCGAAGTGCTGACCGTGACCCCGGAGGTGAAGCGAATTATCGTCAGCGGCGGAAATATAGTCGATAACCTGCGCGAGGAGTTCAAGCATCAAGGGATGTTCTCGATGCGACAAGACGGAATTTTCAAGGCGTTACGCGGATTTACCACGGTCGAGGAAGTCTGGGATGCGACTAGATCGTGAAGTAGCTTATAGCTTGCTAGCTTCATTAGCTTGTTGGGAGGTTGCCAAAAAAGCTAAAAAGCTAGGAAGCTAACAGCTAACATTAACATCTATGCCGAAAAAAACAACTCATGATGCGTCGGGAAAACCAAGAATCCTGGTAGTCGAGGATGATTCTTTCCTGGCCGGGATGTACGTCACAAAACTCGGACTCGAGGGATTCAGTGTTGACCTAGCAAGCGACGGCCGGGAGGGTCTGAAGAAGGCCAAGGACGGAAAACCGGATCTGGTCCTCCTCGACATCGTCCTGCCGGTGATGGACGGTTTCACTATGCTCGAGCACATGAAGTCCGATCCTGAATTGCGCAGCATCCCGGTGGTCCTCCTGACAAACCTCGGCCAGAAGTCTGACGTGGAGAAGGGATTAAACTTAGGCGCGGCTGACTACCTCATCAAGGCGCACTTCATGCCGAACGAGGTGATCGAGAAGATCAAGAGAATCCTGAACGGCTAATCGCGTGTCGACCAGCGAATCCATCATCATCCAGCGGATCCTGACGACGGCCGCCGAGTATCGGGCCAGCGACCTGCACCTGACCACCGGTAATCCGCCCATTCTCCGCGTTGACGGGAAGTTGGTCATCCTCGAGCAGGAGCAAATGGTGACCCCGGACTTCATGGACGTCGTGAAAGAGATGTTCCTGACACCCGAGCAACAGGCGGTCCTCAAACAAGATCGCGAGATCACCGTCGCCTACACCCTGGAAAACCGCATCCGATTCAAGGTTTCGATGTTTTTCCAGCGCGGTTACTTGGCCGCCAGTTTGCGTTTGATATCGAACGAAATTAAACCCCTCCGCGAACTAGGACTGCCGCCGATCGTCCAGGAATTTACCAAGCTGACCAAAGGCCTGCTCCTAATCACCGGGCCTTTTGGCTCGGGTCGCACGGCCACGGTCGCGGCCGTCGTCAATGAAATCAACAAAACCAGGTCAGCTCACGTCATCACTATCGAAAAACCGATCGAACACGTCTATGTGAACGATCGGAGTTTCATCGAGCAGCGCGAGGTCGGTCGAGACACCAAGTCGTTTGAGCAGGCGCTGGAGACCGCCATCCGCGAGGATGTGGACGTGATTGTGGTGTCAGAAATGGTTGAGCCGCCGGTCATCCAAGCGGTCCTGACCGCGGCCGAGTCTTCACGATTGGTGATTTCCACGATGAATACCGATTCGGTGATGAAAACAGTTGAAAGCATCATTAACAGCGCGCCAGCCGACCTCGAGGTAAAGACCCGGCAACAGCTGGCCGGGACGCTCCAGGGCATTGTCAGCCAGCGTCTATTGCCGCGGGTCGGCGGCGGTCGGATTCTGGTGGCCGAGGTGATGGCGCCGTCTCCGCCGATCCGGGCGGTCATCCGCGACGGGGCGCTCTTCCAGCTGCAGAATATTCTCCAAACGAGCCGAGAGAGCGGGACTATTTCCCTTGATCGTTCCCTGGCCGAGCTCGTTAAGACCGGCGAAATCTTAGTGGACGATGCGCTCGTTTACGCCGTTGATCCCAATAATCTTAAGATGTGGACGCGATCCTAAGAAGCTTATAGCTTCATTAGCTTCGTTAGCTTGTTAGGGCGTTCTAAAAAGCTAATGAAGCTAGCGAAGCTAACTATCTGCTCCAATGGCCATTTTCGACTACAAGGCGAAGGATTTGAGCGGTCAGTCAATCAGCGGCGCGGTCGAAGCGCCGAGCGAAGCGGTGGCCCTCGACGTGCTGAAAGAAAAGGAGCTATTTGTTCTGTCCCTCAAGGAACGAAAGCGCATCACCCTCTTTCAATCCTCACTTGGCTTCCTCCAGCGCGTTCCGCGCAAGGACGTGGTGCTGTTTGCGCGGCAGCTGGCCGTGATGATCTCGGCCACGGTGCCGATCGTCCAAGCCCTCCGCATCCTGGTCAGGCAGACCGAAAACGTCAACTTCAAGATTATTATTTCCGAGATCGCCGACGAGGTGGACGGCGGAGCGAAGCTGTCCGCCACGTTGGCCCGCTACCCGAGCGTTTTTTCTCAGTTCTTCGTGCACATGATCCGCTCCGGCGAAACGACCGGCAAACTGGACGAGACGTTGAACTACTTGGCCGATCAGCAGGAGAAGGATTACGACCTGATTTCGAAAATTCGCGGGGCCATGATCTACCCGGCCTTCGTGCTCGGCGGCATTCTGGTGGTCGGCGCGGCCATGATGATTTTCGTCATTCCCAACCTGACCAACATTCTGCAGGAAGGCGGCGGCGAGCTGCCGGCCAGCACTAAAGCGGTCATCGCCACCTCGAATTTTTTCAAGCATCAGTGGTGGGTTCTCCTGATCGTCCTGGTGACTATTCCGGTCCTCCTCCGATTCGCCATAAAAACTGAGGTTGGCCGTCATCAGTTCGATCGCCTGAAGTTCCGGATGCCGATCTTTGGGCAGATTTTCCAGAAGATTTATCTGGTCCGGTTTTCGCGCTCGCTCTCGACGCTGGTGGTTTCCGGCATTCCGGTGACGCGCGGCTTGGAAATCGTGGCTGACGTCGTGGGCAACACCGTCTATCACGACCTGACCCGGGAATCAATAACCGAGATCGAGGCCGGCAACTCGATTGCCACCGCCTTCGTTAAATCCAAGGACATCCCGCCGATGCTGCCGCAAATGATGGTGGTCGGCGAGCAGACCGGAAAGCTCGACCTTATCCTCGACAAACTGGCGAACTTCTACGCCAAAGAGCTGGAAAACATGATTGCCAACCTGACCAGCCTGATCGAGCCGTTGATCCTGGTGATCATGGGCGTCGGTGTGGCCGTGATGGTTATGGCCATCTTATTGCCGATGTACAACCTGTCGCAGGCGATAACGTAGGTAGGCAGTTAGGTATTAGGTTTTAGGTGTTAGGGGGTTGTGAGGGAGTGGATGAGTAGGTAGGCGGCATCCGCTAACTCCCCTCCACATCAGTGGAGGGGTGGCGACGCCCGTGGCGGAGCCGGGGTGGGTTGCGAAACCTCGAAAATCGTGCTATACTACACTAAGATTCAGCCTGTGGACAATTCTCACGGCTGTAAAAAACTCGTTCGTTCTTGATACTTAAGCCATTCCGAGTAAAAGCTTGTCTTCGTTCAAGAGATTCAGCAGGCCTGCATCCGTTGAACGAAACGATTCTCGGAAAAAACCGAAAGGGGGTGACGAAACAACATGAATAATGCAAAGAAAGGGTTTACGCTCATCGAGCTCTTGGTGGTCATCGCGATCATCGGCATTTTGTCAACCATCGGTCTCGTCGCCCTGAACGGGGCGCGGGCTAAGGCCCGGGACGCGCGGCGCACCGCTGACATGCGATCCTACGCTTTGGCTTATACCAGTTATGCGGATACGGCGACGTCATTCGATACTGGCGTTGGTTGTGCACCTGAAACTAACATCAGTGCTTGTGGAGCATTGCAAACGGCCGCCTCCTCCACGTCTTTACCAAATGATCCGACTACAGGAGCGGCAGCCGCCACAAACTCTAATGCAGCTTGTGTTGCTGCTGATAAAAATAATCCAGCTTGTAATGCCCTCGCTAACTGGGCAAGGACTGGTGGGGCGTATGCAAACTACACACTTGCATTCGAAGATGTTAACGCGTTCTCTATCCTTCTGGAACTAGAAACGGCCGGTACCTGGGGAGCTGCGGGGTTGCATTTGTACCAGCAATCCGGCACCTTCCTGTAATTCGCGCTTGGTATTTGGAAACAAAAAAGGGCTCTGGCCCTTTTTTGTTTTCCTTTGATGTTGAACCACCCCCACCGCGACCTACGTCGCGGTGACCCCTCCATGAGATGGAGGGGAGAGTTAGGTAGGCGGCTACCGCCACTTCTCCTCCTTGCAAAGGAGGAGTACCCGTCGCGTTACACGCGACGGGGGAGGTGGTCAATCAACGCCGCCCGCCGCTTCCTTGACCTAGGCGACCATTCCAGTTTACACTGCCTACACATTCGGTGGTGACGAAAAAGGACTTAACTTATGTCAACAAAACAACGCGGCGCAACCACGACCGACGTCAAAACGCTCGGGTCAAGATTAGAAGCGACGATCAAAAGGAACACGCGCGAGATTGTCGCGCACTTCAACGCCAGCCAGGGTGAGCAGAACAAATGGATAAAGGGTGAATTCGAAAAGGTTGACCAGCGTTTTGACGAAATACGCGTCGAACTAGAAGCGATTAAAGAAATGTTGGCCATGAAACAAGAACTGCGTAATCTCGTGCGCGAACTGAAGGCCAAAGGCATCGAGCTCGACGAGTCGCGGATTTTCGCGCGGTAGATTAGGCAGCTTCCTAGCTTCATTAGCTTGTTAGAGGGCGGAGGAGCATTTGTGATATACTGGATTTATGTTTATCCCTGACCGCCGCGGTCTCGGCCTTATCTCCACCCTCCTGATTCTCACGGTGGTGGCTGCGTTTTTGGCCGGGGTGGGGTTATTGTTGAGCCAGGAGCGGGCGCGGGTGCGGGACGCCCGGCGCATCGCCGACATGGTGCGGGTGCAGTTTGCCTTTGAAACGTTGTTCCGCGAAAAGGCCAGTTATAGCGAGGCGGCGTCCGGGTGCGGACAGGTTGAAGTTTTGGTTTCAACGTGTGCGTTGACCACCTACCTGCCGCAGGTTCAGAATTTGAAAGATCCGGGGAGGTACGCCTACCGAGTTGCCAAAGTGCCGGATGAGAGGGATTACGCTATCAGCTTTGTGCTGGAGCGGGCGTACGAGAGCTTGGCCAAGGGGAAACACGTGTTGAGCAAGGATGGGGTTCGGTAGGAGCTAGGTTTTAGGTATTAGGTTTTAGGTTGTTTGAAGCATAGTCCGGCGCGAGAATCCGCAACGGTTGTAGCCCGCCCATTTATGGGCCTAGCACGAACAAGCCGTGATTGAACCATGCGTGGGTTGAAACCTGTCAGATTGCCGCAGTACGATTACCGAACCGACGGTTATTATTTTGTGACGGTTGTTTCAAGAAACAGAAAAAATATCTTTCAGAATTCCGAAAATATCATCGAGGAAGAGCTGGAGAACGTAGCAAAACAAATCCAGGGGTTGTCCGTGGATACAAAAATTGTCATGCCGAACCATGTTCATCTGATTTTAGTTTTAGAGAATTGTGCATTACCGCTGGGGGAGATTATCAGAAGGTGGAAAGCAAAAGTATCCCATTCATTAGGTTACTCTGTTTGGCAGCCGAATTATTACGAACACGTTATTCGAGACGAGGAAGCATTGAACCGAATACGCGAATACGTCATTTATAATCCGGAGCTTGAGATTTTAAAATTCGAACAGTTCTATCCACGCGATGCCGATAAATCGGCGGGCTACAAAAAGATGCCGACCCCGCCCGCCGAAGTCCCGCATGGCGGGACGGGGCGGGTGAATCGGTGGGCTACATGAATATTGTCATCGGGGTTGTTGTTTTTGTTCTGGGAACCGCGATTGGCAGTTTTTTGAACGTGGTGATTTACCGTTTGCACGCGGGCGGCTCGCCGCTCCGCGGCCGGTCGCGTTGTCCGCACTGTAAACATCAGCTGGCTGCTGACGATCTGATACCGGTTCTTAGTTTTGTCATGCTGCGCCGGCGCTGTCGCTACTGCCATAAACCGATTTCTTGGCAGTACCCGCTAGTGGAGCTCAGTATGGGTTTAGTGGCGCTGACCATGATGCTCCGCTACGGACTGTCGGTTGAGTCATGGGTGGGAACGGTGCTGGGAGCGTTCCTCTTAGTGATTTTCGTTTATGATCTCCGTCACCAGTTAATCCTCGACCGGGTCAGCATTCCGGCCATGGTCGCGGCGTTGCTAGGTTCGCTTCTGCTTAAGCGACCGCTGACCGATATCGCCATCGGCGGCGTGGCTGGCGCCGCTTTTTTCTTTCTGCAGTACGTGTTCTCGAACGGTCGCTGGATCGGCGGCGGCGACATCCGGCTAGGCGCCGTATTGGGGTTGGCCTTGGGCTGGAAGCTGCTGGCGGTCAGCTTGGTACTGGCGTATTTTGGCGGTTCAACCGTCGCTTTATTTCTAATCCTGACGAAGCGCCGATCATGGTCAAGCCAAATTCCGTTCGGCACGTTCTTGAGTTTGGCCGGCATCGTAACTTTCTTGTGGGGTAACGAGATTCTGGTCTGGTACTTGCACGGCGGATTTTTCGATTGGTTCGTCGGCGCGTTCCTGCGGTTTTACAATCCGGCGGTCTGAGGAGAAGAGTTGGCAGATTGGAGATTGGAGTCGGGAGTTGACGGTTGTCGAATCACAGAGGAAAATAGGGTAGTGGATACTTCGTCAAATGTCAAAGGTCAAACGTCAAGAGTCAAATGTCGTTCTGGGTTCACCCTACTCGAACTCCTCATCAGCATGGCCATCTTTGCGATTCTCGGGACCTTCACGGTAATGAGTTTTCGCAGCGCGGGACAGTTGAATAATCTCCGGCAGGCCGCCAATGAGCTGGTGTCGAATCTCCGGCTGGCCCAGTCCATGTCACAGTCCGGGGCAACGGTGAATAGTTGTGACGATGGGGGTGAAAAATACAAACTCTGCCCTGACGCAACTTGTTCCATCTGTTCTGAGAAAGCGCCAAAAGGAGGGTATGGTATAAGCGGCGGTGGTCAATTTGGTGCGTGGTCATCGTTGCCGACGTCAAGGTATATGATATTTGCGGAGTTGTTGGGAGATGGGTATGATCTAAACGATGATCCAACGATATTTACCGTTGATTTACCGGCTCAAACCTCCATTTCAATGGTAGATTCGAGCGTGATGGGATTGCATTTTCTCAAGGATGGTCACGCCTACGATTTTTTTGGCAATATAAGCAATCAATATTTTTGCATCTCTCACAGTAACTTTCCAAACGTGTATCGCAAAGTCACCCTCATCGGCGCCACCGGCCAGATTCAGGAGGAGGCGGTAGCAGCATGTCCGTAAAACATCAAGCTGATCTTCCCAAAGGGCAGGGCCTGCTCGAGACCGTCATCGGCATCGGCGTGATTATCGCCGGTACAATCGGCAGCGTTACTCTGATCGCGGCAACGGTTACGGCCGGTCGCGCCACCAACAACAAAGTTATCGCCGCCAGCTTGGCGCGTGAAGGGATCGAGGCGGTTCGCAACATCCGCGATGCGAATTGGCTACGAATTCAGGCGAACGAGGATACGGACTTAAGCATAGCTGACATTCAGCTTCCCAGCTCGTTTGACGGGTTGTACGATCAGACCAGCAATTACCACGTCGCGGTCCCCGGGTTCAGCTGGGCCGGTAACAGTTGGACCGTTGGCTCGGTACCGGATCCAGCCATGGACTTTAATGACACGAACAGTTTTACGACGAAGATGTGTGGAAAGGTTGGGACTCAGCCGCATGTCTGTTCGGAGATTTACCAGGAGGTAGCGACACAAGCATTTTATCAGACCGACAAAGGTTTTTCCGCAAGCGTTCCGCCGGCCACACGATTCAAGCGTTTAGTGAATGTCAATCCGATTTGCCGGGAAGACGATGCGCCAGCCGATGGCATACCGGACGTCGGCTTTAACGCAGCGGAGAGGATTGAAGCGCTGAACGGTTCTACTTGCAGTGCCACTGAGATTCTCGTCGGCCTCCAGGTTATTAGCAAGGTCTGTTGGGACGACTGCACTGCTCAGAAAACCTTTCAACTTGAAGACCGGCTGTATAATTGGAAATACGTGAAATGAGGTGGGTAGGTTTTAGGTAATAGGTTTTAGGAGTTAGTTTTTCTGGGAGTATGAGTATGCTATCAAATTCGTATAAAGAACTTACGGTATGGCAGAAGTCAATGGAGTTGGTAACTGCCGTTTACAAATTGACTGAACAGTTTCCGAAAGAGGAGTTATATGGATTGACATCCCAGCTAAGGAGATCGGCGGTTTCCATTCCATCAAATATCGCGGAGGGAAAATACCGAGGAAGTAAAAAAGACTATGTACAATTTCTCAGAATAGCATTTTCTTCCGGTGCTGAACTGGAAACACAAATCGAAATCGCTAAACGACTTCCATCAACAAAAAATTTGGGTTTTATTGACATTGAAGCAACCCTTGAGGAAGTTATGAAAATGCTGAATGCCTTAATTAAGAAACTGATTCAATAGCAACGATATAGTTCTTAACACCTAAAACCTAACACCTAAAACCTTGTCTTTTCATCCGATAGTTCAGAATCATAGACTACGTTTATCAACACGCAACCCACACGGTTTTACATTACTCGAAATCATCGTGGCCACGGCGATTTTAAGCATGGCCACATTAATCGCCACCGGCCTGTTCGTCGCGGTCACTAGCTCTCAGAAGAAAGTCGAGTCTTTGTCTAAGGTCCAGAGCGACGCCAGATTCTTAATCGAGTCAATCGCCCAGTCCGTCCGTCTCGCCGGCCTGGACTACTCGTACTATTTGAACCTTGACGGAGATCCGAATACGCGTGATCCGGTTGATCTTTCTGGCGGTTTGCTTTCGATGTCCGCGGTGACGACTGACACAGCCCAGGTGGTGACCAAGGACGCCAGCGGCCAAACGTTTTTCAGTCGCTACATGAGAGGAAAGTTTGGCGAAGAAGATCGTTATGCCATTGGCGTCTGTACCCGCACACCCGCTCAATTCGCCAGCGACCCCCTGCGCTGTGCGTACCCGACGCTGGCCCCAGAAGACTACCAGGATGTTACCCCGACGAACATCACGGTTGACGCCTTCAATGTTTGGGTCAGCCCAGGTTCAGATCCAAATGCTTTAGCCCCGAGCGGCACCGCCGACTGCTGGACTAATATAAATGCTGATCCGACGCAAGTTCCACCCGTCTTTGGTTTTGACTCAATAAATTCAAATTGTACATGTACGGATGCTAGCACGGATTGCTGGTCAGGACAGACCTGTGACCGGGGGATTTGCTTGAATACTAATCAGCAGCCGAAAGTGACGATTGTCATTTCCTCGAGAGGTGGCGGCAGCCGTCAAGCAGAGCAAGCCACCCAGACTCTTCAGACCACCGTGTCGGCCAGGATTTATAAGCGGTAACATTGACATGATGCCATCCAGACGCCATCGCCGACAGAATGAACAGGGAGTGGCCTTGCTGCTGGCTCTTTTGCTGGTGGCGGCGTTGACGGCGGCCGGCATCGGCGCCTCGACCCTAATCGTCAAGGAGTTCAAGACTACGGCCAGCACTGACCAGGGCATCGCCGCCTATTACGCGGCCGACGCCGGGGTCGAACGCGCGTTGTTCACGGTCTTTAACAACCGCATTGCCG
>JACQKH010000042.1 GCA_016204585.1 Candidatus Kerfeldbacteria bacterium
CGCAGCTCTATATCCTGACCATGTCGTCCCGCCACAAAATGAAATTTTTCAACACGGTGGACGAAGCCAGGCAATGGATTTTGTCGAACGAGCCGTAAGCTTACCTCCTCTCCTTTAGAAAAGGAGAGGAGAGTTTCCTTTTTCCTTTGAGGAGAGATTAGCGATAAGCACCTGTGAGGAGTATAATAATTTCATGACCCATCGCGACTTTGCCATTGACCTGGCCAAGCAAGCCGGCGCGATCATCCGGAAGAATTTTACGTTGGGCATGAAAAAAGAGTGGAAACAGGATCAGTCACCACTGACTGCAACCGACTTGGTAGTAAACGATTTGGTTATTAAATCCATTCGTGAACGATATCCTGACCACGGTATTATCACGGAAGAAGCACGTGAGATTCAGGGAACGGGAGAACATACGTGGGTGTGTGATCCGATTGACGGGACCATCCCCTTTTCGCACGGTATCCCAATAAGTTGTTTCTCGATCTCGCTTACTCGTTCCGGTCGCCCAGTTTTGGCCGTAATCTACGACCCGTTCATGGACCGCTTGTTTATCGGCGAGGGAGGTAAAGGCGCAACACTCAATGGCAAGAAGATTTCCGTTTCCTCGGCGACATCGTTGAAAAACACATACTTGGCTACAGGATTTCCGAGAGTAAGCGTGACTGATGCAAGTCAGTTCATCGTTCCACTAGTGCAGCATGGCGCTGGCGTTCTCACACTCGGCGTGATTGTCTATCCCGGAGCACTGGTGGCAAGCGGGGAGCTCGTGGCTACGATTTTTTCCGGCAACAAACCATGGGATAGCGCAGCGTTAAAAGTTATCGTTGAGGGGGCCGGTGGGAAAGTGACTGATCTGTTCGGTCACGAGCAGCGGTATGATCAAGATGTCCGCGGTCACCTGGCGACTAGTGGTCTCTCGCATGAGCAGATATTGGAGATAATACGGCAGGCGAAACCAATAGTTGATTTCGACGGCAGCTTGGTAAAGATTTCAAGTCCTTCTTGAGCAACGTGGTTCACTGTGCGATAATGTTAGTTAATGGAACGGAGGAAAAGACAATCTCGGACAAAAAGTGGTGCTGGATTTACGCTTATCGAGGGGATCATCAGCTTGTTTGTAGTCAGCATGATGATCAGCTTGTTGGTGGCGATCGGGAATGTGCGCGCGGCTAACCGTCGCGCGGTCTGGCGATCGAAAGCGGCGGCCTTGGCGGACGAAGCGGTCAACTCTCTACGTCGCCTGGACTACGCCACGATCGCCAACCAAACGAACGGACCGTTGTTGAACGTCCTCTATAACGCCGGACCTTGGCGCATTGCTTCGGACGCAACTGGCGGATCCAGTCACTCCACGCCAAACGTCCTGGAAGCGCCGCTTCAAAGCGGCTTTACGACGAATCAGGTGTCGAGCCGGATGCTCTTGCCAGCCGGCGTGTATTCGGATTTTACGCTACAGGCCGAATGGAAAATCCAGCCCGACAGTCCGAATACATGGTCAGTCGGTTTTCTTGTCCGGTCTCGGGATGTAAATAATGGTTATCGATTGCGACTCGCGCAAAACGACGGTTCTGCGCAGACGGACCTCGATTCTGGAACCGCTGGTATTCAAAACGTCCTTCTGGAAAAAATCGTGAGCGGGACGGCCACTACTTTGAAGTCAGTCAACGCCACGCTATCGAAGAACGCCTGGTTCACCTTGGCCCTAGCCGCTACCGGTTCTACGTTCACCATCAGTCTTAACGGCATATCGTTGGGAACGGCCACTGACACGACTTTCGCGACCGGGCCGGCGGCGCTGGTCGGCTGGGCCGGTGTTCACGCCTATGCCGACGACGTCAAAACCGTGGCCGCCGCAAGTTGCAGCAGCTCGACTTGCTGGGACTTCGAGGGTGCGGCAAATCTGACCGCATCGTGGATTCGCCTCGGTCTAAACGATTTGCCGGATAACACACCCACCACCTTAGATGACAACGGGAAGCTTACAATTACGTCGTACCCGGATCCGGCTAGTATCTACCTTAAAAAAGCCACCGTTACGATTACCTGGATGGTGAACGGCGTGACCCAGTCGTTTAGCGCCGATACGTTTATCGGCAAGAGTGAGTTCGGTTTATGATCCCGTTAGAAAATCCGCTATTCACCGACTACCAAAAAATTCTATCATGAACACTTTACAAGCTATTTTTCTAACGGGATGACCCAGCGCGGCGCGACAATCGTTGAAATGCTAGTTGGCGTGTCGGTGTTATTGCTGGTCGGCGGAATTGCCATTAGCATCTATCTGAGTAGCAGTCAGTTTACGAAATCGGAACAACTCCGGATCGACGTGGACGTCAGTGCCAGTCGCGTGCTGACCCTGCTCGACCGGTACCTTCGCCAGGGTAGCGTGATCGAAGATCAGTATCCGCTCACTGGCTCGCCGACCTATACGACCAGCGACACGACCTTGGTGTTTTCCTTGCCGAGCATCGTGTCCGGCGCGCCTGATCCGTTAAAGAAAGACACGGCTGCGCTTTACGTGCAGAGCGGTGAGTTGAAGTTGTTGATTGACGCGGATCCGGCCAGCAGCCGGTCGGATACTACCCTCGACGTGACCAAAAATGTGAGAGACGTATATTTCCGCTATACTGCCGGCGTACCCTCCGCGGCCAAGTCGTTCACGGTGACAGTGACAACGGAGAAAACAATTTCCGGCGTGACCTATACCCAAGCATCAATTCTTAATGAAACACTTCGCAACCATCCGTAAAGAAACATAATGCGAACCTACGAATTTATGCGAATGCCGCGGACACGATGCGAAAAATGCGGATGTATGCGAATGCTGCGAAGAGAAGAAGGATTCGCAGTATTCGCATGGATTCGTAGTTTAGTATCGCATTTCGCGTTGTTCGCATCGCGCCCCGGCAACTCCCTCGCCATGACCATCGTGCTGATGAGCGCGGCCGTGATCATCGTGCTGGCGGTTTACGATCTCACCACGGTGAATTCCCGCCTGGCGACGAAGCGAGTTAATGAACAGTCCGCTCTACGCACTGCCGAAGCGGCGGTGGAGAAAGCGGTGTGGTGCCTAAACAACCCGACTGCTGACCCGACATACTGTCCCGGAAGCCCGAGCTATATCGGCGAAACGAACACGACCATTGGTAGCGGTAAGTTCGATGTCAGCGTTCCACCAGGCACCGGTACCCGAACTATCACCGCCACTGGCCGAGTTACCGGCGCTGGCGGAACGTCAGAGCAACAAGTACAGGTCAAACTAACGACCACCGACGCCTCGGTGTCGTTTCAATACGGCGTGCAGACCGGCGAGGGCGGCATCACCCTAGACAATAACGCCAAGATTAATGGCAACGCCTACACCAACGGCTCAATAATTGGCAGTAATGGTTCGTCTATTACCGGCGACGCGGTTCTGGCCGTCAGCAGTCCGACCATTGATGCAGTGTCAAACCCGAGCGTGTCGCCGACCCTCTATACGAAGAACATCGGCGATGCCAGTTCGACACTCTATCTGGCGCAGAGTTTCGTCGCCGGTTTCAACGACAGCATCTACAGCATCGATTTAAAAATTGCCAAGCACAACAATCCGTCGTCCACGGTCACGCTCTACATCTACAGCGATAGCGGCGGAAATCCGGGAACGAATCTTTCGGGCAGCGGACAGGTGTTGAGCGCCTCGGTTCCGGCCGACTCGCCGGCTGGCTGGGAAGGGACGAGCACGCCGGGCACCGGTACCGGCTGGACCAATCAGATATTTAATCCGAGTACCGTGCTGCTGAACGGAACGACCTATTGGTTGGTCATGAAGGTGAGTTCTTCGAACAGCGCAAAGTACTGGACAGTGGTCCGCAGCCAGGACGACACCACTTACCCCTCCGGAACGGCCAAGGTCGGTAACGCACTGACAAGTCTGACGGCCCTTAGCTACGATATGGCCTTCCGAATTAGGGTCGGCGGCATCTTCTCGACGCTTAGCATCCCGACCGTTGGCGGTAACGCCTACAGCCACATCATTAACGCCAGCAGTCACAGCGGCGATACCGTCGTTACCGGCCACGCCTTTTACCAAGCAGTAGATGACGTCGAAGCTAATGCTGGAGCGGAAGAATGCAAGCTGACTCCCGGTACCTATTGTCATCCGTCCTCGGTAGATCAACCGCCGCAGAATTTCCCAATATCGGAATCGCAGATAACCCAGATGGAAAGTCAAGCTGCCGCTGGCGGCACGATCACTTGCTCTCCGACCTGCACCATTTTGGACGGCTCCTCCATCGGTCCGAAGAAGTACGTGGGGAACCTGCTGATTGACAACCACGCCACTGTTACCCTGACCGGCACAGTCTGGGTTCAGGGAAATATCACGATGGACAACGGGGCGACACTTAAACTGACGGCCGGCTATGGGACGAACAGCGGAGAAATCATTGCTGATGATCCGACGAACCCGACGACGGAGGGGACTATTCTCTTGCGTAACGACGGAAATCTTCAAGGAAACGGCACCAGCGGAACGTACGTCATGGCGATCTCGATGAACTCCGATCCATCGTTCACAACCCCGGCCATAGACGTTTCTAACAACCTGACAAACGGAGTGCTCTATGCGCCGAACGGCTTAGTGAACATTTCGAACAACGCCAAATTGAGCGAGGTAACCGCCATGAAAATCCACCTCGCCGAAAATACCGAGATTACCTATTCAACCGGCCTGGCCAGCATTATTTTTTCCTCCGGCCCTGGCGGATCTTGGAAATATCAAAAAGGCACATACCAGATATTGTAGTAGTGCTTCTAGTAATGTCAGATCTAGTATGCCCCAGCCGATTCCAGTTCCTAATATTTCCTTGAATCAAGCCAAACCCGAGAAGCTTTTTTACTTTGTGGCCACCGGCACGGTCTACCGCGACGGCAAGTGTTTGATTTTGCAACGGGCCGCGAATCAAGTGGCGCACCCCAGCGTGTGGGGCCCGGTCGGCGGCAAGCTCGAACACAAGGATTTGAAAACCATGCCGCCCACGAGGATGAACGGCGACGTTACTGATTGGGAGCATATGGTTGAATCATTACTCATCCGTGAAGCCAAGGAAGAGAGTGGTTTGGACGTTTACGACTTCCGTTACCTCGACAGCGTGGTGTTCGTGCGTCCGGACGGCACGCCGGTCGTCTGCGTAAAGTACGGCTGCCGCGCAAAGCCGGGCGAGGTAGTGATGCCGAAGGATGAGTTCCAGGCGTTTGCGTGGGTTGATGGAAACGAAGTTGATCAATACTCCTGCATTTTGGGAGTTCCGGATGAGGTGAGGAAAACCATTTCACTGTTGTCAGGAAAATAGCAACACCCGGTATTGACCTCTTGTTTAAGCAAGAGGTATATATTACAGTAAACTAAAGAACCATTCAGACCAAAGGTTACAAGTCGAACGACTGAAACCTCCGGTTTGTTAACAACACAACATAGCGTTCGTTCACAACTTGCGAATTTAGTAACCAATCACGGAGGTATTATGAAAAGAACAATTATCATGCTCGCCACGAGCGCACTCCTCGTGCTCCCGGTGTCGAGCATATCTTCGCAGGAGCTCTTGCCTTATGAAGTAGACGACGGCGGTGGAGGCGGTGATGGTGGCCAGTGTTCCCCACGAATTGTGAAGGACCTTGGCCTTGATCAACCTACCGGTATCATC
>JACQKH010000050.1 GCA_016204585.1 Candidatus Kerfeldbacteria bacterium
ACCCGCGAAGCGGGTCTGCGCGGAAATGGTTGGAGCTCGGCAGAGCGGAAACCATGCGCGCGAGTATGGCTTCTGGTATGGCTTCTGACATCAAAAATTCCCGAAGGTGTATGCCACTAGCATCATCTGCGTTTTATTTGCTACTTTTAGATTTTCCAAGGAGGTCAACTAGCCATGACAAACAAAACAGCAGAAACGGACGCCAAACAGGTGGCAGCAGCCACAAGCACTATCCGGCTCCATCGGGTGCTCAAGGCGCCGCCGGAACGCGTCTATAAAGCGATCCTCGACCCAGCCGCGAATTCCAAATGGCTTCCGCCATACGGCTTCACCTGCACGGTCCACCAACTCGATGCCAAAGTGGGCGGTACCTACAAGATGTCTTTCACGAACTTCTCCACCGGCAAAACCCACTCCTTCGGTGGTAAGTACCTCGAACTCAAGCTCGGCGAGCGTATTGTCGCGACCGATGTCTTCGATGACCCCGGTCTCCCTGGTGAAATGCAAACCACTTATACATTGAAGAAAGTTTCCGTGGGCACGGAGGTGAACATCGTGCAGGAAAATATCCCCGCGGCCATTCCGCCCGAGGCCTGTTACCTAGGCTGGCAGGAATCGCTGATGCTTCTTGCGAAACTCGTTGAACCCGAAATTCCCGATCAATAAAATTGAAGCTAGGATTTGAAGTCTGGGGTAGAGTTCGTCGCCCGCTTGACCGCGTGTTTAGGGCAGTCCAGGCCCCTAAGGAACTCAGCGCCTATTTTACAACCGGCGGTGCCAGCGGTCCTCTTGAGGCGGGAAAGACGGTTATGTGGGATTTTGCCGATTTTCCTGGGGCATTTCCCGTGGAGGTCAAACGCTGCACGCGCAACAAGAGCGTTGTCCTTGCCTGGGGTTCACAGACCGGAGGCAAGAACAGGGTGGAATTCCGCTTTAAGAAAATCGGACCCCGCGCGACCGAGGTGCGCATCCGCGAGGGCGGCTGGCCCAACACGCCCAAGGGCCGCAAAGCGGCCTTCGGCAACTGCATGGGTTGGTCGCAGATGCTGGCTGCCATGAAGGCCTGGTGCGAGCACGGCATTAATCTGAGAAAGGGCTTCTATAAATGAAAAGGGAGGTGCTGTCATGAATATGGATCGGGCAAAACAAATCGCGTTCTTTCTGCTGCGCGTTGTCGCGGGCCTGTTGTTCCTTCAGGCCGGAGGCATGAAGATGTTCGACTGGTTCGGCGGCGTCCCTGCCGAGTTCGGTGGCCACCCAAAGTTCCTGTCGCAGATATGGATCGGAGGCGCGCTTGAGTTTTACGGCGGAGCGGCAATCCTGCTGGGGCTTTTCACGCGGCCTGTCGCCTTCATTCTTTCGGGAGAGATGGCGGTGGCCTACTTCCAGTTCCATCAGCCTCAGGGCTTCTGGCCCATCCAGAACCACGGCGAGCCCGCCGTGTTGCTCTGTTTCATATTTCTGCTCTTGGCGACTTACGGCGCGGGAGAGTGGAGCCTTGACGCGATCTGGCGGCGCAAGAAGGGAAGCGGTCAATAGCTGCGCCGCGTTTAGTTCGTTGCGCCGATTTGGTTTGATTCTTTTGGCATTACTTGCTTCCTGTGGTCATCGACAAGCACCCTACGCAGAGCTCCGGGCACCAGCCGTGGCCCCGCAGGGGCCCAGCGTGCAAGGGATGGACTTAAATAAAGGAGAAAGTTTGATGGGAACCACGCACGGGGTACGCCATATCAGCGTTTACATCAACCGCCCACCCGATGATGTTTATGATTTTGCTTCAAATCCAGAAAACCTGCCCAAGTGGGCCACGGGCCTGGGCGGATCGATCAAGAATGTCAATGGCGAGTGGATCGCGGATGCCCCAATGGGAAAGATAAAAATAAAATTCGCTGGAAGAAACGGGTTCGGGATTCTGGACCACGACGTGATCCTGGAGTCAGGAGAAAGGGTCCACAATCCCATGAGAGTCGTTCCCAATGGCACGGGAAGCGAGGTTATTTTTTCACTGTTCCGCCAGTTGGACATGGCCGATGAAAAGTTTTCGGAGGATGCCCAATGGGTGGAGAAGGATTTGAAGATTCTAAAAAGTTTGTTGGAGTGATGATGGGAGGACAAAAATTCAGAGAACGGCTGCGCTTTTTAGCCAAGTCCTTCAAAACGGAGATTGCGGCCTATCGGTTGGTGATCAAGGACCCTCGCACGCCGCGTGCCGCCCGCTGGCTTCTCGCAGCCGCCCTGGGCTACTTTTTGTCCCCCATAGACGCTATTGTGGACAGCATCCCGGGCTTGGGATTTGTTGACGATATCATTGTGGTGGGATTATTAACCTGGCTGGCGCTACGCCTGATCCCCAAGGAAGTCATTGAGGATTGCCGCAAGAAAGCTAGCCCGAAAAATTCAGTTGCACCAAAACTATCGTCCTAGAACCCTGAACAAAATAGTGCAACTGAATTTCTCACTTGCCAGGATGGATATTGTAGAAGCA
>JACQKH010000049.1 GCA_016204585.1 Candidatus Kerfeldbacteria bacterium
GACTAGGGGGAATCGGTGAGAATTTTCAATTACCAATTTCCATTTAAGGTACTTCTCGACCGGGCTCGAAGAATAATTATTGTTCGAGCGGAGGTCGCCGCGACCGGAGTCGAGAACTGACCATCATTGAAAATTGTAAATTGATAATTGGAAATTCGTTTCTTTATGCCCGACTTCAGCCTCATCCTCTCCACCCGGCCCGAGCTGGCGCTCTTGGTGGTCGCCCTGGTCATATTCTTCGTCCTTTTCACGCTGGCGCGGCAGCAGTCGGGCAAGAGCAAAGCGCCGACGCTGGCCATGTACGCGCGCGACCTCACTGCACTGGCCACCGGCGGTACGCTTGACCCTGTGATCGGCCGCGAGCATGAGATCGAGCGCGTGATCGAGGTGCTGTCGCGCCGCAGCAAGAATAACCCCGTGCTGGTGGGTAAATCCGGCGTGGGTAAGACCGCCATCGCGGAGGGCTTGGCCGAAGCCATCGTGGCCAAGCGCGTGCCCCAGTCGCTGTATGGCAAGCGCGTGCTCGCGCTCGACTTGGCCAACATCGTGGCCGGTACCAAGTACCGCGGAGAGTTTGAGCAGCGGCTCAAGCGCATCGCCGATGAGATCATCGCCAGCAAGCGCCAGATTATCCTCTTTATTGACGAGATCCACACCCTGGCCGAAGCCGGCGAAGCCACCGGCGCGATCGGCGCTGACGATATCTTGAAACCAGCGCTGGCGCGCGGCGATCTGCAAGTGGTGGGGGCCACGACTCGCGATGAGTACATCAAGTTTATTAAAAAGGACGCCACGCTTGATCGCCGCCTGCACCCCATTTTGGTTGACGAGCCAACCGCGGCCGAAACCCTGGAGATTTTACGCGGGATTAAGGCCAAGTACGAGCGCCACCACGGCGTGCGCATCAGCGACGCGGCCATCACGCTGGCGGTAGAGATCGCGGCCAAGCAGATGCCTGAGAAGTCGTTTCCCGACAAGGCGATTGACCTAATTGACGAAGCCTCGTCCAAGGTCAGCCTGCAGAAGGTGGAGGGCGCGGTGAAAGAAGCGTTGCCCGAGGTCAAGCCCGAGCACGTGCAAGCCGTGCTCGCCGAGATGCGGCAGGAGAAGATTTAGGCCACACACATGGTCGAGTCGCAGCTCTCCATTCAAACGCAAACCCGGGTGAGCGCATCCGTCGTAGTCAGTGCCTCAGCGATGGTGGCCGTGAGTGTGGTTGCGATTGGTTTCGATTTTGCAGTGTTTGCTGGTATTCAAATCCAGCAGCTACAGCAAAACATCGCAGCAGGACGGCCCTTTACCTGCACAACACTACCACAGCCACAGCCGGCATTCTATAGTGAGCGACTCAATCCAGCGAGTGCCTCCATACCCATTCGCCCGTTAGTCCCGGCGCTTGCCTCGGCGCGATCTCAATTACTCAACGCCTCCGCGCGCAATGATCGCGCACAAACCATTGTGGCAGCCCGCTCGTACAAAGAGTCGGTCGTTAAGGTTATGCAGCAGGATGCTGCCGCAGCGCTTGTAGACGATCCGACCGTAGGTAGTATCTTAACCACCCGCGCGCAAGGATGTGCGCCCCTATACCAGGTTTTGACCGGCAGATTATCAGGGATGCACATCGACGATATAGAGGATTTGGAGCGCAGTGAGTCACTGTTCTGGTTATCAACTGCATCTGGCAACTATCGAGTCCATTTTGCGCACGGTTTTTATGACGATGACCTGGGCGGTGCCACTGTTCGACTGCGGGGCAAGGTGCTCGACGGCCACATTGTCGTGGATGGCACTAGCCGGTTTCCGGGCAACGGAGGTCTGGGGACAGGCTATGACATCATCGAACGCCCAAAAAATCCCCCCACCCTGGGCGAACAACGGTTCCACGTGATTTCGTTTCAGTACGCTAATCACGTCGTTGATGATACCACCATGAGTACTTTTCAGGAGCAAGTGCGGCAGATGTTCCTTGAGCGCCTACCCGATTTCTATCAAGAGGTTTCTTATCAGCAGATGAGTATCTCCGCACAGTTCTACGGGCCGTACCAAATCGCAGGTACGGCCGACGAAGCCTACCTTGCCAATGAGTACTTTGAGCGCATTCTGGCTGCTGCTGTGGCAAGCGGAGATCTTCAGATGTATGACGGGATGAGGATCGCCTTTATTTATCCGCCGGGTGGATCTGGCAGAACCTTTGGATCTTGGGGCACTTACCAATTTGTTAAAGGATTTTCCTTTTATCCGCAGCCGATTCGGATGTCCTATATGGCCATCGGGGCCGAGTACATAGACCAAGAGAATTCCAAGTCCCTCGGTACGGTTGCCCATGAAGCTGGTCACATGTTTGGACATCTCCATGCCGGTTTGCTCTTGTGCGGGGAGGATCCGATCGGGATTGGCTGTGCGACGGAAACGTATGGTGATCCGTTCGACGTTATGGGCTATAGTCTCAACCAGCCCGGTCACTTTAGTGCGCCGAAGAAATACTTCAGCGGGTGGCTGGACGATAGCACGGCCCCGATCGCGCAGCCGGGAAAGAAGTACACGCTCTCTGCCTACGAGCTGGCCCAGCCGCTGGCTGGCACGGTGCGAGCGTTGCGTATTCCCTGGACGCCGGATGGCCGGGATGCTCTGACGATTGAGTACCGCCAGCCCATTGGCTACGACGCGCATTTTGATCGTCTGTCCCGTAACGTGTACGATGGCGTTTTACTGCATGTGCCAGAAACGTACCGGAAAACTGAAGCCAAGACCGGTGGGGGGAGTTTTAGTAGTACGCTTCTGGTTAACGGTGGCGCTTCGCCATCCTCACTGACGCGAGAGTACCCAGTAGCACCTGCCTGGGAGTGGGAGCAGGGGACGTTTCATGATCTGGTGACCAACGCCAACATCTCGCTGCTTGGCCCACCAAATCCTTTGACGCAGACCGTGGATGTGGATATATCGTATCGTTTTGCCGACCACTTCCCTCCAGCGGTTGCCATTCTGGAACCTTCCGGTATCAACGTAGGTCGCGGTATAGTAACCGTGAGCGCTGTTGCGACTGATGCCGAAACTGGGGTTGACCACGTTGATTTCTACCATAACACTGGTAGCGCGTTGACCAAGTTGGGCACCGCAATGCAAGAGCCCTACCAAGTACTTTGGGATACGACTCAACTAGAGGAGGCACATGAGCTGCTTGCCGTGGCCTATGACCGAGCGGGTGCGGAATTTGATCTCCCCGGCAACCGTATGGTGTCACAGCCTCGGGATGTGCTTATTTGGCCTGGGGCCGATGAGTTCTTATTTGGTGTTTCCGTACTTGAACCATTGAAGAGCGCGCAGGTTCCCCAGCGGTTTTCGGTGGTGCTTGGGATAAGCGCTTCCGAAGCGTCGCCATTGCGTCGTGTGTATGTTGAGTTTAGCACCAGAGTCGACTTGAGTGAAAACCTAAGAACACTCCACAGTACTTGGGATTGTGCTTCACCTACCCCAGGTCGTTGCGTCATTGAAGTCACTCTCGCGCCAGGTTTTTATGACCTGAGTCCTTATGTTGTCGACGCTAGAGGTAATACGTATCTTCAAGAC
>JACQKH010000048.1 GCA_016204585.1 Candidatus Kerfeldbacteria bacterium
CAGTTTAGACCGTTCGTCAGAAAACGCGAGAACCGGGAGGGCTCTCACGTAAAGTTCGCAAGGGGGCGTTCGATCTCGAGTTATGTCGAGAGATCAACGCCCCTTCTTCATATTTGAAAAAAACTATACAATGCATTATATTTCACGCCGCTCTATGTTCACTCGGGGGGCGTAACTCAGTGGTTAGAGTGCTTCCTTTACACGGAAGAAGTCATAGGTTCGAATCCTATCGCCCCCACCACGCCCAGAACACGCATTCTCCACTTCCCTAATCCCTCACCCCTAACACCTAATACCTAACCCCTAATACCCTGAAATACCTCATCGGCTTTCTCGTCATCGGCCTCGGTTTCCTGCTCGTCTGGAAGACCGAGTGGCTGGTCAATAACTTCGGACGCATGGAGTGGGCGGAGCAGCACTTGGGGACCGAGGGCGGCACGCGTATCTTTTACAAGCTGCTCGGCGCGCTCCTTATCATCGGTGCGTTCCTAGCAATGAGTGGAGCCTTCGACAACATACTAACTGGCATCTTCGGAAAAAGTCTGCAACCATCGAATGTTGAAAGTGGTTATTAATATGGGCCATTAGCATAATGGTAGTGCAGTCGGTTTGTCCCGATTTCTAAAAATGTTTTACTTCTATATTCTTAAATCTACAAGTAAAGGTACATACTATAAGGGATCGTGTAACGATGTGCCAGAACGATTACAACGCCATAACTCTGGGTTGGTAAGATCAACAAAATCTGGTATGCCGTGGTCTCTCGTATACCAGGAAGCTTTCGGGACACTTTCAGAAGCACGAAAAAGAGAGAAGCAAATCAAGTCCTGGAAAAAACGAGAGGCAATCGAACGCCTCATCAAACATTTTTAGAAATCGTGGATCCTCGATAATATTGGACGGGCCCGTAGCTTAATGGTAGAGCACCCGGTTTGCATCCGGGAAACAGGGGTTCGATTCCCCTCGGGTCCACCATTGAGGCCCGTCCAATATTATCGGGACATCCGACAGGCGGGAGTTCGATTCTCCCATGGTCCACCCAGCGCAATCGGGGCAGTCGGAAATGTCGAGGCGGATATGCAAAGAGGCGCCCGGCGGATATGCAGTCCGACGAGCGCCGTAATTCTGGCGAACGATTGTGGCCTAGGCCGCCTCCGCGCTTTTTCGACTGAACCTGATGCCAGCCGAGAAGATGGCGGCCACCAACGAGCCCTTGGCGTCTCCGAATTCACCCGGCCATGTCTTCCCGCCGCCAACAAACCGATCGAGCTGATCGATGATGCCGATCAAGCCAGCCGATCCATCGCGGAAATCGGACGTCTGCACTTCCATGCGCTTAGGCCAGCCGTTTCGGGACGGGACGAAGCCATCCACCTCCAGCACATCCTCGTACCGGAGGAGTTCACCCACCTCCACCGCTCGTCTGCAATTGACGATGACGACGGACTCGGGCCCTTCGTCGAGATCCACTGCTAGGACATAGAACGGACAAACAGTAGCTTGACGCAGCGCGCTTCTGCCCTTCTTCATGATGCCCTCCCAGGTCTAGTTACAGCCTTCGTGAATCACGCCCCGGCCATCACGTTGTCTTGTGATGGTGGATGATGCACTAATTCTGATGCACCAACCGCCACCACAAGATTGGTACAAAGAACATATACTTCCTATCATGAAACAATGATCGTCGCAACTGAGCATAAAACGATCGCAAAAAAGGTGAAGCTCCACGGCCTCACGGCCGTGGCTTCTCTAGATACGTGGTTCCGTGGAGCGGAACCCCGCACCGAAAGCCATTCATCCACGGGTTTACCCAGCACCAAAATCATGGTGCTGGGTTTACACCCGTGGCTTTCTGGTGCGTGGGTAAAATCAGATAAAATTTATCCTCAGCATTGCGGGCCAGTAGATCTGGGATAAAGTCCCGATCCGGAAGACGGGTCGCTACGGTCCACCAACAAATTTTTGAAATGGATTAGTCGCATGTTGCCGAAATTTTTTCTGTATCTTTGAAGAAAATAGTGGTACACTAATCAACGTTCGATCCTTGTGGATAAATCATCACCTTCACGGTGGCGCGATCGCGACACACTGTGACTCCGAGAGGAGGTGACCTGAATGGCCAAGCGAAGAAAAAAAGCGAAAAAGACAAAGAAAACGTCACGACGAAGAAAAACGTCGAGGCGTCGCAGGTAAGAACTAATTCTCGATTTAAAAACGCTAATCCCTTCGGCTTGAAGGGATTAGTTGTTTTCTGGTTCCGTTCGGGGCACTACCATCGCACTCAACCCCAACACCACAACGACAACAGTCAATACTACCAGATCATTCTTGAACATGGTCGTGTCCAATAAGCCATGGCCAAGAATGGCGACAAAGGCCGCTCCGTAGATTGATGCTTCACGATTCGCGCGCAACACCCGCCGCAGAAAAACGATGCTCGCTCCGACCGTACCAATCAGACCAAGCAGCCCAGTCTCCACCCACAGGTTGAGGTATAAGCTGTGCGGCTTTGCCACCAGCCATTCGAGCGGCGGATGATAAATCGTCGGCGCCACTTTGCGATACTCAATCTCAAACGTGCCCGGACCGGTGCCGAGCACCGGGTGCGTCTTTCCGATCTCCAAAGCCGTGCGCCAGATTTGTGTTCGGACGAGACTTGACGAACGCGTAGTGAAGTTTATTTTTTCGCGCAGGTACCGTGACGGTAGTTGGCTGAGCAGGAAAATTGCCACCAGCAGAAGAAGAATTGCCACGAACTCACGCTGGACTCGCGGCGCAAACAATCGCACGGCCAGCACCGCCAATCCAATCACCACGGCCACGATCCCGCCGTAGGAATGGGAAAGAATGAGCGCGGTTGTTCCGATCAGGAACGCCGCTGTTGCCGGCCATCGGTCAACCCCGATCAGAGCGAAACCAGCGGCCAGTACGATAATCGGCGCGGCAAACATGGCAAAGTAGTTGGCCACCGGCGCAAAAAATGAACTCAAGCGACCGTCTTCCACGGTCTGCGGCCACCACTGGAGTTGAACAAAACCAGCAACCGAAACAAGCGTCAAGCCAATGAGCAACGATCTTACGATGGTGCGCCGATCAGCCGATGATCGCATTTCACTCATCAACATGAAGCTGAGCAGCAACGGTTCAATCAACCAGGCCTTCAGCGCTCCCAAACTCTCGCGAATGCTGACGGAAAAAGCGGTGGCCAAAATCCAACCAAGTATCAACATCGCCATAAAAATCATGAGTAGCCGAGGCGCGGCCTGACGAAACACGGCAACCTGTTTGGTTACTGCTTCATGATTTGTTCTTCTCTCCAGCATGATCTTTATCGCCCATCCCACCAGCGCGCCGATGATCCCGGCCTCTAAAACCGTAATCGGGATGCCGACGACGCTCCCGCGAAACAAGTACGCCGGTAAACCGACAATCAGGAGCGAGACGGCGACCAGCGGCCGCCACCTGGCCAGCGCAACCAAGGCGGAAAAAACGGCGAGAATGACGGTTAGCGAAATCATACAACGTTGAGCTGACGAGCCGGCTTGGTTCCTAAACCAACCAGAATCCCGAACATCACTGCCAACACTTCCATCATGTGCGGGAACAGCAGACTGTTGATGAACACGCTATGAACAAGCAGTCCGACCAGGCCGGCCAGGGCTCCCAGCCCCAGTCCCTTGGTAAAAGCGCTGGCCGTTTTCGATCG
Source organism: Candidatus Kerfeldbacteria bacterium (assembly GCA_016204585.1). Taxonomy (GTDB): domain Bacteria; phylum Patescibacteriota; class Patescibacteriia; order SBBC01; family SBBC01; genus JACQKH01. The sequence goes on from JACQKH010000048.1 coordinate 3,707, forward strand.
GTACGAAGACCAGGCAATGGACAACGACGACCACACGATCCAGAGGTAGGTCAGTACTCCGAGCGGTCCGGTCGTTACCAGTATTGTGAGCAAACTTGAGTCCGAACCGCCGGCTGAGTGCTCAGTCGAATCTTTCAGAAATCCATAATCAACCTGGACAAAGCGATACGTATTGTAGCCAATGCCGGTGACCGGATGATCCCGCACCACGGTCAGTGCGTTCTGCCATGAGACTAATCGCAGCCTGGCAGTCTCATCAATGCTCAGGGCGCCGAGCACTCGTTCCTGAACTCGCGGCACGGTCAGCACGACTATTCCCAGAACCACCACCAGAAGCAAAAACATCCGTCGCGATCGCAGCAACGTGAGGATAACGCCGACCACCAGCAGGGCCGCGTAGCTGCTGCGCGAGAAGGTCAGGACCAAGGCCGCAAACAAAACGGCGGCGCACACCCACAGGGCGATCCGTTCTCGTCCTCGCGCAAAAATGGCCAGTCCGAGCACCGCGGCCGTCACCAGGGCAAAGAATCCTCCTAAGAAATTGGGATCGAACCAAGTGGACAGCAACCGGCCAATGTGCGGATCCCAGCCCTGTGGAACCATGAAGCGAAAATCCGGGAAGAGTTTAAGCTGGAAGAATCCCAAAATTGCCAGCGCCGCGGCCGCACTGATCAGCCACCACATTACCCGACGACCGCGTTTCTCGCTGCGCACAAGATCAGCCACCACAAAAAATAACATCACATACTCCAGCCAGCGTACGATATAAAGAGCGCTCGCCACGATCTGGCGATCCGTTAAAAAGGGAAGCTGATAAACGCCCAGAATGAACGTCAGCACAAACACGACGAGCATGCTGGCCAACGGCCAAGATAGCGGCGAGGTTACGAATTCCACGCGCTGACGAAGTAGTCCGGCCAAGAGCCAACCAATCGCGATCGCCGGGATTAAAATGTCATTCGGCAAGACCGCGCCGGCGCCGCCGAACGCCGGGAGGCGGACAAACTGACCTACGACCAACGAACTAATGATCGCGTAGATTCCCAGCATTGGATTGGCCACAATGCTCAAACCGGCCAACCCGCCGATGACAAGAACGACGCCAACAACCGGATTCGTTCCGATCAGCCAACCAGCGGCAATCGCCGTCAAGATCGCCAGGGTTACTGGCACTGGACGGAGGGCGCCGCTGATAGAGCTTAAGTTAGTCATCTGCTACCTCGTGGAGAATCTCGGCAATCTGCCGCGCCGTCCGTTCCCAAGAGAACCGCCGGCTCTGCTCAAACCCGACGGCCCGCAGTTCCGCACGACGACGTTCGTCCGCAGCAGCGATTTTCAGGGCGTCGACCCAAGCGGCTACCGAAAAACCATCAACCAGGAGACCGGCCTTACCAGCCACTTCCGGGATGGCGCTGGCCTTGGCGGCGACCACTGGCGTACCGGATGCCATCGCTTCGAGCACCGGCCGGCCGAATCCCTCGTAGAGCGAAGGGAGGACGAGCGCGCGCGCCCGACGGTACAATGCCCGGCGTTCGTCATCGCTGATTTTCCCGAGGAAGCGCACGGTCTGTCCAAGCTTAAGTTCCCGTACCGTATCATGAACTTGGCGGGACTTCCAGCCCTCGGCGCCAGCCAAAACCAATTGGTATGATGTACGTGTTTTCCAAAACTCGGCGAAGGTGCGTACCAGAAACGCCAAGTTCTTTCTTGGTTCGATGGTGCCGACGTGGAGAATGAATTGTTCGGCCAGAGAGAACTTGTTCATAACTTCATCATCATAAGACTGCGGCCGGGGAGTTGCCAGATGATCTCCAGATTCATGCACCACACGAATTCTATGGCTGGGAATACCGAGCAGCTTTGTCGCCTCACCAGCCGTGAACTCGGAAACAGCAATGATCAGGCGGGCAAACCGCAGGGTCCACGGAGCCCACCGGCCATAAAACCAGGCAGACGGTCTGTTGAGTTGTTCCGGAAATAGTCTGGCTGCCAAATCGTGGAGCACCACCACGGTTGGGACGGATGAGCGGATTGGCACGGAAAAACTCGGCTTTAGCACCACGTCCAGCCGCTGGCCTTTCGCGCGATTCGGCACCACCACCTGATCCCACCACCAGCGGCCGGGCATGGAAAAATCCCGCTGGCGCCCGGCTGGCCGAAGCAAGACGTACTCGGCCTTCGTGTCTACTCGCGGAAGCCAGTGGACGAGCGCGGCCGTGAACTGCCCGATCCCGGCGCTGGAAACGTCGGCGATCTGCGAATCAATCCCCACCCGAATCATCTCGTTATAGAGTTAGTCGATAAACTTTTCAGCCTACGTCGGAAATGTTGCACGGTACTCGGAGGACTCTCTAACGGGATCATGGCCGGCTTCTCCCGAAAACTTCTTTAAGAAGCGGACGATCAATGATCCGGAAAAACAGCAGGGCCAAACCGTAGATGGCCACGCCGATACTGCCGTTGACATACCACGGCAGACTCCTGACCAGCCACATCATCCCGGCCATCAGAAGTCCGGCTGCCATAATGCGAGCCGTTGGACCGAACGCCAGCCGAATTCGGCTGGTTCGCAAGACCACCACTGCTCCAGCCGCGGCCACGACGCTTTCCACGAGCACAGTCACGCTGGCCGCGCCGAAATAGGAAAACCGTGGAATGGTCAACCAGTACAGAATGACGGAGCTCACTGCCATCGTCGCGTAGACCCAGACCATGGTCCGCTGCCGATTGACGACTACTACTGTATTTGAAAAAAGGTAGCCGAGGAAAATGGCGGCCGTGCCGAACACCAGAATCCGCAGCACCGGCGCGGACGCCGCAAATCCGGGCGCCACCAGTTGCATCACATCCCGCGCCACAAACTGCGTACCAACCACCAGCGGCACGGCCGCGGCCAGAAGCATTTCAAACCCGCGCTGCAGGATCCGGTTGAACCGAGCGTAGTCCGTCACAAAAGCGGCGGCCAGAAGCGGCGTCAAAAGTCCGGCAAACAGCGCCGGAATGCTGATCAAGGCTTCGAACACGCGATACGGAGCGCCGTAAATTCCCACGTCGGTGGCCGGGTAGTACAGCGACAGGATGATGGTGTCGGCTTTAAAGTATACGATGTTGAACAGAATCGAAAGGGCAATCGGCCAGGTGGTGCGGAGTATCGCTCGCCACAGCGGCCAATCGAATTCCAATCGGAAGCGCGTCAGCCTCCGCGCCATCATCAAGGTGATAAGGAAAGTGGCGGCTGACGAGATGACCACCGTCCAGACGATTCCGTTCACGCCGGCGCCCAAGCGGATGGCCGCGATCGTAACGCCGAGCATCAGAACTCGGCCGACGACCTCGCCAAGGATGAACTGTCCGGCTCGTAGGGTTTTTTGAAAAAGCCCGGCCAGCACCTGGGTGATGGTCACAAACAGCGAGGAAATGCTCATCGCCGCCACGCCCAGCTTCACCACTGCCGGATAGGGAAACGCCAAAATCAGCAGCGGGGCGGCGCCTAACAGCACCATCGCGCTGACCAGTCGAAGGGTGAAAACGTTGCCCACTATCCGCCGCTCGTCAATGCCCGGTTCGCCAAGCGTCTTGGCCAGGTAAATATACAGACCAAGATCAACAACTACCCCGAAGAACTGTAAAAATGCGGTAATCGTGGTGAAGTAGCCATACCCTTCAACTCCGAGGTGTCGAGCCACCAGCACGAATACGACTAAGGCCAGCAAAATGCTGGCGCTTCGACCGATCACCTGATAGAAGGTGTTGTGCGCGACCGAACGGGTGAGGGATGTCGGCCCTTGGGGACTGTGGTCATTAGTCATGGAAGCTTCGATTACATAGGCTCATTGTACACTACACGCTGTCGTCATTCTCTTTATCGCCAAAACAACCAAAGGATTCATGAACACAAAAAGTGATCATAAATCTCACGGAGCGTACCATGGCACTGTACCATAGTCAATCTAAACATTGACGTAATGGTAATTTTATGATATCATACATTGTTGGAGTAAATAAAAATTAATAGACATTTTCTGTCACTCACTGGTCTTCAGAAGATTTCTTTTCATCACGCTAAGCTGCATCGATAGAGCACGACCATACTTCACTACCAGCGCTTCTTCTCTATACCACCGTGACAAAAACTATGAGTAATTTTCAGTCCCCACCTCAATTCCAGATAAGGATGGTTTTTCGTATTTCCGGCTGGCTGATCACTGCGGTCCTAACCATCCTAACCGTTGTCCCGCCGGGCATGGTTCGCGCCGCCACCAGCACGACCAACACAAAACCCGCCGCCAAAGTTGACCGGGCCATGCTGGTTAATCAATCGGTTCGCGTGGTGGTGCTTCCGCCGGGCCGAGCGGTAACCGTTTGGTTCGACTTCAAGAATACCGGTACCGCAACTTGGACGAAAAATGGCTCGCACCCGGTCGGTCTGAATACCGATGACCCGTCGCGGCGTCGCAGCAAGTTCGCCACCAATACCTGGCGAGCTTTTTGGCGTCCAAATAGGATTGTCGAAAAAAATGTAAAGCCCGGCAAAGTTGGTCGGGTGCGTTTCGCCGTTCGCGCGCCGAAAAAGGAGGGAATCTTCCGCGAACGCTTCGCTCTGGTCCGCGATCAGGACACGCCCATCCCCGGCGGCCAGGCGGAATTCGTCATGGTCGTCGGAAAAACAGACGACCCGGGCCAGGTCTTCCAGGCGCTGCCGAAAGAACGCCGCCTGTCGTTCTGGGTCAAGCCGGGTGAGAGGATTTTCCGGTCAATTGAATTCCGAAACGTCGGTTACGCCACCTGGCGGAACGAAGGTTTCGGCACGGTCAACCTGGATCGATCCACCGGGAATGCCACCGCTGCACTTTCCACGGGTTCGGCTGCCGCCCTGACCCTCCAGGCCACGCCGTTGATTACAAAGTCAGCCGGCCGGCGCGAATCAACCACCGCCACTCTCGATGCGGTGGCGCCGAATACCGCCGGAGTATATACCGATGCCATCGCTCTGAACGGTCCGTTCGGGGTCATTTCTGGCAGCACGGTACCGATTGAGATCACCGTATCGGAGGAGCCGAAACCGCCGCTCGACAGCGAGCCTTTGATTAGGGTCGGCGTGTTTGCGCCGGCCAAAAAGCAGAACGCCGTTACCAAAGAATACGCGGCCGGCGTTGATGTCACGGCGAACGGAGATTACGAAATCCGTCAGGCGGATTCGAACGAACTCCTGGCTAGCCGCCATGACGGCCAGGTGACGACAGTGGCGTACAACTATACGCAGAAGACCCATCTCTTCTCGATTGACGGTACCGCCGTGAAAGTATCAGCGCCCATCCGCCTGATTCCCGGCTCGCCGGACGTCATCTTCGAAATCAAGAGTTCTTCGCTGGGAACGTACAATCGTTTCCGCGGCACACTGGAGATCCGCTATTCCAGTGCCACCGGCAAAACCTGGATCATCAATGAGCTCCCGACCGAGCAGTACCTGGCCGGCCTCGGCGAAACCGGCAGCAGCGCGCCGGACGAATTCGTGAAAACCCTGGTGACGGCGGCCCGGACTTACGCGCTCAACAAAATTTTCGTCGGGCGTAAGCACGCCAGCGAATACTACCATATCAACAGCACCACCGACCAAGTCTACCTTGGCTACAACTACGAACTGAAAGCACCCAACATTGCGGCGGCGGCCCTGGCCACCCGCGGCATCATCGTGACCCATACCTCGATGGTCACGGAGAAAAATAAGTTAGGAGTGATTGTGGCGGCCTACTCGTCTTGCACTGACGGTCGGACCAGAAGCTACTACGAACGCTGGGGCGGCTTGCCAGACGATTTTCCGTACCTGGTGTCGGTTCCCGACCCCAACGGTATATGCACCAATACACGCTGGCTGCAGGGTCTCGACGGAAACCACATGGTCGGCCTGTCCGCCACCGGCGCCCTCCGCACCATTGTTAAAGACGGCCTGACGTTCGACGCCATGCTCCGCTACTACTACTCCGGCGTGACGATCCTCAGGGCGTATTTGTAGTTTTCGCAGTCGACGAAACCGGCGGCGGTCCGACGTCCGTTTCCCGACGGACATGCTTTAAGATTTCCGCCTTGACCAGCTCCGGTTCGGGAATGTCCGAAAACACGAAGCGTTCGCGTTCGGCCGCCGACTGGATGTGCAGCGATCCGTAGTGCAGAAAGGTTTGAACGAATCCCTTGGTCTCGACGGTCACATCCTGAACTCGGTCGAGCGTGAGGTCGGCCACCACCCGATTGAAAAGCCCCCGTTGTTCGATGCGCACGATGCGCTCGGTTGTGACAATCAGCGCGTCAAGGTAGTAATCTAGCCAGTCGTGGAAAAACATCATCCACAACACCAGCAGATAAATGGACAGGCCGAGCGCCAGCAGCACGCCGCTCAAGTTATCGGCGTCAATCTCGTAGCGCACGCCGAACAGGTTTAGCGCCAGAAAAACCAGCGGCGGCACGAGCGCCAGTCCAAGGTAGCGCAACAGCTTGTGCGCGACCACCGACCAGTGCTTCCGACGGAGCAGTAGGATCTGCTCGTCAGGGTGCATCCCGGGGAAATCAACGTGGTGATTCATCGGGTGCCGAAGTCAAGGGAAATGTCAGGCAATTCAACGGTGAAAGACCCTCCCCAGTCCACGCCACCGAGCGTCAGCCAGGTCCCGATCACAATCAGGGCCACGACGACTACATAAATGGCGCTCATGGAATAGGCGGCAGTCGTGTGCATGCCGAACCGCAGCACGTGGTAGACGTTGAAGAAACTAAAAACGATAACCACCAACAGAACCGCGCCGTAAACAATCAGGATGGCGAAGGCCGGAATATCCATTAGATACCCATTGGTTGGGCCGTTGCCGGCGGCCGGCGGCCCAGGTGCTTGTAAGCCTCAGCCGTGACCACGCGGCCGCGCGGTGTGCGGCTCAAAAACCCGAGTTGGAGCAGGAACGGTTCGTTGACGTCCTCAACCGTTTCCATTTCCTCGGCTATCGCCGCGGCAATGGCGTTCAAACCGACCGGCCCGCCGTGGAACTTATCAATAATAGTCTCCAGAATCCGGCGGTCGATCTGGTCGAGGCCGAGTTCGTCAATGGCCAGCGCATTGAGCCCGTCAACGGCCGTTCTGAGATCAAGGATGCCGTCCGCTTTGACCTCGGCGTAGTCGCGCACGCGTTTCAACAGGCGGTTGGCCACCCGCGGCGTGCGCCGTGAGCGTCGGGCGATTTCCTTGGCGGCCTCAGGCGCCAGCTTCAAACCGAGGATTTTTGACGAGCGCCGGACGATCTCCTCGATATCCTTCAACTGGTAGTAATCAAGCCGGAAGGTCATCCCAAAACGGTCGCGGAGCGGGCCGGAGACAATACTCATCCGAGTAGTGGCGCCGATCAACGTGAAGTGAGGAAGGTCGAGCCGGATGGTGCGGGCTCCCGGACCCTTGCCGATGACCAAGTCGAGTTTGTAGTCCTCCATGGCCGGGTAGAGCACCTCCTCAATCGTCCGGTTCAAGCGGTGCATCTCATCAATGAAAAGAATCTCGCCGTCGGCCAGACTGGTCAGGATGGCCGCTAGATCGCCGGCCCGCTCAATGGCCGGCCCGCTGGTGACGCGAATGCCGACGCCGAGTTCGTGCGCGATAACGTGCGCCAGGGTGGTCTTACCCAGCCCCGGATTGCCATGAACGAGAATGTGCTCCAAAGATTCTTTCCGTTTTTTTGCGGCCTGGAGCGCGATTTTTAGATTTCCCTTAACCGAATCCTGACCGATGTACTCGGCCAGTGTTCGCGGTCGAAGCGTCAGGTCAATAGTCTGATCCTCGGCTTTCAGCTCTTCAGTTGTCTCGCGTTTGTCAGTCATACCTCGTCGCATCGATTCTACCACGACAATACTGACTGGACAACGAAAGATTTTATTCCGTAGCAGTGGTCTTGACAAAACCTTTGGCCTGTGCTAAGCTCTTCTGTTCGATAAAAAAGGCGCTAGGTATTTGTGTCAGTTTTAAAGGTATGCTTTCCACCAGGTAGCCGAAAGGTGTCTCGGGGGCACGACAAGCATGGGGACTATTCAAGGGTCGGTCTGGGGCAACCTCGATCGTACCAATGAATAATCTTCTTGCCCCTGAGGCACCTCTCGATTACCATTACCACCGTCCTACGTGGCATTGGTATTAGCCGGAGCATTTGTATTTGTCGGCTTGGTGCTGGCATTGGTATTCTCATTTTTTGTTTGGCCGTTCTCTTTCTTGAGTTCTTTTACACCAACGAAGCACACTGCCCGCCAGGGCTTATAGTGACTCTTGAAGGTCTCCTGCTCGGTCCGGCCATCAGCATACCGCACGGTGTAAGTAAACTCCGCATCCGAACCGACGTGCGCTTTCTCCGTGCACTTAGTCTCGCCCGGCTTTAGATCGGTGGTCTCGATTGTTAGCTGTTCGGGTGGCGAGACGACGTTGAAAACCCGCGGTTTCGACAAATCAACTGTTCGCCCGTCTTTCTTGCCCCAAAACTCAAAGATCAGATCGTCGCCTTCGATTCGCGTCTGGAGCAAGAGATAACCGGCATAATCATTCTTGAACCGGAAGTCGGGTTTCGGTTCATAGATGGTCGCATCCATGCCGACCGGCGGCTCGTAGTAGCGGACGCGGTAGCTGTGGTTTTTTCGCTCCACAATCGGCAGCCCGGCGTTAAGGACGAGCCGGAACATGGTGGTTCCGATCTGGCAGAGGCCGCCGCCGAATTCCGGAATCGTCCGGTTCTCTTTGATCACCAGCTCTTGACGATAACCGAGAGTGGCGTCAACCGGACCGATTGCCTTGATCAGGGAAAACTCGGCGCCGGGCTTGATCAGCAAACCGTTTAAGAGATCGTCCCCGATCTTGATGTTGTGTCGGCGGTTGACCGGGCTGCCAGCGAAGTTAGTGCGACCTTCCGCCACTAGCTCGACAATCCCGAGGTTCTGGATGTTCTCGGCGGTGGCCTGCGCGGCCACTATGCGCATCGTCAGGGTCACGTCCATGGACTTCTTTGGCAGGGCTTGCGCGATTGTCGCCAGCGCCGCGTCAAGATCGAGCTCGCTGCCAGAACTGCTCGACTGAACCTCTTTGACCTTCCCGTTCTCTAGCAAGAACTTCGCATCCTTCGGCGGCAGGTTAACCGTCGGCAGAATGCTTATCAGGTACGCCTTAAGTTTTTCCCGAGAAACGCCGAGTTCGGCAGCGCCGTTCTTCTGGAATTGGGGTTGCAGCCAATCCATGAACTGGGCCGGTTTGACCGTTAGCTTTTCTTCACCGGCGCGCATGGTCAAGGCACCGGCGGCAACAACTTCCTTGACCTCCGGCAGAAGTTGTTCGGCCTGAGCCGCCGTCACGTCAGTCGAGGCAGACACCAAGTCAATGCTCAGCGGCTGGCTAGAGAGGCGCCGCAGACGGTCTTCCACCTCGACGCTAATTGAATCGTAATTAAAAATCCGGCCGGCGGATGGCGCGATGACTTTGACCGCGCCGTTTTTATTGAGTTCAAACCCCGGCTCGCGGACCGGCTGCTCATAGCCGGACAGAATCGAATGAAGAGCTTGGTTGAGATCGTCCCGATCAAGGGTATACCTTGGCGCCAGGCTGACCGACGAAACCAGGGAGCGGAGGCGGTTGATCCCGTCAATAAGCGGCGAGCCGCTCCGGCCGAACGATGCAGCAGTCTTAACCGACCCGTCAGGATCGTACTCCAGCACGTCCGTGGTCAGCCCCAGTCCGCTCTGGTCGGCCAGCGTGAACCCGAGGATAATCTTTTTGTCGCCGAACTGTAGCGTCAAGCCCTCGCCGTCCAAGGCGTTCATCCTGTTCCTGACGTCCTCGAGCGCCGCCGCCGGCAACGTGCCGCCGACATTTTGATCGCCAATCCTCACGCCCGGCAGGATTTTCCCGGCGTAGGCGCGCCGGACCGTTGCGTCAACGGCCAGCAGCGCGGCCAAGACGCCGGCCACCGCGAAAAAGGCAACTACCCGTGGCCGAGACGTCGGTCGGTTTTTTCCTGACTTTGGCCGCGTTGTCATGAAAATGATTGTTGACCAGAGGCTAGACGTCGGCTTGGTCTTCGATTTCCTCTTTGACGCGGACATTCCGCACGCTCGGTTTGTCGGCTTTCGGCAGGACAACGGTTAGGATGCCGTTCTTGAGCGCGGCGGTCACCTTTTCGCTCTTCACGTCAAAAGGAAGTATGATAGAACGCGAAAACCCGCCCCAGTAGCACTCCTGGTAGAAATAGTTCTCCGACTTTACCTCATGCTCCCGGCGACGGACACCGCGAATGGTGACCATGTCGTTGTTTACGGCGATGTCAATGTCTTCCACCCGGACGCCGGCTAGAGTTGATTGAATGACGACGTTCTCATCGGTCTGATATACGTCAACCGCCAGCTGGCCTTCGAAATTATCGGTTAGCCATTGGTCTTCCTTTTGCTCGCCGGTTGCGTCAACGTTGGCCGATCCAGATCCCTGCTTTCTTTCCGTCTTTTCCTGACTGGCCACGACCGCACTGAAGAATTTGGCGTTTTCTTCGGTTGTTGAAGCTTTCTTCTGGGCCGTCGGTTTTTCGTTATTCTGAGGCATAAGTCGCGTTTTCCTAAAGGAAGTGTATGACAATCTATTAAATTCTGCAACGTTTATCCAGGATTTTCACGCCCTTTCCCCATTCCGTCCACACCTTGTGCACATCATCGCAGCTGCGGGCTAAACATTGATGTTTCGCGTCCAACCAGGTAGAATGCCCCGTGCCAACTGTGCCGCCATCGTCTAGTCCGGTCTAGGACATCGGCTTTTCAAGCCGGTAACCCGGGTTCGAATCCCGGTGGCGGTACCAATCGGCTTTTTCCCGCCACAATAATTCAAAAATTTCTAAGGAAGGCGGGATCCCGCTCCGCGGGACAAGCCGGTAACAGGGGTTCGACTCCCCTTGGGGCTATAACGACTCAGGCTAATTCATGTTTGGATCCCGCCGAACCTGTCCCGTCGTATGACGGGGTGGCGGGACAAGCCGGTAACCCGGGTTCTCCGTCAACTTGTTCAAAAAGATCTTTAGGAACGACGGATCCGCCTCGGGCGGAAAATCCCGGCCTGCCCCGCGACTTCATTCGAATCAACGAAACATGCCCGACTCCGTGAACCCAGCACCACCAGGAGGCCATTGGTGGAAGCCTGTGGGGGAATGGCGGGACAGCGCGAAGCAAAATGGCCCTGATGCCACGGCCGGGAGGCCGTGGTGCTGGGTGAAACCGGGTTTTTTCTTTATTCTGTGATGTGGTACGATGGAATCATGAAAACAAGCAATTCTCGGGGCAAACCTCTTATTGCGTTTCTCAGCGTATTTCTCGCTGTCAGTGTTTTGCTTTTAGTCGGTCTTTCACAAATCTCCGCCACGACGGGGAAGTCAACCTATACACACGAAAAGGATGGCTATAGTTTTTCCTATCCCAGCACATGGCTCGTAAAAAAGGGGAGCAAGGCGGTCGCACTCACTCCGCCAGCCAGTGACCTTGCTTCGCTCAAGGCGAAAGGTGTTACCTATAGCGCCACCGTGTCGCTGCTCAACAACGATTCCTCCCTTTACTCATCCGCGCTTAAGAAGGCTTTAAAGTCGAGTTGGAAGAAATTCGCCAGTGCGTACGCAACGGCGATCGCCAAGAAGAATAACGCGGCAGTCACAACCGGAACGTACAGTAAGACCGGGTGGAGCGCCAAAAGCGTCACCTTCAAGAAAAAGGAGAAGGGGATCGCGACGACCTGGCGATTTGTGGTCATGACGAAAGACAAGAAGAGGGTGTATGTAGTCACCGAAAAGTGGACGAAAAACAAAACAAGCCCCTTTGCCACGGATATCAAAGCCCTCATAAAATCTTTTGACACCACCAGCGCATCCGCCGTGATCAACTGGACGTTTGACGGTTCGACCTGGCAATCGAACAAAACTCCGCCGGCCTGCGCAAATCCGGTTGTGATCCCGTCGCCGGTCGACCTCTCGCTGGCGTCGAGCATTTTGTACCCCGGCCAATACCGCGGAGGCGAATACAAACCCCACGGCGGATTTCGCTTTGACAATTCTTCGTACGACAAGATAACAGTCACGGTGCCGCTGGATGGACGCGTCGTGAGCGCGGCGCGGTACATCGAATCCGGCCAGGTCCAATACCTGTTCGACATCTACTCGGCCTGCGGCATACGCGTTCGATTTGACCACCTTTTTACCGTATCCTCTGCGTTCCAGGCAATTGCCGACCAGCTACCGGCGCCAAAGATTGGTGACTCACGGACGACCAATCTTGCCACACCCGTGGTCGTGAAGGCCGGTGATGTCATCGGGACTGCCGTCGGGACGCCGACCAATCCCTTTGTAGATTTTGGCGTGTACGATCTGCGTGAGCAAAATTCTATTTCCAGCGACGCGGATTGGGCCAGCGAGCACGCGAACGAAAAAGAAATGGGGTGGTACGGCGCATGCTGGCTGACGATGCTCCCGACGGCCGATGCCAACGTCGTCCAAAACCTGCCTGCCTCGGATCAGACCGCCGGGAAAACGAGCGACTACTGCACGCCCGTCTCACTCTACCAAGGCTATGCATCCTACGCTGGTACCTGGTCTGGGAGTTGGACCAATAACACCTTCGGTTCAACCGGGAGCATGACCGG
>JACQKH010000046.1 GCA_016204585.1 Candidatus Kerfeldbacteria bacterium
CCGCCGCCATTGCCATTGGCATCGGTGGTTTAGGGCCGGGCTTGGGTATCGGGATCCTCGCTTCGAAGGCGATGGAAGCAATTGGCCGAAACCCGGAAGCGGCCGGCAAGGTCCAGGTGCCGATGCTGATCGCCATGGGTTTCACTGAGGCCATTGCCATCTACGCTTTGGTGATTGCGCTGATTGTGAAGTTTGTCTGAAGAAAGTTGTAAGATTTAAGATTAAAGATTTAGGGACTTACGACTTTCAACTTACAACTTAAATCCTAAATCCCGCATCCATGTCCGATCTCATCACCAAACTCGGAATTGACTGGAAGCTGCTGCTGTTCCAAATCATCAATTTTTTGATTTTGCTGTGGGTTCTTAAGCGTTACGCCTACAAGCCCATCCTCAACGCCCTGGAGAGTCGGCGCCGAAAGATCGCGAAGAGTCTGGAACAAGCAGGGCGAATTGAGGTGGAGAGCAAACAGCTACAAGCAGAGAAAGAGGGGGTATTAAAGAACGCCCGTATGCAAGCAAGCGCCATCCTCGAGGATGCCCGAAAAGGGGCGACCGAGTTCCTGGCCACCAGCCGTGAGCAGGCCAAAGCTGAAGCAGCCGCGATGCTAGTTGCAACACGCCAGGAAGCGGAACGCGCAAAAGACGAGATAGTGAATAGCGCCCGCGCCGATATCTCGGACCTGGTCGTATCCGCGACTGCCAAAGTCATCCGGGTGAAGCTCGATCCGGCCACCGAGCGCCGGCTGATTGAAGACGCGGTTAAATCCGCCAACCTCAAAGAGGCACCATGAAGAAGTTCGATAGCTATACCGATGACCTCCTTCGCCGACCCGAGATACAGCGACTGGCGCGGCGGAGGGACCATCATTTCAGGCAGAATCGTCTTGAGCATTCCTTAGCCACTGCTCGAGTGGCTTTCTGGATGGCCCGTTTCCTTCGGGCCGACGCACGCATCTGTGCACGAGCCGCCCTTCTCCATGACTGGTTTTTTGAGGACCGGGCCGAGCACCATAACCGCTTCGGCGCGAACGTTCGCCATTCCATTATCGCGGCCGCGAACGCCGAGGGCCTCGGCGAAGTTGGAGCGGTGGTTGAGGCCATCCGGACGCACATGTGGATCTACGTTCGCGGAAAGCCGCGAACGCGCGAGGCCTGGATAGTCTGGATGGCGGATAATATCACTTGGCTGACCGACGGATTCAAGAGCTTCGGGAAATACCTCCGGAGGAAAGCCAGACTTTTTATTTACGGCCAATCCTGGCGTGAGGTAACGCATGCGTCATAGCGCGCTCGACTACGCCCGGGCCTACCTGGCGGCGGCCGGGACGGCCAGAGCGGACGATGTATCAGCCGTGGCCGGCCGCCTGGTGGGTCTGGTCCGCCGGCGCCGACAGCCACGATTGCTCAAGCAGATTCTAGCCCACGTCGAGCGCCTGTCGGATGAGCAGCAGGGGATTGTGGCATATCGTCTCATCACCGCCGCGCCCATTGATCAAGAGCTCCTCCGGCAGATGCTCGGGCCGGCAGTAAAGTATACGTTACTTCTTGACAATCGAATCATCGGTGGAGCCATCATCGAGCACGACGACGAGCGGATTGATGCATCCATCCGGCTGCACCTTGAACGATTGAGAACTGAACTTCATCATTCCGCTCCATGACCAAATCGGCCCACACCATCGTCGAAGCCCTGCGGAAAGAAATTGCCGGATTGACGCTCGAACCGCAGGTCGAGCATGTCGGTTATGTGACTGAAGTCGGCGACGGCATTGCGCGTCTGGCCGGCATGAGCAAGGCCAAGGCCTCGGAAATGGTCGAGTTTCCGAATGGCGTCTTCGGCGTGGTTCTGAACCTCGAAGAGGAAAGCATTGGCGTGATGGTGTTGGGCGAGGTGACCGGCATCAAAGAAGGCGACGTGGTGCGTTCGACCGGACGCATCCTCGAGGTACCGGTTGGCCAGGGACTGGTGGGTCGGGTGGTCAATCCGCTCGGCCAGCCGCTTGACGGGAAGGGTCCGATCAAACCGGCCGCCAGCTACCCGATTGAGAAAATCGCCCCCGGGGTGATCGCCAGGAAATCGGTGGATACGCCGGTGCAGACAGGAATTAAGGCCATTGATGCAGTGATTCCGATCGGCCGAGGCCAGCGCGAACTCATCATCGGCGACCGCCAGACCGGCAAGACCGCCTTGGCCATTGACACCATCATCAACCAGCCAGGGAAGGATCTGGTGTGCATCTACGTAGCGATCGGACAGAAAGAATCGAAGGTTGCCCGGATCATCGCCAAACTCGAAGAGTACGGAGCAATGGAGCATAGCGTGGTGGTGGTAGCGGGCGCTTCTGATCCGGCCGCCTTGTCGTTCATCGCGCCCTACGCCGGTTGCGCCATTGGAGAGTACTTTATGGATCAGGGTAAAGACGCCTTGGTGGTCTACGATGATTTGTCCAAGCATGCCTGGGCATACCGCCAAGTGTCGTTATTATTACGCCGGCCACCCGGGCGAGAGGCCTACCCGGGCGATATTTTCTATCTGCACTCACGATTGCTTGAACGGGCCGCTAAACTAAACAAGGAGCATGGTGGCGGCAGTTTGACCGCACTGCCGATCATCGAAACGCAGGCTGGCGACGTTTCCGCCTACATTCCAACCAATGTCATCTCCATCACCGACGGTCAGATATATCTTGAGTCAGATCTTTTCTATCAGGGACAGCGGCCAGCCCTGAACGTTGGGCTGTCCGTATCGCGCGTCGGCTCAGCGGCTCAGACTAAAGCCATGAAAAAAGTTGCCGGAAAACTCCGTCTAGATCTCGCGCAGTATCGGGAACTGGCCGCTTTTGCCCAGTTCGGCTCGGACTTGGACGAGGTCACGCGGCAGCAGCTGGAGCGGGGGCGGAGAACGAGTGAAGTCCTGAAGCAAGGACAGTACTTGCCAGTCCCCCTAAGTCATCAGCTGGCGATCGTCTACGCCGTAACCAATGGCTATCTTGATCAAGTTTCCGTTGACCGCGTCGCCGCATTCGAACAGCAGTTGAGGACATGGCTCGAGGCCAAAGGCCAAGCGGTGTTGAAAAACATTGCCGCGACCGGCGACCTGTCCGCCCATACGGAAGAGGCCTTGAAAAAAATCCTCGAGCAATTCGTTAAACAATTTACCGATGGCACATCCTAAGTATACAAATCCGTCCAGCGACCTCGGTCGTAACCTGACGATTGACGTGGGAGCGCTGGCGCTGGCGTTACCGGTAGTGGCCCGCGAAGTTTTTCCATTCGTCATTATGCCGTTCGTCTTGGCCGCCTCGGTAATGCTGGTGGTTCTTTTTCTCACCCCGTTCCGTGACGTTGTTTTTTTCACTTCGCAATCATCCCATATGCTGAACACACTGCGTTCACTACTTTTGCTAGTCGCAATTACCAGCACGATGCTGTCAGGTTTTCGGCCGGTCTCGCCGCTGAGCATCCTGTGGATCATTATGACCTTCGTGTCCGTTGTCGTTTTAGCCATTTTGACCATTGATCTGCGGAGAGTGTTTGTTACTTAATTACCATGCCCAGGGCCACACGCGAAATCCGACGACGCATTCGATCCGTCACCAACACCCGCAAGGTTACCAAGGCGATGGAGCTGGTGGCTTCGGCCAAGATGCGACGGGCGGTGCAGGCCATGCTGGCTACTCGGCCCTATGCCAAACGCGCCTGGGAGCTTCTGCTGGATCTCGCTTCCCGGACGGATCGCGAGGCGCACGGATTGCTGCGCCGGAGCCTCGGTCAGAAGGTCGGCCTGGTCCTGGTATCCTCGAACCGAGGGCTGGTCGGCGGGTTTAACACCCAACTTGTCAACAGCCTGGTTCAGTACCTTGAGCGTGAGCAGGCGAGTGGCGGCGGGAAACCAGACATCGTGCTGCTGGGAAAGAAAGGGAGGAGCATCGTTCACAAGTACGGTTATCCGGCCGTGGCCGAATTTGCCAAACTCGACGTCATCTCCCGCATTCAGGATATCCGGCCGCTTGTCCACCTTGTGATCAACGACTTTCGTTCCGGCAAATACGATCGCATTATGATGGCCTACACGGATTTCATCTCAACCCTCGTTCAGAAACCGCAGATTCGGCAGCTGCTTCCGCTCGAGCCAAGTTCGGCCGACCAGACGCGGTCAGAAGTCAACGCCACAAGCTGGCGCGGCGAATATCTTTTTGAGCCGAATCCTGATGACGTGTTCGAGGTGCTCCTGCCGCGCTTGGTCGAGATCCAGCTCTTCCAGGCGGTGCTCGAGTCGACCGCGGCCGAGCACGCCAGCCGAATGGTGGCGATGCGGAACGCCTCGGATGCGGCCAGCGATTTGATTGACGATCTGACCCTGAGCTTCAACCAAGCTCGCCAAGCCGGCATTACGCAGGATTTGGCGGAAATTTCGGCGAGCCGAGTGGCGGTTGAAGCCTGAAGAACATTTGACGTTTGACGTGTGACATTTGACCCGGCCAAAAGCGCGAACCGTCAAATGTCAAAGGTCAATTGTCAACTGTAAACTATAACCTATGAAAAAAACCTCTGAACACGGCACTATTGCTCAGGTTATTGGCCCAGTCGTAGATGTGCGGTTTGAGCTCGAATTGCCGACCATTCACACCGCTTTGTCGGTTGAGCGAGAAAAGGGCGAATCGCTGGTACTCGAAGTCCAGCAGCACATCGGTGGGAAGGTGGTTCGGACAGTCGCCATGTCCACCACTGACGGCTTGAGCCGCGGTATGAAGGTGGTGAATACCGGCGCGCCAATCTCGATGCCGGTCGGCGAGGCGACGCTCGGCCGGATGCTCAACGTGGTCGGCGAGCCGATTGACGGCCAGCCGGCCATCAAAACGAAGGAGCGGTATCCAATTCACCGGCCGGCGCCAGAACTGACGGAGCAATCAGTTAAGGCGGAAGTGTTTGAAACTGGAATTAAAGTCATTGACTTGATCTGTCCGATTGTAAAAGGCGGGAAAGTCGGTCTGTTCGGCGGCGCCGGCGTTGGCAAGACCGTCATCATCACCGAGCTAATCCGGAACATTGCGCAGGAGCACGGCGGGTTTTCCGTGTTTGCCGGTGTCGGCGAACGGACGCGCGAAGGCAACGATCTATATCACGAGATGAAGGCCTCCGGCGTTTTGAATAAAACCTCGCTGGTCTTCGGGCAGATGAACGAGCCGCCGGGCGCCCGCGCCAGAGTCGGTCTATCCGGTCTAGCTCTGGCTGAATACTTCCGGGACCAAGGCAAGGACGTACTGCTTTTCATTGATAACATTTTTCGCTTTACCCAAGCCGGCTCTGAAGTCTCAGCCCTGCTCGGCCGAATTCCGTCGGCGGTTGGTTACCAACCGACGCTGGCCGAGGAAATGGGCGAGCTGCAGGAACGGATCACCTCGACTACCAAGGGATCAATTACCTCGGTTCAGGCCATTTACGTGCCAGCCGACGACCTGACTGATCCAGCGCCGGCCACTACTTTCGGCCACCTCGACTCGACCGTGGTCCTCTCCCGCGCCCTGACTGAGCTAGGCATTTACCCGGCGGTTGATCCGCTCGATTCGACCTCTACGATTTTGGATCCGCTGATCGTTGGTGAGGAGCACTATGCCGTGGCTCGCGGCGTGCAGAAAGTTTTGCAGCGCTACAAAGACTTGCAGGATATTATCGCCATTCTCGGGATTGAAGAATTGCCGGAGGAGGATAAGCTCCTGGTCGCGCGGGCGCGGAAAATCCAGCGATTCCTGTCACAGCCCTTCTTCGTGGCCGAAGTATTTACCGGCCGCCAAGGGCAGTATGTACCGTTGAAAGAAACGATCGCTGTCTTCAAGGCGATCTTGGCCGGCGAGTATGATGATGTAATAGAGCAAAATTTCTACATGCAAGGCGGAATAAAGGGGGTTAGGGGATAGGTGTTAGTTATTAGGTAGGACGCTGATTTATCAGCGATGTAATAATGAAAACCTTTAAATTAGAAATAACCACGCCCGAACGGGTCGTGTATAGCGATGAGGTTGATAGTGTGACCCTGCCAACGGTTAACGGCGAGATTACGGTGCTGGCGCATCACTTGCCGATCGTGACCGTGTTGAAAGCGGGCGAATTGGTAATCCGAAAAGCCGGCCAGGAAATGCCGTTCGCCGTGGCTGGCGGGTTCGCGCAAGTTGAGCCAAAGAAGCTTGTCATTCTTGCTGACAGCGCCGAACGCTTCGACGAGATCGACGAACAGCGCGCGGAGGAAGCGCGGAGGCGCGCGGAGGAACTGAAGAAGACCGTGGCGACTGACGATGTTCAATTCGCGCAGCTGGCTGGAAGAATTGATCGTGAACTTGCGCGGCTGAAAGTAGTTAGAAAATACAAACATCGAGGTCATATCGGGATTACGCAGGAAGGGATTCAGAAGGAATAATAGCGACAGTCTGCGGAAAATTTCTAATTTCCCCTTGACAGATTTCGTCAAAAGGAGTATGCTGTCGTTTCCGTTCGTTTTATTCTTCGTTGTCGCCGCGGCACAATCAAAAACCCAATTCCGGAGGTTCGATGCAAAAGAGATTGAAGCAGAACTGGTGGCCGGCACTGATCGTGCTCTCCATTCTGGTCATCGCGGCGCTCGGCCGTGACGCGTGGTCGCTCGCTCGGCACACCTACGACTTCGACCGTCACATTCCGTTCTTGCTGCCGGTGAGCTTGGGTGCTTTCGGCCTGATTGTCTGGTGCATCAAGCGCTTCGATGAGACCGGTTGCTGACCGCAACCCGCATTCCACGGAGGGTAATCGGATGAGCGTTTCGCCAGCGCTGGAAGCATTCACCCCGTTTTTCACCGCCGCCATCGACCGAGGGTTCCTCAAGAAGGTGCCGTTGATGGCAGATCCGCAACGTCCGCGGATCGTCATCGCCAGTTTCTGCGGTCACGCCGCACACGGTATGAACCGCCTGACGCACCTCTGGGAGCGCGTGACGCCACTGACGCAGCTGTACTGCGACAACGGTGGCGGAGTTGTGTACGACCCTGCGTACGCCGCGATGAATCGGCGACACCACCTCTACCACGAGGCGGCTGTTGGTCAGGTGATCGACTTTGTCGAGATGGCTGTCGATGACGGTACGATCGAACGAGGAGCCGAACTCTCGGTCTACCTGATCTACGACGTGCCGTGCAAGGTCATCACTGCGCTCGGCTGGACTCCGCCGGAGTTCGTCGAGTCCTCGATTCGGGCAAAGACGCACTTCAAGGGCTTCCATCCCTGCGACGTAACCTTCAAGGTCGGGCTGCTATACTACCTCGGCGAGCCGGTCATGCCCTCCGGGCTGACCTACTATGCCCCGCGCTGTGATATGCAGCGCTTCATCGAGGAGTTCCACGGCGACGCGACGCTCGCACCGACGGTCGCGTAGGCCGTCACCGACAATTCGGAGACAATGTTCGCTCATTTTGGACCGACCCCAGGACAGAGGTACCTGGGGCGTTGTATTTTCATGCTATACTTTTTATGTGTCACATTCTGCCAAAGCCCTCGTCTTACACTGCATCGACTTCCGCTTCGTCCACGACATCGTCCACTTCATGAAGAGCGTCGGGCTGCTCGGACAGTACGATGACGTGGCCGCGGCCGGGGCCGCCAAGAACCTGGCCGACCCGTACGACGATCATGATCGGGGGTTTGTCTTGCGACAAATTGCCATCGCCCGAAAGTTGCACGGAATCTCCCAGGTCTACGTCATCAACCACCTCGACTGCGGCGCCTACGGCCACGGGACGTTTGCCAATGTGAAGGAAGAGAATGAACGACACCTTCGCGACCTTCGAGCCGCAAAGAATATAATCGAGAAACGGTTTGATGGGTTGGTGGTCATTCCCGTGCTGGCGCGGATTGATGAGCAGGGAAAGGTGGATTTTGAAAGAATGTTGTAGCGCACCGACTTGCCTTGAGCGAAGTCGAAGGATTCATCGGCGTAGGCGAATGGGATCGACGGGTTAGAATCGTGCTCTTGACAACCGCGCGGCAAGCCCCAGTGCTTGGCACTGGGGACTCAGAGCGCAGTGCGACTGACCCGCGCCAGTGAGCGGAGCGAGCGATCAAATTGATATCAAACCCCGATGCTTGGCATCGGGGATACCGTGGCGCGCTTGACAAATTGTGGTCATAGGTGTATTCTGCATTGTTCTTTGAAATACTTGCGTCTTTCGGCAAGCTCAAGGTAGCCACAGCCACAAGGTACTGTTAAAACGGTGCTTCCTGGCTATGGCTACCACAAGGGTGGTCCGCTAGCGAAAAACCTGCAACGCTGTTCTTAAGAGAACACTGTTGCGCAGAAAGAGAGTCAACGATGAGCGACCTCATGCTCGATGTTGATCAAGCCGGAGAGCTGAAGGCAGCTTTCCGACGCGGAGACTGGACGAACGCGGAAATCAAGCGTTTGTCCGAAGGGGATGTTCTCTCACAGGTTCGGCGGGTGATCCAGGGCTCGGCCGTCATCGTGGTCAAGAAGGAGGAATTTCTTCTCGACACCATCGTCCGGGTCAATCGCTCGGTCCGCCCCGCCTATCCCGACTGGGTGGACAAGGTAATGAATCCCGAGCTGGAGAGCACGGGTCCGGCCGAGTACGATCTGGCCACGTCCATCGCGCTGTGGCTGCACGAAGGTCAGCAGGGTGGCGTGGTCACTGGTCAGGTGATTTACGCTTACCTGAATGAGCACGACCTGCTCAGGTCGTGCCTGTCTCTCCAGGATGCCCTGGAGATCCAGAAGAACGGTGTCGCCGTGTTCCAGAAGGTATTCGGCGACAAGATCGTGTACTTCTGGAAGTCGGTGGTGCAGAACCGCGACGATCGCAACCTCCACGTCCCGTGTCTCTACGTGCATGGCGACCGGGTGGTGCTGCACTGGGACTGGCTCGGCCACGACTGGGACGACGGTGAGCCGGCGGTTCGCTTCGCAAGTTAGGCCTTAGGACTTAAGACCTAAGAACTCCCTCGGTTCTTAGACCTTAGCCCTCCGGCCTCGCACCTATCCCTCGCATCTGTCTTCGCTCATAAAGCGGACGACAGGTGCGGGGGATTAAGTTTTTCTGGTATACTGTAGCCGGTAGTAGGTGAATATGTGAAAGGCCACGGTCTTTTACTACCGAATCCAGTTTCCATACGCTCCAGAATGTTCTCAGACTACGGTTTGAGACAGCGCGACGTATGTAGAACCTTCAAAAATGAAGCTACTTGGTACGTGATGCTAGGGCATTTGAGATGCCGAATACGATACAACCACAAGAGTAATCAAAGGGTGGTGGTACGGAAGGCATTTCGTACACTTTGTGCAGAACCGCGACGATCGCAACCTCCACGTCCCGTATCTCTACGTGAATGGCGACCAGGTGGTGCTGAACTGGAACTGGCTCGACAACGACTGGAACGACAATAAGCCGGCGGTTCGCTTCGCAACTCACTTCATTTCTCTCCTAAAGAGCTTTAGGAGAGTTTTGTTTGATGAGCTGACCGTTCCAGCCGCCGAGCATTCTGCCAACCTCGTCGAGTTTTAACGATAGCGCAATATATTTCTTGTTGTCCAACGACTTTGCTTCCCAGAGAACCATGAGGAGAATTTTTAGCGTATCCGTTTTTTGAATGGCCCGCCTGACGTAGGGCAGCTTTTCATTCGCCCGGAGGAAGGCAGCGGTCGAGACGGCCTCGATCATCTCGACCCACAATGAATCAATCCGCTGACCGAGTGAATGCCGATGAACCTTCGGCAACGCTTGGTAATACCCGTGCCAGAGCAGGTACGCAACTTTAATCTTTTGCAGGACTGGCAAAAGTCGGGGGGGGGGGCGTACATTGGGAGCTATGAGAATTCAATTCACTCATAGCTATCAGGATATCATTTCCATGGAAAACTTGCTGGAAGCCTGGCAGGAGTTCCGAGTTGGCAAGCGAGGACGGCACGATGTGCAGGGGTTCGAAATGCGCCTCATGCAGAATATTTTTTCGTTGCATCGAGATCTGAGGTCCAAGACATATCAACATTCGACATACGAGTCGTTCAATATTTCCGACCCAAAGCCGAGAAATATCCACAAGGCGAGCGTGCGGGATCGCTTGCTCCATCACGCCGTCTATCGGATGTTATATCCGTTCTTTGATCGGACGTTTATTGCCGATTCGTATTCTTGCCGTCTGAACAAGGGGACGCATAAAGCGCTCCGACGCTTTCGGATGATGACTTATCAGGTAAGCAAGAACAATACAAAGACATGTTGGGTATTGCAGTGCGACATCAAAAAGTTTTTCGCGAGTATTAATCAACGCGTTTTGCTCGACATTTTGTCTCAATACATTTCGGATCAAAGAATACTGACATTGTTACGGAATATTATCGAAAGTTTTTCTATGTCTGCTGGAACCGGTTTGCCGCTCGGAAACCTCACCTCGCAACTTTTGGTGAACGTGTATATGAATGAATTCGACCAGTTTGTGAAACACAAACTTAAAGCGAAATACTACATTCGCTATGCCGATGATTTTGTCCTTATTTCGGACGATCGTGATTGGCTAATGAACCTCATTCCACAAATTCGAGAGTTCTTAACAGAAAAACTTCGGCTGACGCTGCATCCGAATAAAGTTTCAGTCAAAACACTTGCATCAGGTGTCGATTTTCTTGGTTGGGTTCACTTTCCGACACATCGAGTCTTGAGAACGGCCACGAAGCACGGAATGATGAGGAAAGTACGCGAACATGCGACCAATGAAACGCTACAGTCATATTTAGGTCTTCTCAAGCACGGTAATACGCATAAGATAAGACAGAAGGTGTTGAATGAGTATTGGTTGTGGCACGAAGTATGAATTTCCTCCGACTGTATGGACAACTGCGGCGTCAGTACGGCCCGCAACAATGGTGGCCGGCCAAGACGCGTGGTTTTGAAGCGCGCTGCTTGGAGATTTGCGTCGGCGCCATTTTGACGCAGAATACGAACTGGAAGAATGTTGAGAAAGCATTAGAAAATTTACGTCACACCAGATTATTGTCGTTGGAAAAGCTCCTGATAATGCCGCGGCCGAAGCTGGCAACGTTAATTCGGCCGTCCGGTTATTACAACCAGAAAGCAATCAAGCTTCAGGCCTTTGCTACATTTATGAAAGTTCAGTACGGTGGAAGTTTCCGTCGGATGTTCATACAACCGACCATGGCTTTGCGCCAACAGCTCGTAGCAGTTCACGGCATTGGCAAAGAAACGGCAGATTCGATGCTGCTCTACGCCGGAGGAAAGTCGATTTTCGTGATTGATACTTACACAAAACGCATGCTGGCTGAGCATGGAATCGTGTTCAGGCAGTACGACGAGTATCGTCAGTGGTTTGAAAAACGCCTGCCGCGGAAGGTGAAATTATTTCAGGAATTTCACGCGCTGATGGTGGCCTGGGGGAAGGATTCTACTTAGAGCGTGGCTTCCATCAGGAACAGGAAGCGCGTGCCGCTGTAGATGTTTTGGTCATCGCTCGTTTTCGTGTTGTATGTCCCGAGGGTCGTACCAACTGGGTTACCGTCAGTGGTCACGATGATGAAGTTGTAGAGAATAGCGTTGCTGGAAGAGCGGAGGAACGACATCGGGAAGGCCACTGTGTTTTCGTCCACCAGCAGAGTCTTGCCGATAACCTTGGTGTTCAAGACTTTTCCGTTGGATGTAATAAGTTCCTTCATTGAAACAACGCTTTGCGAATCCTGCGTCATCGTTACCAGTTTGGACTTGTTGAGCCAGGCCGCTTCCAGTACCTGCTGACCGTCAATTTTTCGTGAGTTGCCCTTGATGTTGACGCCGTCTAGCACGGCCACGGCGTACCCCCCACGTTTGTTGGAGAAGGTGCAACCGGCGTACACGGTCTGACCGTTTTCCGATAGGGCAATTACGCTGCAACTCTTGGCGCCGGGCGGCAGGTCAAGCTCAGTCAAGCGTGGCAGTGTCCCGTGAGCAATGAACAGGCGTTTTTTGCCTTTGGCGTTCTGGCCGACCAGCGCCAAGTGTTTCTCATTGCTCGTCAGGCTGGCGCTGGTAATCTCCTTGACCTTCGGGGTAAATGACTTCTTCGTCCCTTGGGCGACGTAGTACAAGAATGAATTGCCGCTGGCGTTGCTCACCACCATGGTATTGCCCTGGGCGGCCATCAGCTTGAGTTTGGCACCGGACGTGATGGTGGCTGGCGTGATCGTACCCACCGCTTGTTTGTGAAATCCCTGGTCGTTCGTGAAGTAGGCGACGTTGCTTTTGACTGTTACCATGCCGTCGTTGGACACGACAGCCGTGGCCAGATCGGTCAGCGTTGCGCTCGAGAGGTTAAAGAGGTTGACGGTGGAATCTTGTTTGTTCAAGGCCTTGTTGAGATTGTCCTGATCGAGTTCGCCGACGATGGCGGCGCGGGCGGCTGGCCCAACCAGAAAGACGGCGGCGAGCACGAAGGCGGTGATGAAAAGTTTTTTCATAAGGTCGTAAGGTTATTGAATGAGTACCTTGAGTATATACCTAGGGCGTACGAGCCGCAACACGAGAAATTAGCGACGGTGAATCGCCACCTGCTGCCGCGGATGGTGAAATTGTTCCGGGAGTTTCATGCCCTGATCGTGGCCAGCTCAAAAGATCACCGATCTTGACAGTCGTTGACTGAAAGAGTAGGACAGAGGTATCGCTTTATTGATCGCCCTTTTCACCTGCAAGCTCGAAAGGAGAAGGTCATGCTCATTGATGTGCGCAAATTGACTGTTGGTCGGCCGTGCGCCATTATGGGCACCGGCCACACCGTCTTAGGCGACGAGCACCGGTACGATAACCGGCGATTCATCATGGAGGTTCTGAGCTCAGTCGGACGGGAGGCGTTGCGCCAACATCTTGATCCTCAGCACACTTTGTCCGACGAAATGTTTCTGGACGAATGCGACCGGAAATTCGTCGAAGCCACCGGCATTCGCTCACGCTACATTTTCCCAGGGACAACGGCTGAACTCGGCGCGCTGGCAGCGCATGCCTGTCTGGCGGACGCTGGCGTAGCGGCCGGTGAGCTCGAGGCCCTGATTGTCGGAACCAACACCGGCCACGGCTATCCCAGTACCGCTGACCTGATCAAGCGGTTGATCGGGGCGCCGGTTCAGGCTGAGAGCTTTGACCTGCAAGAGGCCTGTGCAGTCGGAGCAGTGGCAGTTCAACTAGGCTGGGAAAAAGTTCGCTCGGGAGTCTACCGCCGCGTCTTGGTTGTATGCGCGGAGAAAGCCAGCCTGCTCGCTTCGCCGGAAGATTACAAGGTCGCCAACCTCTTCGGCGACGCGGCCTTCGCCTTGCTTTTGGGTCCGGCTGAACAAGAACAATTCTTGTTCTTCGACTGCGGTTCTGATCCCGGGAACGGCCAAGCCGAGTTCATCATTCGGACTACTCGCGGATTTCAGCAGAAGGGTCCGTCCGTTCACAAGTACGTGGGTACGGAAATTCCCAAGTTACTCGACGAGGTTTTTCAGCAACTGGAACTGAACCCGAACGCGGTCGATCACTTTTTCCCGCATCAGCCGTCAGCCAAGACCATCGCCTTCCTGCTCCACATGCTGCGGAAACGCTGGCCCTCGTTTCAGGCCATGGTTCATCAGAACGTGGAGGTGATGGGCAATACCAGCGGCGCGTGCACTGGCTGGATGATCTCCCAGGCTCGTCTCGAAGGCATGCTCAAACAAGAACAGATGTGCTTGGTTAGCACATTTGGCTCAGGCATGAGTTTCGGGCATTATGCCTTCATTGTTCGGTGAAGCGCTCTCGCGTTGTTGGCGGGAGCGCTCTTCTTTTTGAAACGTTTCGCCCGGTGTGCGTTGAGTCACCGCTGACCTTTCATAGGTCACTCTCTTGTTAGTGGTTTGCGCCTTGTCCTCTCGGCTGCTTGTGGACAAGAGGGCGAAATAGTGGTAGAATTACTGTGGAAAACCAATAAAACGTGAAAATAATTCAATAAACACGGAGGAATAGCACATGAAGTCTATTTCCATGCGCCAGGCAGTACCATTTTTGGGAACTGTCGTTTTTCTTTTAATATTAAGTTTTCAGTCCGGTTTAAAGGTCAGCGCCGATTCGTTGACCTTCAGCGGAACCGTGCTGACTCCCGCCGGCGGAACTTACGCGGACGGCGGCAACGTGAACATCTGGAATTCGAGCGGCGGCTGGGGTTCGGGCATTGACAGTTCCGGGAGATTTGAAGTCATTGGGCTGCAACCCGGCGCGTACACGTTCGAAGTCGGAGTTCCGGCCAGCTCATCTTACGCCAACTCCCCGCAGCAGCAGGTGACGCTCACCTCGAGCATCACGAATTTTCAGATTAAGGTGGCCAACCCGGTGCTCAAGGGCGTGCTGGCTAAGCCAGATGGCACCGCCACCAGCGGCTGCGTCAACGTTCGCAATTCCACCTGGACGGTGAATCGCAATTCCTGCCCGGGCGACGACGGGATGTGGAAGATCGGCGCACTTGATGCCGGGACTTACATCCTCGAGATGAATCCGCCGCAGAACTCCGCCTTTGTCGGCGGCGATCAGACAGTGACAATCAGCGATCCTTCCACTACGCTCGACCTTGGCACCATAAAGCTGGAGAACCCATTCATCGTCGGGAAGGTCGCCTTGCCCGATGGAACGCTGGTACCGTGGAATGAGGATTGGAACCAACGTCTTCATCTGTCGGTCGACCTGTGGAACAGCGACTACACCATCAACAAGCATTCCGACTACGACAGCAACAGCAAGTTCAAGTTCGGTCGCGTTCCCGCCGGGACTTACACTCTGCACGTCAACATTTGGGACACCGAACTTTATACCGGTTCAGAGAACGTCAGCCTGACCGTGCCGGCCGGCGGCTTAGACATTACGGCTACGCCGGTCAAGCTCACTACCCCGCAGCTGTCAGGTGTCGTTTACAAATCAGACGGTTTGACGCCGATCCAAAATGCGTGGGTCAATCTCCATAACGAGGACTGGACGCAAAGCCAGGGATCGAACACGGATGCCAACGGCAAATACCGGATCGGCGGTCTGCCAGCCGGCGCGTACAAGCTCGAGGTCAATCCGCCGCAAGACATGACCGACGTGGTAAGGCCGGATCCGGTGGACGTCACCATCAGCGCTTCATTGACGACGAAAAATATCACCCTGTCGGCGGCCAAGAAGTTTGCCACCGGCACGGTCAAGAAGAAGGACGGCACGGTCGTGGCCTGCGCCCAGGTGAACGCCAACCGTCGCGGCGGATCAGGTTGGGCAAATGCGCGGACCAAGAGCGACGGCACGTATATTCTAACGCTGGCACCCGGGTCGTGGAACATCAGAGTTGAACCGGACCGCGGTTTTGACTGTCCGGAATCAGACTGGGTCTACCTCGATCCAGAAGCAATTGTCGAGTTTTCAGAGGATAATTCTTCGCAAGCTGAGGTAGTGAACTTCACCGTCCAAAAAGCGACCGCCGTGATCACCGGCCGGGTGGTAAAGAAGGACGGAACGTTGATTACAAACGGGAACGTCAACGCCAACTCGACCACTCAAGACGGACGCAACCGTTGGTCGAATGCGCAGATCAAAGCCGATGGTACGTACACTTTGAAGTTGATCGGCGGCACCTACGATCTCAACGTCTGGACGCCGGACCAGAAGCTCTACACGAAGAATCAGAAAGTGACGGTGTCTGACAACAAAATCGTCACCACCAACTTTATTATGGGGGAGAAACTGGCGCGGATTACCGGCAAGGTGACTAATCAGAGCGGGGTCGGCTTGCCGAACGTCCAGATCAATGGCAACCTCGACTGCGGACCGGAGGGGTGCAGCGGTTGGAGCAACACCAGGACTGACGCCAACGGCAACTACGAGCTGGCGGTGACGATGGGGCGGTGGTTCATCAACTTCGACGGCGGTCAGGGTACCTCATACGTCTACGACGGTCCGCCGCTCGATATCTACGTCTCCTCCGAAACGGCCACGGTCACCGGCGTGGACTTTGCCTTGACCTACGCCGACGTGACCATCAAAGGAAAAATCGAAGATGAGAACGGGAAGACTTTCCCAGATTTTCCGGGGTGGGCGTACGTTCGGCCGACCAGCACCACCGCCGGCATCGGCTACCGGGAGTACGGTTCACCGGTGCAAAACGGAGTATTCACGATCCGCGTTCCCTCGCGTCTTTTTTCCCAAGTTGAGCTTGGTGTGCACGTGCCGCAGAATATGCAGTATTCGCCGGCGGCCGGTCAGTTGGTGACGCTGGTGGCCGACTCAACCATCGAGAAGAACATTGTCGTCAAGAAAAACGACGCCGCTGTCTTCGGACGTCTGTTCAATGCCGCCGGCCTGCCGCTCAGCAACTGTAACTTCCGGGCCGAAGTGTTCGTCAACACCCAAGACGGCCGATGGTATGGTACCCAGGTTAACGCTCAGGACTGCTCGTACGAACTGAGCGTTCTGGCCGGGACCTACCAACTTGGATACAACATTGATCAGTCGGCCGGTTTCCTCAATCGCCCGCCATCCCCGGATCCGATTGTGGTTGCTTCGGGAACGCGGGTTGAGAAAAATCTCAAAGTGTTGGCCGGCGATGCACGGGTGACCGTGTTGGTTCTCAATCCTGACGGCAGCCCGGCCCGGCGCGTCTGGGTATGGGCCGATAACCACGAAGAAATAGATCAGCTTCGGCAATCCGCCGAGCAGCAGGGGAAAGACGAGAATTTCCGCGGCCCGGGCGGCACCACTTCGCCGGAAGAAGTGTTTGCCTATTGCAAAAAAACGGAAAACGAGAAGGAATGTCGTGAGTTTAAACTGCCGCCCGGTTCGGAAGGTCCCGGCGGCTGCAAAGATGCCTTAGAGTGCACGCGCTATTGCCAGAAAAATCCGAAGGTTTGCGAGAAGGAACTTCGCGGCGATCAAGGGAAATCGAACGAAGGGGTTACCGTCACAACCCTGACGCGGAAAGCCCGCATCGCCGGCCTGAAGATAGTCCGAGCGCAAGAGGAAAAGGACGATCAAAGAGACTTCTTCGATAATATGCTCTCGACCGGCGGCGAGACGAATGACCAAGGAACTTCGACCTTGAGCCTTGTCTCCGATCACGAATATACCGTCAATGCCGGATTGCCGCCGGAAAGCAAATTCATGCCGCCGAAGATGGCGCAGGTGAGTTTGCAGGACACTAAGTCCGCTAACATCACGCTCCAGTTGCGCGAGGCTGACGGTAAGATGACCGGTTTCGTAACCTTCAACGACGTGGCCGTGCGTAACGGATGGATGGGTTGCTGGAGTGAGGACGGCAACTCGAACGGTTCGCCGATCATCAACGGCACCTACAGCATGAATTACACCTTTAACTCGACCTACCATTGCAACGCCAATGCCTCGCTCGGCACCACCTTCCTCAACAGTGACGAGAAGATTATCGTCATCGGGAAACAGAAATCGGTGCGTCAGAACTTCGCCCTCGGCGCCGCCAACTTCCAGATTCCGCCGCCGGTGTCGGAGAGCTTCGACGCCACCCAGCCGCACGTCATCACCTTTGCTGACGGGACGACGATCAACATCCCGGCCAACGCGCTGGGGAACTCCGGCACCGTGACGGTCAACGCCAACCCGACAATCAACGTCCAGAGTCAGAAGACCGCCCAGCCGCTCGGCTACGGGTACCAACTGGAGGCGGTGGATGCGAACGGCACCGTGATAACCAAGTTTAACGATTCGATTACGCTGACCTTCAAGTACAGCGATGAGCAACTGGCCGCGGCGGGGATTGAAGAGAGCGGGCTGGTGCCGAGCTACTGGGATTCGACCGCTGGTACCTGGAAGCAGCCGCCGAACGTCACCCATGATGTAGACAACAACACCATCACCGTTCGCTCCGACCACTTCTCCACCCATGCGGTGGTGGGCACCAGCGGCAAGGGCCGCGGTCAAACCCTGACCTCGGTCAAGGTTAGCAAGAGCCGGGGGGTGACGAAGATTACGATTGGCTCTGGCTCAAAGAAGAAGGTAGTTACGCCATTTAAGAACTTCACTGGAAATGTCCTGGTCGGTACATTCACCGCCAAGAAGTCAGGACAGGTAGTGGTGGCCGTTCAAGGCGGCACCTCAAAAGAACCGACGACGCTCAAGGTCTATGACCTGAAAGGCAAGGTTAAACAGACCATGCAGCCATGGGGCCGGGCCTATCGAACCGGCGCGTCAATGGCCAAGATTGGGAATGTGACGAACGACGGATATGATGACCTGATAATGGCACCGCTTGGATTGCGGAATGTCATCGTGTTCGATCCCAGCAACAAGAAAACGCACAGCATTGACTCTGGCGCAACGGGCAGCGTGGTAGCTGATGCCGTTGATCTAAATCGAACCGGCAGCCCGCAGCTGGTCACAAGTTCTGGACGTCACTTGCGGGTTTGGAAATTCAGCCAGCGCGGGTTCAGCCAGTCCTCGTTCGACGAGCGCAAGCTCAGCATCACCAGCCAGGGCATCGAGCGAATCATTCTCCGGCCAGCGAACGTGGTGGTGGCGCCCACGAAGGTGACCGCGGGAAAGAAGACAGTGACCATCACGATTACTGGCGAGAATCTCGGCGCCGGTTCAAAGGTGCTTCTTAATAGCGTGGTCCCGGCCAAGAAGGTGAAGGCCTCGGGCGACAATAAGCTGACGGTCACGCTCAACACCACCTCGCTCAAGAAGAACAAGAACTACCCGTTGACCGTCATCAACGCTGACGGCGGACAGAACACGATGACCATTCGAACCAAGTAATCGGCGGATGAACTGGGACACCTTCCTTACCATCACGCACATCATCGGCACCGCCCTCGGTGTCGGTGGTGCGACATTCGCAAAGCTCCTCTCAAGGTGCGGTAGGGAAGTTTCGTATCCTCCATGAACGGAAGAAGGCACGAACCACCCACGGTTGTAGATGCCTTTCGTCGGTACCGTACAGCTGTGGTCATCGCGGTCCTGCCATTTGCGCTGCTCTCGCTGTACCTGTTCTTCCGGCGTGGGTACTACGACCTGTTCATCGCGAACAAAATCTTTGCCGGTGTGGCGGCAATCCTCTTTGGACTCGTCCTCATCCTCGGACCGCTTCGGCGTTCCTTCCCCGGTCTTCAACAGGGCAGAGACCTCCGCAAAGAATTCGGCATTGTTGCGTTCTTCCTCGCGCTCGTGCATAGCGCGGTGTCGTCCTTCTTCCTCGAGTCTCATTTTTCCAGAACCTGGTTTGTCGAGAATTTTTGGTCAGTGCTCTTCGGGGGAGCAGCACTCGTCGTTTTCGCGATCCTGCTCGTGATTTCGTATCGATTCCTAAGGGAACGACTTGGCATGAACCGTTGGCGAACACTTCAGAACTGGGGGATGCGCATTGGGTTTCTCCTCGTGGTCCTGCACGTTGGCGTGATGAAGTTTCCAGGCTGGATTTCGTGGTACCAGAAAGGTGGAGAGAAGGAGCTCGTCCACCCGGAGTGGCCTGGTGCGGGGTTGCTGATTGCGTGGGTTTTGGCGTTTGCGCTCTTCATCCGGCTCGCCGACTTCCTTGGACCGAGGGCGACGCGTGTTGCGGTGTACCTCAGTATCATTGCTCTCCCCGCACTCCTCCTCTTCACCTTCTGGTGGGGAGGACAGGCGGTGAACTACACTTGAAGCACGATCGGAGCTGGGGTGGGCAAAGGAATTTTGGCGGCGTTGGTGTTCGTGGCGGCGCTGGTGAGTTTGTCGTTTAGCGCCCAGCGTGAAGACGAACACCGTTTGCGCCGGGGGGTGTGGATGCTGTTCTGGACCGGGCTGGCCGGCACGCTGGTGACGTACGGATTCTTTTTGTACGAGACTTTTTTGAAGGGCTAGGTAAAACGGGATCTGGAAGCCAAGCTCCAGTTTTCGGGAATTCGCGCTCGGCGGTCATGCTACCCTTATTTGAAGGAATGGTTTTTCATCGTGCACACGCGGTTATGTTGCCCTGGTTCCTCGCGCACGAGCTTGCCATCCTCAATGTAAATCACCCGGTGGGCAACATCCTTGATTCGCTCGTCGTGGCTGACGATGACAACGCTCTTGCCTTGCTCGCAGCCGACTGAGCAGAGGAGCTGCATGACCTGGTGGCCGATAGCTCGGTCAAGATTGGCGGTCGGTTCGTCGGCGAAAACGACTTTAGGATTGTTCACCAGCGCCCGGGCAATGGCCACGCGCTGCTGCTCGCCGCCGGACAGTTGACGTGGTCGGGCATGGAGCCGATGACTGAGGTTGAGGCGGGTAAGAAATTCCCGACTTTTTTGCAGCGCTTCGGTTTTCCCCTGGCCAGCCAGCAACAGGGGAATGGCCGCGTTTTCATCAGCCGACAAATTGCTCAAGAGATTGAACGACTGGAAGATGAAACCCATAGTAGTCAGCCGTATTCGCGGCAGCTGGCGCTCGCTCTTGGTTGTGATGTCTTGACCGTCGACGGTCACCGTACCGTCGGTCGGTTTCATCAACCCGCCGGCGATCGAGACGAGTGTCGTCTTGCCTGATCCCGACGGTCCCATAATGACGACGATCTCGCCCGGCCGGACGTTCAAGCTGACGTCGTTGACCGCGCGGACCGTGGTGTCGCCGGCGCCGAAGACTTTGGTGATGTGGCGAAGTTCGATCATGGTTAGGCCTTGAAAACGTCAGCCGGGTTGATGCTGGCAATGCGCCTGGTGGGGATGAGTGCGGCTGAGAGCGCCATGACGATCGCCAACGCAAATATCCAGGCAAAGTCGAACAATCGGAATCGAACCACAAATTCAGGGACGAATCGGCCGACGATGATGCCGAGTAAGAAGGAAACAATCACGCCGATGGCGTATCCAATAAGGCCGGAGGTCAGGGACTGTATCGCGACCACGCGGTTGAGCTGCCCGCCGGTGGCGCCGATAGCTTTGAGCACGCCGTACTCGCGGGCTTTCTCAATGGTCGAGGTGAAGATGGTCAAGCCAATCACCGCAATGCCGGTGGCTACGCCTATGAGCACGAGGACGAGGATGATCGGCAAGAACGCCTCGCGAATGAATTGGCCGTTGATTTCAATGAACTCTTCCTTCGTATAGACAATTGAGTTTGGAACGGCTGTAGTGATGGCTTGCGCCACCTGTTCACGATCAGCTCCAGGTGAAACGCTGATTAAAAAGTAGCTGGTCAGATTCGGGAGTTGAAACAGTCGGTCGGCGTCAGCCGGCGAGATGAAGGCAAAAGACATGGCGACCAGGTCGCCACCGCTGGCAAGACCGATAATCGTGAAGCTTTCGTTGCCGACCGTGATAGTATCGCCGAGCTTGAATCCCGTGTTATTAGCAAATACACGATCAATAATGACTTCGCCGGCACTCAGGTTTGCCCGGCCCTCAATGAGTTTCACCGGACCGCCGACAGTGGCGGTTGGATCGTACCGCACGAGATAGATGATTCGGTCTTTGCCCTTGATCTCGAGGCCGACGCGTTTGCCAATGAACGGCGTGACCGATGCCACGCTGCTGAGGTCCGTGATCGTCTGCTTCGCGCTCGAGGGCAACAACGAGATGCTGTGCGACATGTCGCGCGAGCCGGCCTGCGCCACCCACAGGTCCGCGTCCTGCGCTTCAATGTATTGTCCCATCTTGGCGGTCCAGCCTTGGTACAGAGCTTGCAGCACAATAATCAGCACCACTGAAAATGTCACGCCGGTGACGGTGATGATGAACCGGCCGCGCTCGCCGAACAGGTTACGAATGGCAATCAGGAGCGTGGGCATGGATGATTATTTCTACTAGGAATATTGCAGAGTTTGCTGAATGATGCTAGGGTGGTGCTGGTGGCTATCAATGAGCCACCATGCGTTTATCAGGATACGACTACTCTCTCCCAGGATACTATTTTGTAACTATCTGCACCAAGAACCGGCAGAATGTTTTCGGTTTTGTTGCTTATGAACGAATGCATTTGAACGTGTTCGGCCGAGCAATCCGACAATGCTGGTTTGATTTGCCGAAACATTATTCCTGCATTCTCGATTCATTCGTCGTCATGCCGGATCATATTCACGGTATTATCGTCATTCCTGATGAGCCGTTGTGGCGCTCTCGTCCCGGCCCCGTAGCCGCGGGTTTAAA
>JACQKH010000053.1 GCA_016204585.1 Candidatus Kerfeldbacteria bacterium
CTATCTGCACTGGTACAATCACGAACGCATCCATCTGGGAAAGTACCTGAATGGACTCACCCCGACTGAGAAGCTCCGAGCATATCAATTAAAGTTGTCAGTCTTGACTGTTAACTGAAGGGGGCAAGGGGACAAAAACATTTAACGTTTGACCTTTGACATTTGACCCGCGCGCCAGTCCCTCGACTGTCGTTTGGGGAGAGCTTCACTTGTTATTTGGAAGACGGTTTTTGTTTATTGTCGGTCTAGCGGTTCTGCCAGCACAATTGTCCACGGGAAAGAGCCGGTAATGCGGGTTGGCTTGAGTGTTTTGCTCACGAATGATGCGAATGATGATTTTGACCAGAGATTGACATGTTCAGGGTGATTGCCGAAACGTTTAAGGTGCCGACCGCGCCCCAGATTTCCTAGCCGGAACCACGGTTCATTCGGCACAGTCAGCAGGACGTAGCGGTCAGCCACCCGCCCTAGCTCGCGCAGCGCCTCTGACGGCCGGTCCAGGTGTTCGAGAACCTCGCTGGCGATCACCACGTCCCACGATCGGTCGGTTTCCGGAATCTGGTAGATGTCGCCTGGCCGTAGATCGAGAAAGGGAAATAATCTTTTCCCCTCGGCCAGGGCCCGGTCGTTAACGTCGAGCCCGCGCGCATTGACGTTGGTGAACTCCTGGCGGAGAACGTTGAGAAGATATCCTTCGCCGCAGCCAACTTCCAAGATCGACCGCGGCTGAACCGTTTTCAGCAGAGCGATAAAACGTTGCTGAAAATGTCGAATCAGCCACTGCTGGATCGGGTTTTGATCGGTGAATTTTGCCTGGTTGGTGGTGGTCATGTGATCAGGTTGGAAATTTCGTAAACACATTCTAACACGTTAAGATGATTTTTCGAAGGACCGATTTCCAAACGGTTGAAAAGAAAGTAAATTTATGATATAATGAAGACGTTGAAACGTGGATAGAACCTATGCCCGTAGGAACTACTGGAAACACAAATCGCGAAATCGAAAAAGCGGGAAACGTCCAAGACGTCTTTTCTAGACCTGAACGCGAGCAGCGCATTCCGGTTCGCACCGAGCGCGAGCGAATACCTGAGCACGAACCGACAGCCCCCCAAAAATACGGGCCAGAAGTGGCTGAACGAGGCGGAGTGGCGGCGCCTCCGACAAGTGCGGCAATTCCTGCACCTGTCTCACCGGCGAAGGATGCGTTGACGCAGGAGCTCGAAAACGCCTTGAGCGAAGACCTGGGCATGCTCTACGCGAAGATGACGCCGGTGGAGCGAATGATGTTTAAACGAGAAGGCGAGCGAACCGCCTCCTTAATCCGCGTGTTCATTGAAGAGGTAAAAGTAAAATCGCAAAAAATCCTCGACTTAATTCGTCGTTGGCTCCGCTTGATCCCGGGAGTCAACAAGTTTTTCTTGGAGCAGGAAGCGAAAATCAAAACGGACAAAGTCATGGCACTGCATCAACGACTTCACGGCCCGCCTTCATGATCATGTCGTTTTTGGCGTTGTCCGCTGATTTCGGATCGCGGCCGCCTGGACTAACCGTTTCAAGCACTGCTCCGTCACCAACTTTCATACTGGTCGGCTGGGTGGCGGTTATCATCATCGTCACCGTCGGTCTAGTAGTCATTCTCCGCCGGACCATCCGCCGTGTTCACCGCCTGCCAGCGAGCTTACAGAAGGCGGTACTGTTGATTACGGTACCAAAAGAATTGTCTGAGCGCGAACAACAGCGCCTGCCGGAAACCAAAGAGCTTTTAGCCCAGCTCGAAACCTTCATGCTCAACCTAGGCGGTATACCGGCTCAACGCTCGCCGAACGTTTTGCGGAACGCCTGGAATAATTTTTGGTTCGGTCGGCATGACGACGTCGCCTTAGAAATCGTGGCGCAGCGGGGCCTGATCATGTTTTTCTTAGCGGTCCCTCGGCACATCCAGCAGCTGGTCGAACTCCAGCTTCACGCCCAATATCCGAAGGCCCACGTCGAGGAGGTTGAAGACTATAATATTTTTTCAGCCCAAGGCTCGATTATGGGCGGTTATTTACGTTTGACTAAGCGAAGTATGTTTCAGCTGCGGACTTACAAAAAACTTGATGCCGATCCGTTGAATGCGTTGACCAATGCCCTTTCAAAAATCGGTGATGACGCTGGCGCGGCTCTTCAGGTTATTATGCGACCAACTAGGCCGGGCTGGCAACGTCAGGCCATGGCGGTGGCGCAGAAACTCCAACGCGGCAAGAAACTCAGCGAAGTAGTTGGCGGCGGACTCGGCGGAGTCCTCCGCAGCACGGCCAAGGTAGCGACCAGTAGCTTTGGGTCATCGCCGGCCGATGCGCAACAGATGCAAAAAATGCCATACTTAACGCCGATGGAGCAGGAATTGGTGAAGTCGCTTGAGGAGAAGGCCAGCAAGCCGGGGTTCGACGTAAACCTTCGGATTATCGCCTCGGCTCCCGATCAGGCCAGGACGCGGATGATTCTGTTGAATCTGACGAATGCCTTCAGCCAATTCCGCAGCCAGGAGTCGGGTAACGGTTTGGTTAGAAAACATTTGTTGCGTCGCGCTGCCTTCATCCGCGATTTTATATTTAGGTCGTTCAGTGAGCACAATCGGTTTATTCTGAACAGCGAAGAGCTGACTTCGCTCTGGCACTTGCCGTTGCCCATGACAGAAACGCCGAATATCTTGTGGTTACAGGCCAGAAAAGCGCCAGCGCCGGTTAACATGCCGATTGACGGTCTGACGCTCGGCAAGAACATTTTCCGCGGCCGCCAGACGTTGGTGCGGATCAGGGCGGACGATCGCCGGCGCCACGTTTACATAATCGGCACGACCGGCTCGGGGAAATCGGTGCTCCTGTCGAACATGGCCAAGCAGGATATCGCCAACGGCGAAGGTGTCTGCATCGTTGATCCGCATGGTTCGCTGGTCGAGGATGTTATGCAGTCGATCCCGCCCCACCGCGCCGATGATGTGATCGTTTTCGATCCGTCGGATGTTGACCGACCGGTCGGCTTGAACATGCTCGAAGCGGACACGCCGGAGCAGCGTGATTTTGCGGTTCAGGAGATGATCGCCATCTTCTATAAGCTTTTCCCGCCGGAGATGATCGGACCGATGTTCGAGCACAATATGCGTAACGCCATGCTGACGCTGATGGAGGATCAGGAATACCCCGGCACGATTGCCGAGATTCCTCGGATTTTTACGGACGCGGCTTTTCAGAAATACAAAGTGGCCAAGCTCAAAGATCCGGTGGTGCGCGCTTTTTGGGAGAAAGAGATGGCCAAGACCAGCGACTTTCACAAGTCCGAGATGCTCGGTTACTTGATTTCCAAAGTCGGCCGCTTTGTCGAGAACGCCATGATGCGCAACATCATCGGTCAACCGCGATCGGGGTTCAATATTCGGCAGGTCATGGACGAGAAGAAAATTTTGCTGGTCAACCTGTCCAAGGGTAAGGTTGGTGAAGTCAACGCCAACCTGCTCGGCTTAATCATTGTGTCGAAGCTTCAGATGGCGGCGTTGTCGCGGGCCGACATCCCGGAACACCAGCGCCACGACTTTTATCTCTACTTAGATGAGTTCCAAAATTTCATTACCGATTCAATCAGCACGATTCTGTCCGAAGCCAGAAAATACAGACTTGACCTAACCATGGCTCATCAGTACATGGGTCAGCTGACCCAGGGTCAGGATACCAAGATCCGCGACGCGGTTCTCGGCAACGTCGGCACCATGATCGCCTTCCGGATCGGCGTGGAGGATGCGGAAATTCTGGAAAAACAGTTTGCCCCGACCTTCAGCGCTTTCGACCTGATTAACATCGATCGGTACAATGCCTACGACCGTTTGTTGATTGACAATAGCGCGGCCAAGCCGTTTAACATGGTGACCTTCCCGCCGATGGTTGGCGATCCAGTGTTGGCCGATAACGTCCGCCGGTTATCGCGCCTAAAATACGGTCGCGAGCGGGCGGTGGTTGAGGCGGAAATAATGGAGCGCACTAAACTCGGCGCCAGCGTCACCCCGCCGCCACCACCGATGGCCGAGCGCCGTTTTTAAACATTCAGCCGAGCTGGCGATGAAGAATATTTTTTTGACGTCAATCGTCCTGTCGATTGTATTAGTCAACGCGGTCAATGCGGCTACTCCGTTCTCGATCGAGAACTTCGGCGGATCGGTTGGTTTGGGCACGGCCGACTTAAAATCGAGCGTGGTGAACGTTGTCCAGTGGGTGCTCGGGATTTTGGCGCTGGCGGCCGTGGCATTGCTGATTGTCGGTTTCGGCGATTTGCTGATCGCTGGCGATAGCGACGTTGTTCGCACCCGAGCGCAGCGAATTATCGCCGGAGCGCTGATTGGCCTGATAGTCGTGCTGCTGGCCTGGGCGATCGTGATCTTCGTGGCCGGCACAGCCGCTAACGTCATTGAGTGAGACGTCGGCGCTTAACAAGGCTGGCCGTCCGAGCCTGATCTTGCGTTAATTTAGCCGCCATGTTATGTTAGTGGCGGCTGTACGATTCTTCCCTAAGGTTTACCGACATCAAAAAACGGCGCCAGGTCGAAGAATAAAGGTCGTTAGTACAGTACGTAATCGAAAGGATTTGAGTAGACCATGGCAAAGAAATTGTATGTCGGTGGACTGTCCTACAGTACCACTGAAGATTCCTTGAAGACCGCCTTCTCGCAAGCTGGCACCGTCACCTCAGCCACCATCATCATTGATCGAATGTCCGGCCGTTCCAAAGGCTTCGGCTTCATCGAGATGTCGTCGGACGAGGAGGCGAATAAAGCCATCGAGACGTTCAACGGCAAGGAATTCGAGGGTCGAACCCTGACCGTCAACGAAGCCCGTCCGATGGCACCACGCCCGCCCCGTAGTGGCGGATTTAGTGGTGGCCGCCGAGGCAACTTCAGTTACTAAACGGTAACCAAAAAACCCGCGTCTTTACGACACGGGTTTTTTGATACGCTCGGTTATCGTGACATGATACAATGTGTTCATGGTTGCTGATCTGGTTTTCTATACGGTGGCCGTCGCCATTATCGCGGTTTTTCTGACGGCGGCGGTGGCTGGCGCTAAGGCGGCGCCGTTCGTCCCAACCTGGCAGCGCGACGTCCGACGAATGCTTAATCTCGCGCAGGTCAAGCCGGGCGAACGAGTGGTTGATTTGGGGTCGGGCGACGGGCGCTTCCTGATTACCGCGGTTCGTGAGTTTGGGGCGATCGGGGATGGCTATGAACTATCATTGCTGCCGTACTTAATTTCTCGATGGCGGATTATTCATCCCAGCCTTAATCAGCGCATTAAAATCCACTACCGAGATTTTTACAGGTCCTCGCTAAGCGCGGTTGATGTGGTCACTTGTTTTTTAACGCCCCGCGCCATGGCTAAGCTAGAGGGGAAGTTTCGTCACGAACTTCGTCCCGGCAGTCGGGTGGTCTCGTATGCTTTCCGGTTGCCTAACGTTGCCGCGGATCGTATTGACAAGCCATTCCCTCGTTCGACACCAGTTTTCGTTTACACTGCTCCATTCCAGTCGTCTCGTTCAAGGACTTGACGCTCGGGCTGACGGGGAGTAGAATGCCATCGCACCACAGCAAAACCAAATTAAAAAGAGGAAAAACATATGGAAACAAGAGAAATTCAAGAAATAAAAAGGTTAATCATTGCCGCTGAATCCTCTCTCCGAGAAGCGAGAGAGCTTCTAGCCGTGGTCCTCGGCGAACAACCGCGCTTGCCGACCGTGGCGGAGGAAGCGCGGGATACCGGAAAGATCGTGGCCCAGGCCGACGGCAAGGTCATTGAAGGTCTGTTTGACGGTCAGAACATGGCCGGACCGGATGGGAAGATGTACTCGGTGCCGGCCAACTACGCCTCAAAGTCTAAGTTGGTGGAGGGTGATCGGCTTAAACTGACCATCACCAACGACGGCGCTTTCATCTACAAACAGATAGGTCCGATTGACCGACAACGCCTGATCGGCATTCTGTCGAAGGACGAGGTGACGAACGAATACCGCGTGCTGGCCGGTGAACGGTCGTACCGCATTCTGCTGGCTTCCGTTACTTACTTCAAGGGCGAAGCGGGCGACGAGGTGGTCATACTGGTGCCGAAAAATAAAACCAGCAAGTGGGCGGCAGTCGAGAACATTATCAAGGCCGCTAGTGGCGAAGCGACGACGACTGAGGCGGTCGCGGTTGACGATCTAGACCATCCAGCTTGAGAGCGGCCAATTTTTAAAGATTGCCGGCGAGGCGACAGTGCGTTAGACTGGTAATCAGTTATGGCTATGACGCTGTATCGCAAGTACCGTCCGCAACGCTTTGCCGACTTGGTCGGTCAGAACGCCGTGCGGACGACGCTCTTGGCAGAGCTAGAAACGGGGAAGATCGCTCACGCCTACCTGTTCGTCGGACCGCGGGGAATTGGTAAAACTACGACTGCCCGATTGTTGGCTAAGGCCGTCAATTGCCGCGGGTTGAAGAAGGGAGAACCGGATAATACCTGCGAATCTTGCCAGTCCATCAGCCAAGGACGGTCTCTCGACCTGGTGGAAATTGATGCAGCTTCGCACACCCAGGTAGATCATGTCCGCGAGCAGGTTTTGCCGGCGGTCCGCACCGTCCCGTCATTGGGAAAATACAAAGTTTTCGTGATCGATGAAGTTCATATGCTCTCGGCCTCGGCCTTTAGCGCACTCTTGAAGGTGGTGGAAGAGCCGCCGGCCCACGTCATCTTTATTTTGGCCACTACCGAGCCTCATCGAGTCCCGGCTACCGTCATATCACGCTGCCAACGCTTCGACTTTCGCCGGATTCCTGAGCCAGATATGATTGAGCGGCTGGGCCGACTGGCCACCGCCGAAGATGTCCACGTTGATCGAACCGTTCTCCAGCGCATCGCCCAGAGTGCCGGCGGCTCACTCCGCGACGCCGAGAGTTTACTCGGTCAACTGCTCGGACTTGGCGAGAAACATTTGACTGATGACCACGCCGATTTGGTTCTACCGAGGCTCGATCGTGAACTAGTGATCAGCTTGCTTGAGGCGATTGTACAAGGACATCCGAGCGACGCCCTCCGGCTAGTCCAACGACTGGTTGACGAAGGCATCCATCTGTCCGTGTTCATGAGGGAAGTCATTCAGACCCTTCGGGCGATGGTCATCGCCAAAGTCGGACTAGAAAATTCATTTTCCAGTTTTTCTGAACGCGACCGCCGATTGGCCCAGCAGTTTGTCGAGCGAGCCAGTTTAAGCGAGCTGCAGCAAATGATTGAGGTTTTTCTTTGGCGGGAACGAGAGGAACGTTCCGCCGTCATCCCTCAATTGCCGCTCGAGTTGGCGATTGTCGAGTTGACTAGCTTCAGTGATGATCAGCCACCGCCAGGCAACCATAACGCTGGCCCGCCGGCGCCACAAGCACGGACGGTGACCAGAGCGACGCGTCCCCCGGACAAGCGTCGAATGAGGCTGGAGCTTAGCGCGCTGCAAGCTGGCTGGACCAAAGTAGTGGATCAAGTCCGTCAAACAAACGCTTCACTGGCCTGGCTGCTTAAAACCGCTGTGATTAGTGAAATCGACGATGATATCCTGACCTTGGCGTTTCGCTACGCCCTGCATCGTGATCGCCTCCTCGTTGAAAAGAACCGGGCGGCCGTCGAAGCGGCCCTCGATGAAGTTTTTCAACGGCCTATTCGGATTAAGGTAGTTACAGACGAAGCGGCCAAGTCGGGCACAGCTGCGCCGTCGACACAGGTGGCCGACACCTGGCAACAGGCCTTGCAAGCTTTTGGCGGAGAGGCGGCCAGTGAGCCTGAGGGCGTGTAGCGACTTTCAACATAAGTAGTCTCGGTTAGCCGGTAAGCCGCCTTGACGCCTCAGCAGCGCGAGTGTTGTATAATCGAGCGACGCCTGAAGCGCTAAGGGATCGCCCACCTCGCCGCGAATTATTTCAAAATCAACGACCGCACCGCTCCGGGATCGTCTAACGGCCCCGCCCCCAACCCCTCGGCTACGCTCATTCGGCCTTGAGCTCATGGCCGAAAGGTCGGGGTGGTACGGGGCAAGTAGGACGCCACTCAGCGCGACGTCGGGTACCGGATGAAGGTTCCCCTGACCCGTACCGCGAACACATTCACAATTCACCCCGCCTCTGCTCCGGGAT
This sequence comes from Candidatus Kerfeldbacteria bacterium, assembly GCA_016204585.1. Lineage (GTDB taxonomy): Bacteria > Patescibacteriota > Patescibacteriia > SBBC01 > SBBC01 > JACQKH01. Next base: position 8,177 of record JACQKH010000053.1, read on the forward strand.
CGTCTAATGGTAGGACGCCAGGTTCTGGCCCTGGTAATCTAGGTTCGAATCCTAGTCCCGGAGCAGAGGCGGGGTGCACTCATATAAAGTTCGTTGGTACGGGTTGGCCCTGGTAATCTAGAGCTTGTCCCGAGTTCGGCTCGGGATTCTCCCGCCACCTTGATTCAAAAACTCATAAGGAAGGCGGGATCCCGCTCCGCGGGAGAATGTTTACCCAGCACCTGAGCGAAGCGAATGTTCCGGGCTAGTCCCGGAGCCAACTAGCAAAGTTGCTGAGCGATCGATTTCTTGTGAAAAAATCGTCTTTTTATTGATCTTTAACTTTATTAAAGCGATAATAGGTTTATGAAAACACTTCTTTTAGCTTCACGCGGTACGTATATTACTGACGGTAAATACGAGATTTTTGACAAGCCCCGAAACCAGGTGAAATGGGCATACATTACTACAGCTGGCAAAAGTGTGCCGAATACGGCTTATATCAACAAACACGAGCGGCGCATGCGGGAGCTTGGTTGGGATTTTGAAGAAGTCGATATTGAGGGCAAAACGCCTGATGGATTGCGTAAACTATTAAAAAATATAGATGCCATTAACATGCTCGGTGGCAATTCGTATTTCCTTTTGAAATGCATCCGGGAAAGTGGTTTTGATGTTGTCTTAAAGGAATTACTGGATCAGGGATTGATCTATTGCGGTTCTAGCGCGGGGTCGTATGTAACTTGTCCGACTATTGAGATGGCGGCCTGGAAAGATCCGGAACGGTTTGACCGTCACGGTGTAACAGATTTTACCGCTATGAACCTGGTTCCATTTTTAATTGTGGCTCATTGCACGCCGGAAGTGGTTTCTACGATTCAACCAAAGATTGATGCAGCTACATATCCAGTTGAGTTACTGACTGATCAGCAGGCTATACTGGTAAAAGACGATTCAATAGAATTTCTGGAAGACCCGAGTATCAAGTCAAAGGACTTTGGGGGATAGGTTTGCAGACTAGATTCCTAGTTGATTGCGCTCCATCCCAATAAGGTAGGGTAGAAGATCTCCAAGATTCCAGACCGGAGTGGCGAGCAGTGCGGTGGTTTGAAGAATCTTATTCTCAGCTAATGTTTTTCGCGGCGGAGACTTTCTAGGGAAGTCCACAGGTCATAGAACAAGGTCTGATAGTAAAATCAGTTAAATGAGTCTGATAATACTTTGGCGAAATTCATGATGCGAGAGAATTGTGTGACTGAAGTACGCTAGGCGGGCAGAGTCGTCCCCCTGCACCGCACGTGTGCGGGGCAGCACTGGATTTTGCTTAACCGAAGTGCTAGACTTAAGCAGGGATGAATCAAGACAAACAATTATTTCTGATATTTGCGAATAATTCGTGAGCGAAGCCAGCCGCTTATGTTTTTGCTAACGCGTTTAATACCGGTAATTGTGACGTTGCTCGCCGTGGGAGGTATGGAAACGGCCCTGGTCACGCCAGCTAGGTATGTGTCGGTCGTGGCACTGACCTTGCTGCTATTGTTTATTGCTTATCTAGTCGTTCTCCGTCGATCCACGACGACCGAACGAATGACGCTGATGGCCGTGCCAATCGTGGCGCTGGCCGGTGTGGCCTTCGCCTTGTATTTTTTCTCCGGGATTTGGATAAGGCATGCGACCATTACCCTGACCGCGCTGGGGATGTGGGTCTATACCGAGGAACTGTATCGCTTTACTCACGAACCAGGCCGGTATCACCAGTTTTCTCTTGAACATTTGGCTGGTCTTTTATCGATGGCTGCCCTGGCCGGTGCAATGGCCGGAGTTTTCGGTCTTCGAATCTTCCTAGACGTCCGGTTAATTTATCTTCTTCCCCTGACCTTTTTGGCAACAATCATCGTCAGCGCCTCGGTCTTGGCGGTTCAGCCACTGGCCAGAAAATTTCTGTGGTCGTCGACCGCCGTCCTGGCCATCCTGATAACGGAGACGGCTTGGGCCGTCTACTTTCTGCCAACCCACTACTGGGTGGATAGCTTGATCGTGACGATCCCATTTTACGTCAGCTTGAACCTGATGCGCCATGAACTTAGCGGGACCTTGGACCGCCAGCACATTCAGCGGTATGCCGCCGTGGGCATTATTACTATGGGAATTGTACTGACGACGGCGCAGTGGGTTCTTTAACGCCGACTGCCATGAAGCCCCGTCCCACGCCAACCTCTCCAAAGAGCCGTCCGACCCTTGAGTCGGTAGACGAGCTTTTCCAGATGAAGTCGGCGGTCACAAAACCCGGCCCACGGCTTGGGCCATACCTGGTCCTAATGGTCTTCTTGTCGGTTGTTTTTTCACAAGGGGTTTTTATCGGTCTGCGTGTTTTGGCCGGTCGCTACCCGTCTAATCCGGTCCTCCGGTATTTCTCAATCGTCTCCCAGCCTAACGAACGAGTCATCACCCGTGAAGTTTTGCTTTCCAAGAACGGTTCAGTTCTAGAAATTCTCCGGAAAGTTCTACCGTCATTGGCCGTGGTTGTTAAGTCCGACCAAAATGAATCCGAAAAAACGGCCGGTCGTCAAGGTCTAGCAGTGTTTTTAAGCACCGACGGCGTGGCCGTCACGACATCGGCCGCTGTCTCAGCGGCCGCCACGACGTCACTGTCGACGGAGGACCAGATTGGACAAATGGTCAGTGCCAGCGCGGTCGATCCAGCCACCGGACTCGCATTCCTGCAAGTAAAAAAAGATTCTACTTCCCTGCCCTTTGTTCCAATTGATGACGTTACTGTCGGCATGCCGGTATACGTTGTTCGGTTTGATCCGTACTCGGGTGGGGCCAGTGCCGTACCAGCCGCTATTGCCTCATTGCGTGATCGGCCTGGTTCCCAGGGTAGCAGCGATGTTGAGGAATCGGATAAGATTTCAAGACGACTGCGGCTGGGCCAAAACTTTGATTCGTCGTGGCTGGGTGCGGCCGTGGTAGATGTTGACTCTAGATTGGTCGGTCTCCTGGCAGAGGTAGAGGATTCTCGGGGAGGGTTGGTGCTGCCAATATCCTGGCTGCGCGGTCAGATCACGCGGTTCCGGCGAGCCGGTCGGGTTGCCCGTCCGTCGCTCGGCGTGAGGTATATTGACCTGGCCTTGGCAGTAGTTCGTGAAGGATTCTCGGCCAAAGGAGCGTACCTCAGTAGTGATGTACGACAGTCAACTCCGGCCGTTCCGGCCGACAGCGCGGCCGCCCGAGCCGGCTTGCGGGCGGAGGATGTGATCTTGGCAGTTGGCGAAGAAGAAGTTGGTAACCGACGTTCGTTGTCTGAGCTGTTGGCTGAACAGGAGGTTGGTTCGAAAATCATGCTGAAAGTTAGACGTAAAGGAACGGACCTTGCCATTCCGGTAACATTGGGAGCGGCGGAGGCAGGGGAATGAAATGTGTATGTGGAAGCATTTTGTTTTCGTAACATTGGCTTCGTTTGGCTGGTTCTTGGCCAGCGCCGCTCAGGCTGAAACTGTACCGGGCGAATATCTCGTAACTCTACGGCCGGACAAGGGCGCGATGGTGGCGGAAAACCGGTTGTCATACCCTCGCGGCCTTCGGATTGAGCGAACGCTGCCGTTTAACCAAAACGTGGTGATGGTGCGAGCGGAAGGGGTTAAAGAAGAACGTTTTTTAGCCGCCTGGCGCTCCGATTCTCGAGTCGTAGCAATACAACCGAACTATCGTTACCGGGCGTTATTTACCCCGAACGATCCGTCGTTTATTTACCAATGGAATTTTCAAGCAGTCCATGCGCCGGCCGCCTGGGACTTCGATGGTAATGTTCCGCTGTACGGCGGTGATCCGAGTGTGGTGGTGGCCGTCCTCGACACCGGAGTCGCCTTTGAAGAGTACCTAGCGTTTCACCAAGCACCGGACCTGGCCGCCACTACTTTCGTGGCCGGTACCGACATCATTAACAACGATGCCCATCCGAACGACGATCATGGCCACGGCACCCACGTGGCTGGCACGATCGCTGAGTCCACCAACAACAGCCTGGGCGCGGCCGGTCTGGCCTTTGCCTCCTCATTAATGCCCATTAAGGTCCTTGATGCTAACGGCTTCGGTACGACCGCCAACATCGCCAGCGGCATAGATTTTGCGCGAACCAACGGCGCCGACATAATCAACCTTAGTCTGGGAGGGACCGACGATGATCCGATACTTCACACCGCCGTCCAGCAGGCCGCGGCCGCCGGAATCGTCGTGGTGGCGGCAGCCGGCAACGATGGAAAAGACTCTTTGTATTATCCGGCCAAATACGATGAGGCGATGGCCGTCGGCGCAGTCAGATATGACTCCATGATCGCGCCATACTCAAACTACGGTACCGGTCTTGACCTGGTTGCGCCAGGCGGTGATCTTGATGTTGACCAGAACGGTGACGGCCAAGCCGACGGCATTCTTCAGCAAACCTGCGCCCCCAGTTCCAGTTGCGCCACCTTTGCCGATTACTATTACGAGGGGACGTCTCAGGCCACTCCGCATGTTAGCGCCGCCGCGGCTTTGCTGCTGGCCGCCGGAATTACTCCGGCAAACGTCAGAACCATCCTCGAAGGCACGGCCGCCGACCTGGGTACAGCTGGGTATGACACAACCTACGGCTACGGTTTACTCGATATTAACGCGGCCTTGTCAATCGGTTTGAATGACACAACTCCGCCCCAAGGATCAGTCGCCATAAACGGAGGGGCTGTTTATACGAATTCGCCGACGGTCACATTAACCCTGTCGGCCACCGACGTTGGGAGCGCGGTTACCAGCATGTCGTTCTCCAACGACGGAACGACTTTCTCGTCCTGGCAGAACTACGCCACTTCAACGTCTTGGGATCTGACGACGGCTGGCGGCACCAGCGCAAATGGGGCAAAAGTTGTGTCAGCCAGATTCCGCGACGCCGCCGGGAATGTTTCATCGCTGGCGACCGGCGCCATTCTGTTGGATTCAACTCCGCCCGACGCCCCCGTTATCAGGGCTCATGCCCCATCGCCCTATACCAAGGCCAACCTTCGTTCCGGCGTTCCGACTTCAGTTCATTCTTTGGTGGCGGAATGGGATGAAGTTACGGATAATCTGAGCGGGACCGCGGGGTATCGGGTGGCCCTTAGCCCAAATAGTGAACCGGATTTAAATTCGTTGTCGATTCAGACCGATCGACTTTTTACCTCGCAACGATTCGACACTGGTCGGACTCTTTATCTTCATGTCGGCGCGGTTGACCAGGCCGGAAACACGTCGGTATCAACCTTTACGTTCGTCTATCAGCCACTGCGGGTGGCCACTGGTACGGAAAGCGAAGACGGCCAAGTTACGATTCTTAAGTTGAATTCGCGGGTCGAACAACGACTGAAACCGTTCGGAAAGACATACCGTCAAGGCCTTCAAGTATCACCGATAACTTTCCGTAAAAATACTAACAACGACGTTTTAGTTGCCCCTGGACAAGGGCGACCAGCCATCCTGGTGATCGACGATAAGGGCAAACTGCTCTTGTCATTCAAGCCATACGGATCGCGTCCGCCGCCTGGGATGAATGTAACCGCTGAAGATCTAGACGGAGACGGTCAAGATGAAATAATTGTCGCTCCGCAGCAAGGGAAATTTCCAATCGAGGTATTTACCGTTTCAGGTAAACTCCGCCGTAAATTCTGGCCATTTGGAGCATCCTATGGCGGTGGAGTAGCCGTGGCTGCCGGAGTGACCGAGGCGGATGGATCGACCAGAATAATTGCCGCCAAAGCCAGTGGTTCCCCATCAATTCGCATCTTCGATCAAAACGGTCAGCGCCAGCGAGCGTTTAACGCTTTCCCGGCTAGCTTCACATTTGGGTTAGCCATTGCCGCCGGTGACGTGAACGGCGATGGTCTCGAGGAAATCATCGTCGGTCCAGATCGTGGTGGCCCGCAGGTGCGTATATTTTCAGGACGCGGTTCTTTGATTAGGCAGTTTTTCGCCTTTGACAAAAACCTGCGTGACGGAGTCCGCTTGGCTACCGGAGACCGCGATGGCGACGGTAAAGATGAAATATTTGTGGCTTTGGCAGGCGGCCTTCCGCAGATCCGTATTTTTAATAACCGCGCTCGACGGTTGGCGAGTTTCTTCGGTACTTCAAAGGACTTCCGCGGCGGTCTGAACGTGGCTACGCTGCGATGAAAGACCTGGTCCATGGCTTGTTGACCACGGCCCGGTCTCCTCGGACGGGCTGGCAACTGCCGGTCATTCGCCAATTCGTCAAGTTTGGAATTGTGGGCGTCACCAACACGCTGACATCGATCGGCATCTACACGTTGCTGACCCGGCCGTTCCATTTGGACCCGCTGCTGGCCAATATCCCGACCTTCCTGATTGCCGTGACCCAAAGTTTTTTTCTAAACAGTCGATGGACCTTCCGTTGGCAGGAAGGCAGCTCGATTCGTCAGTACTCAAAATTTTTAACGATCAACCTGCTCGGATTGGCCCTGTCGGAGTCATTCCTATTTTTTTTCCACCGCCTGCTTAATATTCATGACTTTGTGGCTTTCCTAATGACCATCACCGTTGTGGTCTTCTGGAATTTCAGTGCGAACCGAACCTGGACGTTTCCCCAAAAACCAAGGTTGCGTTGAACCCTTGAAGTCCGTATACTTTAGTTATGGTGAACCCGGCAGGTGGCAACTCACCCCAGGCCGCTCCGGAGCTGTCGATCGTTGTACCGGCGCATAACGAGGAGCATCGGATTGCTCCGACGCTGCGGACCTATGCCAACCACTTTGCCAAACGCTCGGAGATTCTAGTAGTTTTGAACGGTTGTACAGATCGAACCTTGGACGTGGTGGCCGCGACCTCCCGCGAATTCCCGGTAATTCGAGCGATCAACATCCCCGAGGCCGTTGGTAAGGGCGGGGCGGTCAGGGAAGGATTCCGTCAAAGCCGCGGTCGACTGGTCGGGTTTGTCGATGCCGACGGTGCGACCACGCCGGCAGAATTCGCCAGACTTATCGCCATGATGGACGGAGCCGACGGTCTTATCGCTTCACGATGGATTGACGGCGCGAAGGTTTACCACCGCACTTCCGTGATTCGAGCCATGGCCAGCCGAGGATTTATTACTCTGACGCGCTGGCTCTTCAAACTTCCGTACCATGACACGCAATGCGGGGCTAAGATTTTTACCGCCCGATTCGTGCGCGAAGTACTGCCGAGAATGCGGATTAATGATTTGACTTTTGACGTCGAGCTTCTTCTCCTCGGCCGGTCGGCCCGATTCAAGATACGAGAAGTTCCCACCGAGTGGTATGACCGTTCAAGTCCGGTGCTGTTGGGAACACCGGGACGCGTATTCCGCACCAGCCTCAGCATGTTCATGTCCCTGCTTAGTCTGTACCGACGGGCTGTTCGCGAACATCTCTTATGAAAGAAAAACCCATCTTCGAACGTAAAAACATTCTAGTCACCGGCGGTGCCGGATTCGTCGGCTCGCACCTGTGTGATGAGTTAATCAAACACCACAAGGTTATCTGCTTCGATAACTTCATTACCGGCGCCGAGGAAAACATCAACCACTTGCTGAAGCATCCGGACTTTGAATTTGTTCGTCATGACATGTCAGAGCCGATTGAGCTCGAAACTTTGCCTGAACTTCGTCCATTTAAAGTGGCTTTCCAAGGGATTCAGGAGATTTACAACCTAGCCTGCCCGACTTCGCCGAAGGATTATCGCACCTACCCGACCGAAACGCTGCTGGCTAATGCCTTTGGCACGAAGTACGCCCTCGACCTGGCCGTTAAGTACGGCGCCAAGATCCTTCACGTTTCAACCTCAGCCATCTACGGCGAACCACTTGAGTCTACTCCATTTCCGGAGAATTACTGGGGCTATATCGACCCGATCGGACCTCGTTCGGCGTACAACGAAGGGAAACGTTTCTCCGAAAGTTTAGTTATTAACTATCGCAAGAAGTATCACATTGACGCTAAAATTGTGCGGATGTTCAATACCTTTGGACCGCGAATGCGATTGACTGATGGGCGGATGATACCTGATTTCGTCAATAATTCTCTGGCTAACGATCCGCTGGTCATTTACGGGGCTGAAGACGATCGAAGCACCTACTGCTACATCACTGACATGATTGAAGGTTTGTTGAGGATGATGAAATCAAATGAATCGGGGCCAACTAACCTGGGAAACCCGCAGACGCACCGGATTACAGACGTGGCCCAACTCGTCATTAAATTGACGAACTCCCGCTCGGCCATTCGGTATGAACCTCATTTGCCGTACACTGTCCGTCAGGGAATCCCCAACATCCAACTGGCCAAAGAAAAACTCGGATGGTTCCCGGTCGTACCGCTTGAGGATGGCTTGCTACGAACAATTGACTACTTGCGTGGGTCAAAAACCTTGTCACTCGAATCGCTCCAACCGCCAGTATCTCAATAACAATCAACGACAATGACTATGCCAAAGGCGTTGCCAACCGAATCAACCAAGAACCGAACGATCTTCACCTCCGAATCAGTGACGGAGGGTCACCCGGATAAAATCTGCGATCAAATTTCCGACGCCATCCTTGACGCCGTTCTTACTAAGGATCCGGTCGGTCGAGTGGCCATCGAAACGCTGGTGGCCACCGGCCTGGTGGTGGTGGCCGGGCAGCTAACCACCAAGACCTACATTGATATTCCAAAGATTGTGCGACGCGTGGTTCGAGACGTCGGTTACGACGATCACACCTACGGTTTTCACTGGGAGGACTGCGGCGTACTGGTGGCGATTGACGAACAGAGTTCTGATATCGCGCGCGGCGTTGACGAGACGAAGACGCACGCCATGGGCGCTGGTGACCAAGGGATTATGTTCGGCTACGCCACCCGTGAGACGAAAGAGTATATGCCCCTGCCGATCGTCCTCAGTCATCGATTGGCCCGGCGTCTGAGCGAAGTCAGGAAGAACGGGACGCTGCCGTATTTGCGTCCAGATGGAAAGACCGAGGTGGCCGTAGAGTACGTTAATGGCAAGCCTAAGCGACTTGATTCAGTCGTCGTGGCAGCCCAGCATGGTCCGGAAGTTCACGAGGCCAAGATCGCCGAGGACATTCTCCGTACCGTCATTCGCCCGGTCTGCCGGCGCTGGCTGGATTTGCGTACTCGTTTCTTCATCAATCCCACCGGCCGGTTCGTCAAGGGCGGGCCGCCAGCCGATACCGGTGTAACCGGTCGGAAGATTATCGTCGACACCTACGGTGGTTTTAGCCGGCATGGCGGCGGTTGTTTTTCCGGCAAAGATCCGACTAAGGTTGATCGAGCCGGCGCCTACGCGGCGCGGTACGTGGCTAAGAACATCGTGGCGGCTGGTCTGGCCGAACGGTGTGAGGTCGAAATCGCCTATGTGATTGGCGTGGCCGAACCGATTAGCATCTTTGTGGAAACTTTTGGTACCAGCCCCTTCCGCCCGTCCGAACTCCAAGGGTTCATCCGCGATCACTTCGACCTGACGCCAGTCGGCATTATCCACCACCTAAAACTACGCCGGCCGATTTACGAAAAAACCGCGGCCTACGGTCATTTTGGCAGATCTGACCCAGCTTTTACCTGGGAAAAAACCGATAAGGTCAGGGAGCTACGACGGGCGGCGCGAAAATTTTCAAGGGTTAAAGTCTGAATGAAAAATAAAAATCGTCAACGCCCTAATAAACGATCAGGTAGACCGTCAGGCACAGTGGCGATTGTCGGTCTTGGGTACGTCGGACTGCCTTTGGCTTGCCTGGCCTCAGAAAAAGGTTGGCGTGTCTTCGGGATCGCCCGCGACCCGAAAAAAATAGCACAAATCAACGCCGGAGTCAGTCCAGTGCCTGAGGCTGCTTTAAACCGGTGGTTGAAGCGCGTGAACGTGATCGCCACCGATGACTTCTCGGTAGTTAGGAAAGCCTCGATTATCGTGGTGGCGGTGCCCACGCCAGTGGATGAATTCTACAATCCGGACCTCACACCCATCCGCAATGCTTGCGAGGGGATCAGGCCTTTCCTTAGAAGAGGTCAGACCGTTATTCTTGAGTCAACGGTCAATCCTGGCGTCTGCGAAGAAGTGATCAAGCCGATACTGGAAAAGAGCCGATTTCGCGTTGGCCGGAACATTTTTTTGGCCCACTGTCCTGAACGAATCGACCCGGGCAACCGGCGCTGGACGGTGCGGAACATTCCACGAGTCCTCGGCGCGACTGACCAGTCAGGTTTGAGCCGAGCGCTAGCCTTTTACCAAGGCATCATCGAGGCCCCGATCAAACCGATGCGCTCAATCAAAGAGGCCGAAGCAGTGAAAATTTTTGAGAACTCGTTTCGCGATGTTAATATCGCTTTCGTCAACGAAATGGCTAAGTCATTTTCGCGGCTGGGCATTGACACGCTCGATGTGATTGCCGGAGCAAAGACTAAACCCTTCGCTTTCTTGGCGCACTACCCCGCAGCGGGAATTGGCGGACACTGCATTCCGGTTGATCCGTACTACCTAATTGAACGGGCTAAACGAAGCGGCTTCGAACACGAATTTTTAAAGTTGGCGCGTCAGATCAACAATAGCATGCCGGCCTATACTGTTGATCTTCTCATCCATGTATTAAACGAACAAAAAATCGCCTTAAATGCGGTTCGGGTTGGCATTCTGGGTCTAGCCTACAAGGCCAACGTCGCGGATACGCGGGAGAGCCCGTCTTTTAAAGTCATAAGTATTCTTAAAGAGTATGGCTCGAAGTTCGAAATTTTCGACCCGCGCGTGCCACTGCAATCAACCGTCCGGACTCTTACCGAACTACTTAAGAAATGTCGGGCTCTGATCCTGATGACCGATCATGAAGAGTTTCGTCATCTTGACCCGCGGCGGCTGAAGCAGCGTGGGATTGTGGCTATCATTGATGGCAAGAACGCGCTGGACAAAGAGCGTTTCCTACGAGCTGGCATTGCCTATCGAGGGATTGGGCGATAGATGCCGAGGCGCGCGTTGATCACCGGTATTACCGGCCAGGACGGTTCATACTTGGCCGAGTTTCTACTGGCGAAAAGGTACGAGGTTTTCGGCATGGTTCGGCGTTCCAGCTCGGAGAAGGTCGACCGTATTCAGCACATTCGAGACAGAATCACACTGGTCCAAGGCGATCTCCACGACCAGTCGTCGCTGATTAGCTGTCTCAAATCGGTCCGACCGGAAGAAATCTACAACCTGGCGTCGCAAAGCTTCGTGCCAACTTCGTGGAACCAACCTATCCTAACTGGTGATATTACCGGCCTTGGCGTGACCAGGATGCTCGAAGCGGTCAGGTCCGTCGCCCCCCAGGCCCGATTCTACCAAGCTTCATCAAGTGAAATGTTTGGACAGGTCAGAGCCATGCCGCAAAACGAGACCACCCCCTTCTATCCGCGCAGCCCGTATGGCGTGGCCAAGACTTACGGACACTTCATTACCGTCAATTACCGTGAAAGTTACCGGTTATTTGCCTGCTCGGGCATTCTTTTCAACCATGAGTCCCCTCGTCGCGGTCTTGAGTTTGTTACCCGGAAGGTATCTTATGAAGTGGCCCGCGTAAAATTAGGGTTGACCAAGGAGTTGCGACTGGGGAATCTGGAGGCTAAACGCGACTGGGGATACGCCGGCGACTACGTTAAGGCCATGTGGATGATGCTTCAGCAGCCCCGCCCTAGTGATTACGTAGTGGCCACCGGTGAATCTCACTCGGTCAAGGAACTGGTGCAGATCGCTTTTGCGCATGTCGGCCTGGATTGGCAAAGGTTTGTCAAAGTTGATCGCCAGTTCACTCGTCCGGCTGAAGTCGATATGCTAGTCGGCGATGCCTCGAAGGCCAGACGGGAACTCGGCTGGTCGCCGACTGTCCGATTTCCCGAACTCGTAAAGATGATGGTTGAGGCTGATCTGGCCCTCTTTCACTAGCACATGCGCCGAGCCCTGATTACCGGGATCAACGGATTTGTTGGACCGCACCTCCGGCGTGAGCTCAATCATCATGGTTATGACGTATTTGGCATTGGCAAAGGTTTCGAATCAAATGATCGTGACTTTGGAGTGGATATTACGGATCGGCGTTCGCTGCGGCAAGTCTGCGTGCAAGTCAAACCAGATGTAATTTTCCATCTGGCTGGTTTTAGCTCAGTGGCCAAGAGTTGGGAGATGCCCGATGAGGCGGAACGTGTAAACGTCGGAGGAACGGTTATGCTGCTGGACACCGTTAGCGACTTGCGTCTTAAACCACGTCTTTTGCTGGTAAGCTCAGCCGACGTCTACGGTCGGCCGCCAGAACTACCAATACCTGAGAACGCGAAACTCGCACCGGTTAGTCCCTACGGTCGTAGTCGGGTAAATCAGGAAAAGCTGGTTAGCACAGCGCACTGCCCGGTGATCGTGGCCAGGAGCTTTAACCATACTGGGCCAGGACAAACTCCGACATTCGCCGTTCCCAGCTACGTTTATCAAGCGGTCCGCGTAACTAATGGACGACAAACACGGATAAGCGTTGGCGACCTTAGCGTCGTCCGTGACTTGTGCGACGTCCGAGATATCGTTCGAGCTTACCGTTTGCTGGTGGAAAAGGGTAGGCCTGGTGAAGTTTATAATGTCTGTTCTGGGCTTGGATTCGAGCTGCGGACAGTCCTACAGTCGATTTTGGCATTACTGAAAATCGACGACCGGGTCGTGGTGGCCGACCCGAAGTTATATCGCCGGACGGACATTCCGGCCTTGATTGGCGACCCCAGAAAGATCAAGGCGGAGATTGGTTGGCAGACGGCCATATCATTTCTAGACAAAACACTGCCTGATATCATACACTATTGGCAGTATCAGGAAGGACTTTGATTGGCCATCAATCGGGTGGCGAGATTCGGATTAAACCGTTATCAAGCGATGCAGCCAGGAATAATCATTGTGGCAGGTTCGCTAGCCTACGATCGGATTTTCAACTACCATAAACGGTTTGCCGATGCGATCCTGCCAAGCAAGATTCACATTCTTAACGTCAGTTTCGGCGTGACCGACGTTCGTCAGAGCTTCGGCGGAACGGCTGGGAACATCGCCTTCACGCTCCGTCTGCTTGGGCGACGGGCTTTAATCGTCAGTTCAGCTGGCAATGACTTTCAACCTTACGCGAAATGGCTCACCCGTCACCAGCTCGACCGGTCCGGCATTGCCATCATAAAAACTAGGCCGACCGCCGCCGCCTACATTATCACTGACCGTGACGATAATCAAATTACCGCTTTCCAGCCGGGCGCTCTAAACGAAGCGGTGCAATGGTCAGCCCTTCGTCATCTGCCAGTTGGACGGATTGCCTACGCTATCATCGCTCCGGGGAACCCCTTCACCATGCTTAGACTTAGTCGGCTTTGTCGCCGTCACAAAACGCCTTATCTTTTTGATCCCGGTCAGGCCATTCCCGCTCTCCGCTCTCAAGATATGCGGTCGATGATTGGCTCTTCGTCAGGCGTAATTTCGAACGACTACGAGTTAGCCTTGTTGCTCAAGCAAGCTAGGGTGAGTTGGCGTCAAATGCAGGCGGCCGTTCCATACATAGTGACCACGCTAGGCCAAAAAGGCGCGCTCATATATCAGGGGAAAAAAGTGATACGCATACCGGCGGCCAAACCCCATTCAGAAATTGATCCGACCGGCGCCGGTGATGCTTGGCGGGCCGGATTTGTGGCTGGTCTGACGCAGGGAGCTCCGTTGAGAATAGCTGGCCAAATGGGGGCGGTAGCCAGCGTCTACACGGTTGAACGGGTCGGGACGCAGACGCATTCTTTCACACCGGCCGAATTTGCGAAGCGCTATCAGCGTAACTATGGTCAACTATTACAATTGAACTCAGAGGACCATCTATGAAATACGATATCCGTAACATCAAGCTGGCCACCGCCGGGAAAATGCGGATCAACTGGGCCGAACGTCAGATGAACGTTCTCCGGCTTATTCGCCAGCGCTTCCGGCGGGAGCGGCCGCTCCGCGGAGTCAGAGTAGCTGGTTGTCTACATGTCACTACCGAGTCGGCGGTCCTGATAAGAACTCTAAAGGCTGGCGGAGCGAGCGTGGTACTTTGTGCTTCAAATCCATTGTCCACCCAGGATGATACGGCCGCGGCGATCGTTCGGGTTGATCGTATTCCAGTTTTTGCCAAAAAAGGAGAAGACCGACGATCATATTACCGCCATCTTAACGCCGCGCTCGATACACGACCGCATGTCACCATGGACGACGGGGCTGACCTTGTTTCGCTTCTTCACAGTTCCCGTAAATCATTGGCTGGGAAAATTTACGGGTCAACTGAGGAGACGACTACTGGAGTCATTCGTCTTCGGAGCTTGGAACGCAAAGGGCTGCTTCGTTTTCCGGTGATGGCCGTGAACGACTCGCGGACAAAGCACTACTTCGACAACCGCTACGGCACCGGACAAAGTACTATTGATGGTATTCTTCGCTCGACTAACATTCTGGTGGCTGGAAAGACGGTGGTGGTGGCTGGGTATGGGTGGTGTGGAAAGGGCGTGGCCGCCCGCGCCCACGGCCTGGGAGCAAACGTGATCGTGACCGAAGTAAACCCCGTCCGGGCGCTCGAAGCGTTGCTCGACGGTTACCGCGTGATGCGCATGACTGAGGCCGCATCGCTGGGGGATATTTTTGTGACAGTCACCGGGAACACCTCCATCATCGGCCCGGCCCACGTCCGGCGCATGAAGAATGGAGCGATCATCGGAAACAGCGGTCACTTTGACGTGGAGATTGACGTTCGTGGCATGGCTCGGATTGCCCGACGTCGTTATCCGGTGCGGCCATTCCTCGAGGCCTTCGAGCTCAGCTCCGGCCGGACGATCTATCTGATCGCCGCCGGCCGGCTCTTAAACCTGGCGGCCGCCGAGGGACATCCGGCCGCCGTGATGGACATGAGTTTTGCCAACCAGGCCTTGGCCGTTGAGTACCTGGTCAAATATCACCGCCAGCTCAAGCCGCAAGTTTACACCCTGCCAGACGAGCTGGACATGACCATCGCCCGGTTGAAACTCGCCAGTTTGGGGACATCAATCGATCGCCTGACCCCGGCGCAACGCGCGTATCTGTCAGCCTGGGAGCTGGGAACTTAGGGCCATGAAGGTTCTGCTGACCGGCGGCGCCGGTTTTATGGGATCGAACATGATTCGTTTTCTGTTAAACAAGTATGACCACGCCCAGGTCGTCAACGTTGACAAGCTGACGTACGCCGGTAATCTCGACAACCTGAAAGACATCGTTGGTCACCCGCGGTACACCTTTGTCAAAGGTGACATCGCCGATGAAGCGACAGTCGAGAACGTTTTTAGGCAGCACCGGCCTGAGGTTGTGCTCAACTACGCGGCCGAAACGCACGTTGATCGCTCGATCCTCGACCCGAAGGCTTTTATCATGACTGATGTGGTGGGAACCTTCACCCTTCTGGAAGCTGCCCGCCAGCACGGCGTTAAACGTTTCGTTCAAATTTCAACTGATGAGGTGTTCGGGTCGACTGCCGATGGACAGTTCACCGAGGCCACAGCCTTTGATCCGTCCAGCCCGTATTCCGCCTCTAAAGCCGGCGCCGATCACTTGGTGCGAGCGTATTGGCGGACTTACCGCACGCCTACCGTGGTTACCCATAGCTGCAATTTCTTCGGCCCCTATGAGTATCCAGAAAAACTAATACCGCTCTTCATTACTAACTTGCTGGAA
Source organism: Candidatus Kerfeldbacteria bacterium (assembly GCA_016204585.1). Lineage (GTDB taxonomy): Bacteria > Patescibacteriota > Patescibacteriia > SBBC01 > SBBC01 > JACQKH01. The sequence continues at coordinate 23,900 of JACQKH010000053.1, forward strand.
GGTAAAAAAGTGCCGGTCTACGGCGATGGCCGACAGGTGCGCGAATGGATTTATGTGCCTGACCACTGCCGCGCCGTAGATGCGGTCATGACGGCGGGCCAACCGGGTGAAGTATATAACATTGGGACTGGTGAACGGCTGGCCAACATCGACGTTACCAGAAAAATCTTAACCATCCTCGAACTCAGTGAAAACATGATCGACTATGTGCCTGATCGCCCGGGCCATGACCTCCGTTATGCCATCGACAGCACTAAACTTAGGAACGAACTCGGGTGGGCGCCGACAAGATCGTTCGATCAGGGGCTGGCTTCAACCGTTCGTTGGTACCGTGAAAACGAGTGGTGGTGGCGAAAGATCAAGAAAGGGGAATACCTTGAGTATTATCGTCAACAATACGGGAGGAAGACGTAGTGCGGATAGCAGTTACCGGCGCGGACGGCACGCTCGGCAGCGCCGTACTGAAGCGATTGTCAGAGCTTCAACCAATTCCGTTGACGCAGGACGATCTTGATTTGTCGGAACTGACGCAGATCCCGACCGTTCTAAGCAAAATCAAGCCGGAAATCATTGTTCATACGGCCGCCTTCACCGCCGTTGATGAATCAGAATCTCAGCGTGAGCTGGCGCTCCGAGTTAATGGCCGCAGCGTTGGTGTAATCGGTCAAGTGGCAGCCAAGCTAAAGGCGCTGGTGATCTATTATTCCACGGATTATGTTTTCCCCGGCGTCAACCCAGCCGGATATACCGAAGACTCGACGGTTGCGCCGGTGAACTTTTATGGACAGTCCAAAGCGGAAGGCGAACGCCGATTGCAAAGTTCCGGGGCGGTCTTCATTATCATTCGGACCTCCCGGATCTTTGGCGAACAGGGACGGGCAGCGGGAGCAAAGAAAAATTTTGTGCAAAAAATGATCGAGCTTTCTAGACAACAGCCAATCATCGAGGTGGTTGATGATGAACGAGCCAGTCCAACTTACGCGCCGGACTTAGCGGAAGCGACCTACCAGCTGATGATGTCCGAACGTCGCGGAATTTTCCACCGGACCAACGACGGTTCGTGCACCTGGTTTGAATTTGCCAAGGAAATCTTCTCAGTCATGAAGTGGGGTGGTATACTAAAACCCGTTCACGGCAGTCATTTTTCGCGGCCCGCGAAGCGACCGTCAATCTCGATCCTGGTAAACACCAAGCTCGCGCCGCTGCGGACGTGGCCGGAAGCCCTTCGAGACTATATCGCCCAACTATCATAGTCAAAACCATGAAAGGTATTATTCTAGCCGGAGGTGCCGGCACCCGCCTCAAACCCCTGACCCTGGTGACGAGCAAGCAGTTGTTGCCGGTCTACAATCGGCCGATGATCTTTTACCCGCTGGAAACTCTAATCCAGGCTGGGATCAAGGACATTCTCATCATCGTCGCTCCCGACCGAGCCGGTGACTTCCTGCGCGTTCTGGGATCAGGTAAAGAATTCAACGCGAAATTCACATACGAAATTCAAGAAAGGCCGGAGGGTTTGGCCCAGGCCTTTATCATCGGCGAGACCTTCATCGGACGCGACTCCGTTTCCATGATACTCGGCGATAATATTTTCTTTGACGACCGTCAACAAATCCGTCAGGGGGTAAAATCTTTCAAGCGGGGGGCTCGGGTCTACGCTAAAAAAGTGAGCGACCCCGAGCGATATGGGGTGGTTGAGTTTACCAAGAATATGAGGGCCAAGGGGATCGTTGAAAAACCGAAAGTCCCGAGGAGCACCTACGCCGTCACCGGACTTTACACTTACGATAATCGGGTGGTGGAATTGACAAAATCTTTAAAGCCCTCTCCTCGCGGTGAACTCGAAATCACCGATTTAAACAATATCTACCTTCATCGACGTCTGCTCGACGTAAAAATTTTTGAGGGCGAGTGGCTCGACACCGGTACCTTCGATTCGCTCCTGCTAGCCAATACGGTGGCCGCTGAGCGACTTCGCGGAAAAACTATCGCTGTTTGACTTGCCAGATCACCAGTCGGTTGGCTTCGACGATACCGATGTTCGACTCGTCGAGCGAAAAAAGTTGCTGAGGATCAACGAACTCTCCGGCCGCCCCGGACAAAATTGGCGTCGGCTTGGTTGAGATGATCTGGACCGTGCGATCAGTCAGCATAAAGATGGCCGGAAGTCTTTGGTACCATAGTGCATCACGAAGATCGGAGCGCCGACTAACGAGTGTAAATTCGCCAGTTCTAACGTCCACTGTCCAGACCTCTGAATCGCCAAGGAGAAGCAACCAACGTTTAGTACTGTCGAGATAGTGTGCCTTTATTTTATCAAGCTGGATTGAGTTAATTAGACCGGCCTGACGGTTGAGGAAGACAACCGAGTTTTTGTTTGATATAATGAATGCCTCAGAGGAGACATAAAGAATTTTGTCAACGGCGAAATCAAGTCTAATTTCCTCTAAAACATCATTTTGTTTCTTGACATTCAGCCGTTGGAGTTTTTCCATGATTGAGGTTTGTCGGATTACCCAAAGCGCATCGTTACCGATCATGAACTCCTTGATATTCGGGCTGGCCGCGACTTTCATTTGACCCTGCGCCATATCAGCTTGCCATAGCGACCCGCGGTCGAGAAAATAAAATTCTTCGTCGTCGGTGGGATGCCAGCTTATTCGGCTAGGCGTCGAAGACGCCGGAAAGTCAAAAGTTACCAGCCCAACATCATTGCGTCGAAGAACAATCAGTCCTAATTTTTCAGTTACCAAAGCGATATACTTATGGGTAGCCGAAGCGGTCGCCTGATGAACTTTGCCAGTGACGGGGAGAATCGCGATAGTTTGAACCGCCGGCGGATCGAGAGTCAACGCCTTGACGGCCGTACCGTTAGCTTGTTGGATGAGATAAAGTAGCTGACCCCTGCTCCGATCAAAGGAGATGGGAACCGACTGACTCTCCGGCAGGACAAGTGATGAAACCGGCGATGGCATCATAACTGCCGCCACCTGAGTTAGTGATTGCGGGACGACCGTGATCCTTCCGCTCCATGGTTGCCAACCTGGTTTATCAATCACGACATTGGCGACGCCGGGGCGCAGATTAAAGATTGATATCGGCGTGAGGCGTGACATTGGTCGGCTATTGATCGTCACGCTGGCGCGTTGCGGAAATGAGTCAATGTAAATACCGCCAGTCCTAACGACTTGAGCGCGGCGGAAGTCGAGTCGCCAACCCTGACCGTAAAGGAGGACAATTGGCGCCAGCACCAGAAACACGGCGATAGCCGCTAGGTAGAGAATTCGCCGCTGGAAGACGTTCATGAGGCGTTGACGGTTATCGGATACGTGCTAAACTTATTTTAAGATTTATTTATTGTAGCAGTTGCAATAGGCTGACGCTACCCAATGATACATGATTGGTTTTCGAATTGAAGGACAACGCCCATTGGGCGGCGAAATTACCGTCAGCGGATCGAAGAATTCAGCGCTGAAGATTTTAGCCGCTACTCTCTTAACTTCAGAACCGTGTATAATCCAGAACGTACCGCGGATCGAGGATGTATTTCGCCTGCTTGAACTGTTGGAGAGTCTGGGAGCCAAGGCAGTATGGAGTGATTCGCACACCGTCCGCGTTGAAGCGAAAGCCATCAATCCTGCCAACATCTCACGGGACATCATTGGTCGCCTGCGCGCATCGGTCATCCTAATGGGAGCGCTGTTGGCACGGTCTGACGAGGTGAGTCTGCCTGGCCCGGGAGGGGATCAAATCGGCGCTAGACCGCTCGACGCTCACTTGACGGCCTTCCGGGCGCTGGGTGTTGAGGTGGTCGAGACGACTGGGACATACAAATTGCGCGCCCGGCCGAGAGGTGATTTAGATTTTACCATGCCCGAGTTCAGCGTGACAGCCACTGAGAACGCGATCTTGGCTTCGGTCCTATCGTCAGGAAATCAGACGATTATTCGATGTGCGGCGGCCGATCCTTCGGTCCAAGATCTGTGCTGGTTTCTTCAATCGCTCGGGGCGCAAATATCGGGTGTTGGTTTACACACCTTGACCATTCGAGGGGTCGCCACCCTCCATCCAACAATCGACTACACCGTTATGCCTGACCCGGTAGAAGCCGGTACGCTTCTGTGCCTGGCGGCGGCCGCACGGTCAGAAGTTCGCATTAAAAATTTCCCGATATTCCTATACTCCGAGCTGCAGAAATTTCGCGAAGCCAATGTCAATTTTGCCATGTTGGACCGGCGATCCTTTCACGGCAGCTCATATGAAGTGGTGGATATCGTAACCCATCCCACAACCGAACTGCGGGCAGTTCGGCGAGTCCACGGTATGCCTTATCCAGGTTTTCACGATGATCTGCTACCGCCGTTTACCGTCTTGCTGACGCAGGCGACTGGCACCAGTTTAGTCCACGATTGGATGTACGAAGGACGACTTAAATTTGTCGAAGAACTTAACAAAATGGGGGCGGATATTTTTATTTCCGATCCCCATCGTTGCTTGGTGACCGGACCTCGGTCGCTTTACGGTTCTCATATTACGAATTATGACATCAGAACCGGCGCCTCGCTGTTCATCGCGGCCATCGTGGCTTCAGGCACGAGCACTGTCGCACCGGCCTATCAGCTCGATCGCGGATATGAAGCGCTTGATCAACGATTGAACCGCCTCGGCGCGAAAATTGAACGTTATGAATTCTGACAGCCAAGCGCCTCGATCTCGTTTACTGCCCATAATTCTGTTACTGCTTGGTTTTCTGGCTGGTTTGCTGGTATCCCGCATCGATCGCTTCGAACGACCCCTCCGTTCAATTGATGATGCACTTCGTAGTTTAACCAGGGTCAATTCGGCGGCCGACTTCAACCTTTTCTCCAGAACTTGGAACGTGATTCAGGAGCGATACGTGGCCCGGCCGATCGATGAAAAGAAACTACTGCAGGGGGCGCTTGACGGACTCGTCAACAGTCTCGACGATCCTTATTCGTTTTATCTTAACCCTGAGGAATCAGGCATCTTTGCCGATGAAATAAACGGAAAGTTTTTTGGCATCGGCGTTGAACTCGGCCTTAAAGACGATCGCATCGTAGTCATCGCCCCGCTGTCTGCCACGCCAGCTGAGAGAGCTGGCCTGCAAGCCGGTGACGGAATCATCGCGATCGATGGATCATCAACTGAAGGTTTAACGCTGGAGAACGCGGTTACCAAGATCCGAGGCCAAGCGGGGACGACCGTGGTTTTAAAAATCGCCCGCGGACAAGAAGATCCTCGAGACATCCCGATTAAGCGAGACCGTATCCAAATCAAGAGTGTTAAGTTAGAGTGGCGCGCCGTTGATAGCGGTCGGACCGCCGCCATTGTGACGGTTAGTAGCTTTACCCAAGATACGGACGAAGAGTTTGCCAAGGCGGTGCAGGAAGTGCTCTTGCGACAACCGACCGGTTTGATCTTAGACCTTCGGAATAACCCCGGCGGCTATCTAGATTCGGCTATCTTGATGGCCGAGGCTTTCCTTAAAGACGGATCGGTGGTGATTGAGGATTATGGCCAGGGCAAGCAGCAGACAATAAACGCACGCGGATCGGCACCGCTTGACGGCTACAAGGTAGTAGTCCTTATTAATGGTGGAACCGCCTCGGCGGCCGAAATACTGGCTGGCGCTCTGCAGGACCGACGGCAAGTGCCGGTGGTCGGCACCAAGTCGTTTGGTAAGGGGTCGGTTCAGGAGATCGAAGACCTCCCAGACGGATCAAGCGTTAAACTGACCATTGCCCACTGGCTGACGCCGAACGGTCGATCCATCGATAAAACCGGAATCGAGCCGACCGAAGTGGTTGAGGGTAATGGTCAGACTGAGTCCCCGAACGACTCGCAGCTAAATCGAGCACTTGAATTGATCGCCAAGTAGTCCGCCGCAGCTTCTTCCTTCACTTGCTAGTGGTCTTATGCTAAACTGACGGCGGTATGGACATCCTGTTGCTCAAAGACCATTCTGAACTAGGTCGTCGGGGCGAAGTCGTTACCGTACCAGATGGATTTGCCAGGAATTTTTTGCTGCCGCGGAAGATTGGCGCGCCAGTCACCGCCCAAATACTCCGGCAACTTGAACTTGAGCGAGCCCGGCAGGAACGCCGACGGCAAAAACAGGAACAGAGCGTATCGGCCACGGCCAAACATCTTGATCAGCTGCGAGTCACCATACCGACGAAAGTCACCGAGACTGGACGATTGTTTGCGGCTGTTTCGCGCCAGCAAATTCGGGCGGCCTTGCAGAAAAAGGGTTTTGAAGTCGTCCCGCCGGCGATTAATTTCGATCAGCCAATTGATGCCATTGGCGATTTCAAGGTGAAAATCCAACTGGCACTGGGTAAATCGGCGACCGTATTAGTCTCGGTAATTTCAGACAACCATGACCACTAGTGCGAAAAGGTACATTTTTGTGATGGGTGGAGTGTTGTCCGGTCTGGGAAAGGGTATTGCCGTATCTTCAATCGCCCGAATGTTGCAAAGTAAAGGGTACCGTGTGTCTGCCATGAAAATTGACCCCTACGTCAACGTCGACGCCGGCACGATGAATCCGACTGAACACGGCGAAGTATTTGTGACTAAGGATGGTTTAGAGAGCGATCAAGATATCGGCAATTACGAGCGGTTTCTTCATACCGAACTAACCAGAGACAGCTACATGACGACTGGCCAGGTCTACCTGTCGGTTATTAGGAAGGAGCGAAACCTCGAATACCGCGGCAAGTCGGTCTCGCCAGTTCCCTACATTCCGGAGGAGGTTATCAGGCGGATCCGACACGCCTCCAAAGTCACCCGGGCGGAGATAATGATCATCGAAATTGGCGGTACGGTCGGCGAATACGAAAATCTATTGTTTTTGGAAGCGGCCCGGATGATGCATTTAGCCGAACCGCAATCAGTTCAATTCGTGTTGGTGAGCTACTTGCCGATTCCGGCCAAATTGGGCGAGATGAAAACGAAGCCGACCCAACATGCGGTCCGCGCCCTAAACTCGGCGGGCATCCATCCGGACTTTCTTCTGTGTCGAGCCGAGCGATCGCTTGATATGCCTCGTCGGGAAAGAATATCGGTTTTTTGTAACATGAAGGCAGCGGACATCATTTCCGCCCCGGACGTTGATGTCATCTACCAAGTTCCATTGAACTACGAGGCGGAGCGATTAGGCGAGAAAATTCTTCATAAGTTCGGTCTTAAGGCCCGTCGGCGCGATTTAGCCGATTGGCGTAAATTCCTTCAGCAATCTCACCGTTCGAAAAAGTTGGTGTCCATCGGGATCGTCGGAAAGTATTTTTCAACTGGCGAGTTTACTTTAAGCGATTCTTACGTGTCAGTAATCGAATCTATCAAGCACGCCGCCTGGAAACTTCACCGACGTCCGCAAATCACCTGGCTCGACGCCGAAGAGTTTGAAAAGGACAAACGAGCTCTTTCCAAGCTGGCGAAGTATGACGGCGTTATTGTACCGGGCGGGTTTGGTTCTAGGGGAGCGGAGGGAAAAATATCCGCGATTAAGTATGTTCGAAAACATCGTATTCCATATTTCGGCCTTTGCTACGGTTTTCAGCTGGCGACGGTGGAGATCGCGCGTGACGTTTTAAAATTTCGTCGAGCGCAGACCACCGAGATTGACCCCCGCACTCCCTATCCAGTGATTGATATGTTGCCTGAGCAGCGAGCAAAAATGGCTCAGCGTGATTTTGGCGGGACGATGCGACTTGGCGAGTACCGTTGTCGTCTTCGGCCGGGGACGTTAACTCGACGGGCTTACGGCACGACTCAAGTGTTTGAACGTCATCGGCATCGATACGAAGTCAATAATCGGTATCGAGCTGTCTTTGAACGAGCCGGTTTCATCGTGGCCGGCGTCAATCCGGAGCGCAACCTGATTGAAATCATGGAATTGCAAAACCACCCTTTTTTCATCGGGGTTCAGTTCCATCCGGAATTCAAATCTTATCCGCTCTACCCGCACCCGCTTTTTTTAGCGTTTGTCCGGGCGGCCGCAGCAAAAAGGGGCTAATGGCTGTCGGCGGGGGTTGGTACGACGTCGACGATGGTCTTGGCTAAAAGCTGGCCGTGGAACCGGCGGGTTTTTTTGGTACGAAAACGAATAAGTCCATCGGCTAATGAGTAAAGAGTATCGTCGGCTCCGCGAGCCACGTTAATCCCGCCGCGCACACTGGTGCCGCGTTGCCGGACGATGATCATGCCAGTTCGTACTGGCGCACCGTCGCCTATTTTTACGCCGAGCCTTTTAGAGGCGGAATCTCGGCCAAGCGCTGTTGATCCTCCAGATTTTGTGTGGGCCATACTATCTTTTATTAAGGGTTGTGGTCCAAAGTATATAGGCCGGTCTGATGTCTGTCAAGGTCGGATAAATGGATCTTTGACAAACGACTGAGGCCGCTCACTCCGCCGCTGTTGATTTTCCCGAGTGGTTTGAAGAAGTTTGAGAGCGGCTTCGTCAACGCGTCCCTCCGACGAAACAATCGCCGTGGCGGACAACGGATCATCTGGTAATTTCGTGGTCGCGATAAAGACAACCCATAATGAAAAAATGACGAAGACCCCGATGACTAGACGCAAGCCGTTCCGTTCGATGATCCTAGTCAGTGGACGAAGGTGCTGGCGGTTAGTCATTTTTCGCAGCCCAAGGAATAGTACCATCAGCGGTGACTGTCAGTGGTGGAGACACTTCATTGTTTGACGACAAGGCAACTGTTTCAAGGTGAATGAGCGGGTTGATAGCGGTTATTCGACGCAACACTTCTTGTGTTTGGTTATAGGTAGCGGCGAAAGAAAAGTGAATACCTACCAGCTGAAGTTCTTTTCCCGGGATGGGGGAATCAACCCGAATGCTTTGCTCGGCGATTCCGCTGGCTGAGAAAACCTCGTCAACGGCATCGTAGAATTCAATCGCGCGCGCCTCCGTCAAAAACTGCTGGCTGGCAAATTTTTCTTGGCTGTCAATAGTTGAAAAATCTTGACTGACCCGGTCGATATTTTTCTGTTGTTTTTTCAATGACTCGATCAGCCTCCGGGTGCTATCAATTCCTTGGCGAGTACTGGCGATGATGTTTAGTTGTGCGAGGATAGTTAGCAGAATTCCAAGGATCACCAGGAATCCGCCGCCAAGGCCGATGATCATTGATGGGTTTTTACCGAGTGTCATGGCTGGGGGACTTTCGATGTTTCGAGAGATGCTGTGGTATCAAATGGAATATCTTTTCGTTCGTTTAAATTTCGATTAGTAGATATATTTGATAACCACGGCAAATTGCGAAGTTGTTCCTCGAACGGCTGAAGGTCGTTACGGCTGGCCGCTACTCCCTTGATCGCCACCTGTTTGGTCGTTAACGAGATAGTGAATGAGTTCAAGCGGATTCCGGGCGGCAGCGCATCCGAAATTTTGGAAAATAGGTTTTCCAATGCCGGATCGTCGGCGACTGGCTTGAGTGCTTTGAGTTCAGCGTTGAGTTTTTTGGTAACTTCTGCCACCGGAAGCGCTTTGCCCGTGGATGTAACAACCTTGGTGGAAGCCAGCTGGGTGATATAAAATTCGTGTCGGCGTACCAAGACTCGATTGATGGAGAAGAGAACGCCGGAGTCAAGCAGGACCAGCAGTAAGACCACTAGCATCGTCCGTCCGATCGCTCGACCGAACGATTCCTGGCGCAAGCTAAGACGCCTTTCCGGGCTTAAGAGATTTAGGTCGTACATCGGCTAATTTCTAAGTTCTGATTCCGCATCCGTAGGCCGCGGCGAAATCGCGGAAGACATCAAGAAAGCCTTTGGTGCGTCGAGTCAGTACAAGATTGGCCGGCGGCTGGGCTAGCGAGACCGGAATCTTAATTTTTTTGGAAATTGCTATGTCAACATCCGCGGTTGAAGAGCCGGGACCTGAGATTAAAATGTATTCGGGTTTTTGGGGGTTGGGAAAATGGTCTTGATAGAATTCTTCAATCGTCATGAGACGCTGGACAGTGGTTGATAAGATTTCTTCGAGTGACGAGCGAACTTCACCGCGACCTTTCGTTGGCGAGAACCCTAGGTGGCGACGGGCCTTGGCTGACTCGGCTGGGCTGAGTTGAAATCGGGATTGTAAAGCTGAATTAATGCCGATGACGGTCATTGGCAAGGAGGCGGTGAAGATTGGACGACTATCTTCGACCCAGATGGCAATACTTTCCAGTTCTCCGAGATGGAGGATTAAGCCGGCTTTCTTTCCCCGAAAGTATTGTGCAAACAGCCGGATCAGCGAGAGACTGACTGGTTCAAGTGCGAGCACGGTAATGCCGGCTGCTTCGACTGCGTCAGTAAACCCTTCAGCTATTTTTCTTGGGATGGCGGCCACCAGAACGTGGTTACCAGACTGGTCGGAATGCACAGTTTCCCAATCCAGGTTTAACTCGTCTAGTTCAAATGGGATATGCTGTAACGCTTCCCAGCGAACCGCTTCGCCGAGGTTTCCGGAAAGATCGGTCGGAATGCTCAATTCTTTCATGAAAGAATCCCGTTCGGGAACGGCGATTGAGGCCGCCTGGCTTCGTATCCGACCGGCGGCTGAGCCGGGATTAATGATCGTCTGGACAGCTCGGGTAAATATTCGTGCATTGGCTACCCGACCCCGTTCAAGCGAGCCGGGGGGAAGCGTGACGGTGCCGAAGTGAACGAGCTCAAAACGATTCTTTGAGCGCCGGCGGACTTGAACAAAGCGGATGTCGGCGCCGCTGAAATCAACGCCCAGAGCGTCTTTGTGCGGATTTAAGAAAATCGAGGATAGTCGCATTAATCGTTATCCTATCTGTTGGGACAGCGAATAGATCGGCAGGATCACGGCCACGGCGATGCCGGCCACCCCGACACCGAGGAGTAGCATTAGTACCGGCTCGATAATCGTTGAGAGGTTTGACATTGTTTGATCAACCTCGTCCTCGTAGAAGCCAGCCAGATCGCCAGAAATCGAATCTAGCGATCCGCTTTCTTCCCCAACCGCAATCATCTGAGTGACCAGAGGCGGGAATAACCGGGGGTATTGGCGAAGCGACTTAGCAATGGTGCTGCCCGTTTTCAGGTTGATTCCAGCGTTGTGCAGGGCTTCGCGGTAAAAAGTATTTCCCATAGTCCGGCCGATGATGGCAAAGGCCTCGATGATTGGAATGTTAGTCTCTAACAGTGACGACAGTGACCGACTGAAACGAGCCAAACTGATTTTTTTGACAATTGGTCCTAAGATTGGTATTCGCAAAACCGCGGCGTCGAACATTCGTTTTCCCTTACGCGACCGGATTATTCGCAGCCATATGCTAATGAACGCTATCGCCACGACGGTCACCAACAGCCCGTTGTGGATAAGGAAATTCGAAACGGCGATTAGGACTTTAGTGGCGAACGGCAGGGTGGCATTCGCTTCTTTGAAAACTTCCGTAAGTTTTGGGATGACCACGACCGTCATTAGAATCGCGATGGCCAGCATCACCGTCACGATAATGATGGGGTAAGTTAGAGCCCCTTTGATTTTTCCCACCAGGCTATGGTCTTTTTTCATTTTGATCGACAAACGATTCAACACCTCGTCTAGTTTACCGCTGGTTTCGCCGGCACTTATCATGTTAACGTACATCTCGTTGAATACGCGTGGGTGCTTGGCTAAACTTTTTGACAGGGACATGCCGGATTCGACATCCCCACGGATCTCCAGAATGACTCGTCGAAAATATCTGCTGCTGGTTTGATCGGCCAAGGTTTGCAGCGCGCGACTGATGGAAAAGCCGGCCCGGATCATGACCTCGAGGTACTGCGTAAAAAACATCTTCTGGACTATCGGTACTGATTGGAATCGGTCCAGGAATGGTAGCTTGGCCGTTGACTTGCCGACTGACGCGCGGACCATCACCAAGTTACGTTCCGTAATTTTTTTCTCCAAATCGCGCTCGTCTTGCGCTACCTCAAAACCGTGTCGCAGGTCACCTTCGAGCGTTCTGGCGGTGTACTCGAACTCCGGCATCTTTACTCCTTCGTTACGCGCAGGATTTCCTCAATAGAGGTGATGCCTGCCTTGGCCTTTAAAAATCCATCGTGCATCATGGTCAACATTCCCTGGGCCCGAGCGCCTGAACGCAGCTGTTCAACCGTGGCGTTACGGAGGATGAGTTCGCTGATTTGGGTAGTCACTTCGAGCGTTTCGTAGATGCCGATTCGGCCTTTGTAACCGGTATCGTTACAATAGCGACAACCGCGGCCGCGGTAGAACAGAAGCGATTCGGGGGCTTGTTTGGCCGAGACGATGGCGCCCTCCTGTTGGAGAATCTCCAGCACGTTAGGTAGGTCGATTTGTTTTTGAATGTGTTCGATGGACGTGGCGCTGAGAGTGTAACTCTCAATGCAGCGAGTGCAGATTTTTCGAACCAAGCGTTGAGCCACCACCAGGTTGGCCGTTGAGGCCACCAGAAAGTTAGGTACGCCCATTTCAGTCAGTCGAGGAAGGGTGGTGACCGCATCGTTGGTGTGCAGGGTCGTCAGGACGAGGTGACCAGTCATGGCCGCATGGGTGGCAATCTCGGCGGTCTCACTGTCTCGTATTTCGCCGACCATGATGATGTTCGGGTCTTGGCGAAGGAGCGAACGCAGACCAGCGGCGAAGGTTAACCCAATCCTTGGGTTGACCTGTGTTTGGTTAACACGCGGCATGCGGTACTCGATGGGGTCCTCGGTTGTAGAAATGTTGACCTGAGGCGTATTGAGGATGGTAACGATGGTGTAAAGAGTGGTCGTTTTCCCTGAGCCGGTCGGACCGGTTACTAGGATAATACCGTGTGGCTTAGCAATGTTTCGCTTTAAAATTTCCAGTGGCCCAGGTTGTAGGCCGAGTTGTTCTAGGGTCAGAACCTGAGCCGATTCGTTAAGCACCCGGAGGACGACTTTTTCGCCGTCGTAAACGGGTAGGATGGAAACACGAAAGGCGACTCGTTGACCCTCTGATTCTATTTTGAATCGACCGTCTTGCGGTAATCGGTGCTCGTCTATTTTTAGGTTGGCTAAAATTTTGATGCGGGCCACCACGCCGGTCTGAATTTGCTTAGGTAAGGTCATCACATCACGAAGCACGCCATCAATGCGATAACGAACGACCGTATCTTTCTCCGTCGGTTCAATATGAATATCCGAAGCGTTTTCGAAAATGGCGTGCTCCAGAAGAGTATCGACGATTCGCACCACCGGCACGTCCTCGGCTAATTGTTTGAGGTCTTCGGCTTTGGCGGTCTCGCCCGTCTGTTCAGCGGCAATTTCGCGAAACTCGGCTTTGAGGCCTTGGTGATACTGTTTGATTCCGTTCTTGATGCTGGATGGGGTAGTCAGATAGATAGTGACCGGTAGGCCGGCTTTTTTCTCTATAAAATCAAAAACTTCAATGTCCTCCGGATCGAGGGTGGCGATTTTCAAGGCCGTGGCGGTTTTTTCGAACGGGATGAGTTGATGGAGCTGAGCGATCGGTTCAGGGACAATCGTTAAGATATCGCGTCTGATTTTTCGATCTGATAATTCGATAAAAGGAATTTTCATGGCCGTGGCCAGCGTTTCGTAAATTAGTGATTCGGACAAAATGTTCTTGGTCGCCAGAAATTGCGCTAAATCAGCTCGTTTTTCCCGAGCCTCCTTTTCGGCGGCCAGCAAGACATCTGAGGCGACAACGCTACTGCCAGCTAGGATTGAAAAAACTTTCCTTTGGTTTACCATCTCAACAC
>JACQKH010000061.1 GCA_016204585.1 Candidatus Kerfeldbacteria bacterium
GAAGAGGACCCCACATTCCGCGTGGCGGGCGACCCCGAAACCGGAGAAACAATCATCTCCGGCATGGGCGAACTGCACTTGGAGGTGCTTGTGGAGCGCATGAAGCGCGAATTCGGCGTGGGCGCCAACGTCGGCCGGCCGCAGGTGGCGTATAAAGAAACCATCAAAGCCGAAGCCGAGGCCGAGGGAAAATACATCAAGCAGTCTGGCGGCCGCGGTCAGTACGGCCATGTGCGCATCCGGATTAAGCCGTTGGAGCGCGGCAAGGGTTTTGAATTTGTGAACGCTATCAAAGGCGGCGCCATTCCGCAGGAGTTTATTCCGGCGGCGGAAAAAGGCATTAGCGAGGCGATTGACCGCGGTGTTATTGCCGGCTACAAGTTTGTGGATGTAGAAGTGGAACTTTATGACGGTTCTTATCACGAAGTGGACTCATCGGAGGCCGCGTTCAAAATTGCCGGTTCAATGGCGTTTCAGGCGGCGGTAAAGCGCGCGAGCCCGATTCTTTTGGAGCCGATCATGAAAGTGCAGGTGCTTGTCCCCGCGAACTACATGGGCGATGTGACCGGCGACATCAGCTCCAAAAGAGGCAAAATCGAAAACATGAGCGACCGCGTCAACATCAAAGTCATTGACTCCATGGTGCCGCTCGCGGAAATGTTCGGCTACGCCACGAAACTCCGTTCCATGACGCAAGGCAGGGGCAATTTCACGATGGAATTTGACCACTATGAGGAAGTGCCGAACAATATTGCACAGGGGATTATAGAGGGAAGGGCGAAGAAATAAAAATTGCTTGTACGTGTGAGGAAAAGATAACGCCCCGCCGATAACCTCGGCGGGGCGTTCGCTACGGGAATTTGAGCAGCTGCTTGCAGCTCGGATTGGGGCAGAAGAACGTGTGCCCGTCGCCGTCGTAGTTGGCGGCGAAGCACGAGTTGCAGCACCTCTCCCAACAGTGTGGGCAGAGGAGTTGGAACTGGTTGGACCTGAACGACTCGGTTACACCAAAGAACGGCTGTACCGCGCCACACTTGCACCTCGGACGCGACAGTACGGCGGTCTCGATTTTGCTTTCCATTGCTTGTCTCCTCTAAGGGAACTTCAAGATTGCCTTGCAGTTCGGGTTGGGGCACTGGAACGTATGCCCGTCGCCGTCGAAGTCGAAACGGAAGCAGCTGTCGCAGCATTTTTCCATGCACTGCGGACAGCGGAAGTTTCGAAGATTCACGGCGAGACCATTTGGGGACGGTCCCATGCCGCAACGCGCGCACCGCTCTGTAGGGGAAAGCAGCATTGCTTCGTCGGGTGTGTTCACGGGCATTTCTCCAACAGAAAACTATCTACTATGAATATATCTCCGGCGCCCGAATTTGTATATACTCTATACTAGATATCTTTTAGGGGGTTTTCCGATGGGCATTGAGCATCAGTACCCATATCGCCTCATGGTGGTGGAAGGGGATGAGGTGCTTGTTCCGATTTGGCGCTGCAAGGTCAGGGGGGTAGTTGTGCGTGTCACGGAGGTGCCGGGTTGTCATACGAAAAACGGTACTTCAGTCATGGCGGTGCATGTGCGGCCCCGCTCGTTGTTTCTGCGATTGCTGCTCCTCGGCCGCAACTTCTCCTACCTCGGCGAAGACGCCATCAACCGCATCGTTCTTGTTCGTCGCGCGCCGTAGGCGTTCGCAATATCATGCGGGCGCCTATTGCATTTTCATGGCGATTTTTTCATACTGTAAGCAGCTCGTATCGCCAATAGTGGCGGTAAATATGAAGGAGACGCGCAATGTTGCGACAGCTCAGTCCCGCCGAGATCTACTATCTCGGCAGGAAGTACATCGTGAACACGACGATTGACAGCGACCTCATTCCGCTCTATGGGGAAGGGCCGCGTATCTGGGGCGTACTCGCGGAAACCGGAGAACTCGTGGAGCTTGTTGACTTCTGCTCCGGCATCGGCGTGACGCCACTCGGCCACAGCGGGAAGCTACTCATGATTCCCGGCAACGAGTGGTTCAACAACGCCGAGGTGCAGCTCGCGGAGAAGCTCTGCGTGATCACGCCCGGCAAGCACCCGAAGAAGGTATTCTTCTGCAACTCGGGCACCGAGAGCGTGGAAGCCGCGGTGAAGATGTGCTTGGCGCGCCGCTACCACAGCTATAAAGAGCTGTACGGTGGCGAGGCGGAGGCGCGTCTTCAGGAGAAGCGGGTGTTCTGCGCGTTCGGCGGAGCGTTCCACGGGCGTACCGCGTATGCGCTCTCGCTGAACTGCAGCAAGA
>JACQKH010000052.1 GCA_016204585.1 Candidatus Kerfeldbacteria bacterium
CTCTGAGACCGTCGCCACCAGGGCCCTATCGTCTAGCTTGGTCTAGGACACTTGGTTCTCATCCAAGAAACCGGGGTTCGAATCCCCGTGGGGCTACCAGCTCTACATAAGTCCTCGGGTTCTCCCGCGCCTTGATTAAAAAATTCAAGTAGGCGGGACCTCGCTTGCCTTATAAGCAAAAAATAAGGAGCGGGATGGATCCCGGCCTGCCCCGTGACTTCGAGCAAAACGAGAAGTTCTACGGGGTGGGGCTACCAACTTCACTTTTAATCCCCACATTAACTTTAGCGTTCCATGCGCATTATCCGGTTTATCAGTATCGTAACAGTTCTAGCTATACTGGTATACGTTGGATATTGGTATTTGACAAAGAAGTCGCGACCACCGACGAATAGACAGACTAATACGACGGTCATCGGGAATACCACCAATACCACCACTATTCAAACGCCAGTGATTATCAAAGGCGATATCCTCGTTGACAAATCCGTCGCTTACCGTGATACCATACTGGCGATTGATACCGCTCTTAAAACCGACGCTTTCCGACGCACCAAAGCGCCGGCCGGCAAGGAATTCGTGATTTTGTTCCTGAAGCCATTTACAGTCAACCCGCCGATCCATCCCATCGCCTGGGCCGGTCGGGAAATTCGCTTGGATTCAACCGGCGGCGAACCAGTCGGGCCTCGCGAAGTGAGCGTTCCGGATCAGGCCGAGGTGGCTGGCGGTTATTTGTGGTTTGAAGTGCCGGCGAATGAGCAAGGATTCTTCTTACTCCTGGGAATCGGCCAGGCGGTCCAGACGCTTAGACTCGGTTTCTAGAAAATCCGTTCGCCACCGATGAACATCGGCATCGTCACGCAGTCATATTACCCGGTCCTCGGCGGCGTGACTGAACATGTTTATCATTTGGGTCGGGAACTTGTCCGTCGTAACCACCGGGTGACCGTTATTACCGGCGGCGCAAAAACGCCGGAAGATCGCGGGCTCCGCGTGCTCCGCCTGGGCCGGACATGGCTGGTCACCATGAACGGCGCGACCGTCAGCGCGGTTCTTGGGTTTGGTTTTGCTCGTCAGCTCCGGCACATTCAGCAGCGCGAGCGTTTCGATCTCGTCCATATCCACTCGCCGCTCGATCCGTGGCTGCCGCTATCGGCCGCCCGGCACCTCCGCGGACCGCTGGTCGGAACGTTCCATACCTACCGCTCGACGATGCCGTTACCCTCGATGGTCCGGAACCGCTTGGCCGGCGTCCTGCATCGCTTGGCGGCGCGGATTGCCGTTTCGGCCAGTGCTAAGGAGTACGCCCAGCACTTCGGCCAGGTGCCATTTCAGATAATTCCGAACGGCGTTGATTGTGATCGATTTTCTCCGGCGGTGGAACCGTTTCCGGCTTTCCGCGACGGGCGTTTCACCGTCATCTTCGTCGGTCGGATGGACCCGCGAAAAGGGTCGCGATACCTGCTGCAAGCCATCCCATACCTCGAACGCGAGCTTCCCGATTACCGCCTGCTGATCGTCGGCAGCGGTTGGCGGAGAAAAGTATATCAACAGTTTATCCCGCCCGGCCACGAACAGCGAGTCCAGTACACTGGGTTGGCCTCGTCGAACGACCTGCCGCGATACTACCGAAGTGCTGACGTGTTTTGCTCACCAGCCGTCGGCGGGGAGAGTTTTGGAATTGTCTTATTAGAAGCGATGGCCTGCGGCTTGCCAATTGTCGCCTCCGATATTCCCGGCTACCACCATGTCATGACGGACGGCCGTCAAGGATTGTTCAGTCAGCCTAGGAATCCGAAGGATCTGGCAGACAAGATTGTGGCGCTGGCTGGCGATCCGGGGCGACGCCGTCGAATGGCTGAGGCCGGTCGGGCCACGGCCCTCGGTTACGATTGGAAGAAAATTGCCGATCGAGTGATTAGCGTATATCAGTCCGTTGTATGAATAAGCCGCCGACGGTGCTGGCCGTTTTTGCTCATCCTGATGATGAAGCGTGGGTCTGCGGCGGGACGCTAGCCGCTCTGTCATCGCGGGGTGTCCGAACAGTGCTGGTAACGTTCACCCGCGGTGAGAAATCAACGCAAATCGGTTCACCGAAGTTGACGGCGCGCGTTTTGGCCGCCCGCCGTCTGCGTGAACTTAGGCATTCGGCGAGCATCCTCGGAATTCGGACCATCCACGCGCTCAAATACCCTGATGGCGGTCTTGATCGCGTCAAACCATCGCGATTAGACGAGATTCTGCAATACTATCTCAATCGTTATAAACCGGCGGCGGTCTTTACATTTGCGCGCGACGGCCTGACTGGTCATAGCGATCATCAGGTGGTGGCGCGGCTTGTTCGCCGTATTCGCCGACAGCTATCGACTGGTCTTCGCGCCAAATGCGATTTTGTCTTTTTCAGCTATCCCAACACTGTCAGGAGGCGTCTGAATATCCAGTTAATCGAGCAGCGTCAACGTCTCCGTCGTGTCGACACCAGGCAATTTGTCGAGAAAAAACTACGAGCGATTTTTTGCCACCAGAGCCAAGTCTTGACCTTGGCAAGGATTCAACGTTACGACCCTGACGCGTTGAGGAAACTTTTTTCGTATGAGTATGTCGCGCTTTATTATCGCCATGGAAAGAAAATTGCCCCGGATATTGTTGGCCTAATATAGGTTAGCAAACTACAAAAACATAAATGGGTAATGTAACCCTGGTGGTCCAGATCCAAGGAGTATCCTATGGACATGTACCACCTCAAACAGATACCATCAGAGGCGCAGATCAGGAAGTTCCTGCGCCGCGTGCTCTTTGGCAAGAACGTC